>NZ_JBEOSF010000015.1:0-188050 GCF_040302725.1 Kitasatospora sp. NPDC097605 | reverse complement strand
ACGTTGTCGAGGGCGACGACGCGGGTCTCCCCCTCCCCGTAGACCTTGTTCAGGCCGGTGGCGCGGGCGGCCGCCCGGCCGGTACGGACGGCGGTTGCGGTCGACGTGGTCACGGGGGTGCTCCTCGGGGCTCGGCAGAGAGGGGGCGCGCCGCCGTGGGTGCGGCGCGGAAAGAAAAGCTCGGGCGGCCGTGCCCTTCCAGGGCTGTCCGGCCGTATCTCCATGCTCCGCCGGGTGATCATGGTTTCTCGTCGCTCCGCCGGACGGTTGGCCCGACCACCGCTGGGCGTACGCCCAGGTGGCGCCCTCCTCCTGCGGTATGACACGAACCCTGACCGGAAGGGCGGTGGCCGGAACGAGCGGGTTCGGTGGCCAAATCACGAACTGTTCGTCAGATGGCAAGGAAACATGACAACTTCCCCGCCTTGGAACATGCGAAAGAGGAGGCCGGGCGACTAGGCTCAGGGGTGGCCCGCGCGGGCGGCGGAGCGTTGCTCTCCGCTCCGTCGGCGGGGCCGGGTCCGCAGGACGCCCAGATGGTGGAACGCAGACACGGGCAGCTTAAAACTGCTTGGCCGAAAGGCCGTGCCGGTTCGAGTCCGGCTCTGGGCACGTGCTTGCTCGCGGGGACGCCGAAGGGCGTCCCCGCCGGAGTAGCGGCCGAATCCTTCTCGCGGCGGATGCCGATTCCTTTGCCAAGCCATTACCCTGGTGGTTCGGGCGGTGCAGTGCCGCCACGGAGGGAATGAGCAATGAGAAGCAGCAACCCGGTCTTCTCGCGGGAGGGGTCCTTCACCCGCGAGTCCGGCTACGCGGGTTTCGGGACCACCCAGACCCCGCCGGCCGGGGGCCAGTACGCCACCAACCCCTACGGCAACAATCCGTACGGCAACAACCCGTACGCGAACAGCCCCTACGCCGCCCAGCAGCCCCAGGGCGAGGCGCCGCTGACCGACGCGCAGCTCGCCGAGATGTACAACGCGCCGTCCGCCGGTCCGCTGGCGACCGGCCGGATGACGCTCGACGACGTGGTCGCGCGCACCGCGATGACGCTGCTGACCCTGGTCGCGGCCGGCGGCCTGGCCTGGTTCGCCCTGCCGGAGCGGAACTTCGGTCTGGCCGGCGGCGCCTCGCTGATCGCCTTCGTGATCGGCATGGTGATCTCGTTCAAGCGGAGCGTCAGCCCGCCGCTGATCCTGCTCTACGCGGGCCTCCAGGGCTTCGCGCTCGGGGCGATCACCAAGGTGTTCAACACCATGTGGCCGGGCATCGCGATCCAGGCGGTGCTGGGTACCGCGGCGGTCTTCGCGGCGATGCTGATCGCCTACAAGACCGGCCGGATCCGGGTCACCCCGCGCTACACCCGGATCGGCATCGCGATCGCCATGGGCTTCGTGCTGCTGATGCTGATCAACCTGGTCGCGTCGATGTTCGGCGCCGACATGGGGCTGCGTTCCGGCCCGCTGGGCATCGTGGTCGGCCTGATCGGCATCGGCCTGGGCGCCTTCTTCCTCTCGCTGGACTTCGCCGCGGTCGAGGAGGCCATCGCGCACGGCGCCCCGCAGAAGGAGGCCTGGCGGGCCGCCTTCGGGCTCACCCTGTCGCTGGTCTGGATCTACGTCGAGATGCTGCGGCTGATCGCGATCCTGCGCGGCGACGACTGATCCTCCGTCGCACCATCACTGCCGCCGGGCCCCGGAGCCACCCGCTCCGGGGCCCGGCGGCTTTCCGCGTCCGCGCCCCGTATGCTCGCGGCATGTCCGAGACGTCCGATGAGAACACCCTGGTAGCAGCCGTCGACGCGCTGGCGGACCGGTTCCGCTCGATGCCGCAGAGCCGGCTGCTGGGCGCCGTCCCCGGGCACCCCTCGCGGGCGGCGGCCGGGCTGGCGCTGGCCCGCCGGCTGGCCGCGGCGGCGCAGGCCGCCGAGGCGGTACGGCCGGACGGCGGCGCGGACGGGGGCGTGGACGGCGGGTCGCCGCACGAGCTGCCGGACGCCGGGGCGTTCGCCGTCGGCGACCAGCTCGCGGTGGTCGGCCACGACCTGGCGGCGGCGCTGGCCGTGCTGCCCGCGGCCGCCGCGGTGGCGCTGCCGGACGGGCCGGCGACGGCGGAGGCGGTGCGGGAACGGGCCCTGCGGTGGCTCGCGGAGACCACGGCGGCCGTCTGACCGCCCGACGGTTCTGACCACCCGGCACACGGCCCACGGCACCCGGAAGAAGCCGAGGGGCCGACCGGATCGGTAACCCCTTGATCCGGTCGGCCCCTCGGCCTGTCTGGCGCGTCGGGTCAGATGCTGGCCACCACCCGGTCGGCGAGCACGTACACGGCGTCCTCGTCGGTGGAGAAGGTCAGCGAGTAGGAGCCGGAGAACCGCGAGCCGCCGAGCAGCCGGACGTCCTCGTCGGCCCGGACGGCGTCGATCAGCCGGTACGCGGCCTCACGGTCGCCCGGGGCCACGCAGAGCGTGGTGCCGTCGGCGAAGGCGTACACGTCCAGGGTGCCGAGCGGGCCGGGCCGGACGTCGATCAGCGCGACGCCCTCCTCGGCGAGCGTGCTCAGCCGGGTGTCGGTCCACTCCCGGGACGGCGCCTGGCTGGGGACGAAGTCGGGGTGCGAGGGGTGGCGGCGCGGGTCGGGCGCGGCGACCGGGGCCTCCTCGACGGCCGACTCGGCGTCCAGCAGTCCGGCCTCCAGGCCGGTGGCCAGCAGATCGGCCTCGCGGCGGGCCCGGGCGTCACCGGCGGTCTCGCCGGCCGGGGCGCCGGCCGGGTGGCCGGGGCGCAGCGGGGCGCCGCCCTCGGTGTCGGGCTCGGCCGGGCGGACGCCGCCCTCGTTGATCAGGTCCTCCAGCGCGGAGCGCAGCGCCTCGCCGAACTCCGGGTCCATGGTGCCCGCGTTGTCGGCCGCCTCGCTCGGCCCGGTCGGGCGGGGGAAGAAGAGCGGCCACTCGTCGGTGGTGTTGAAGACGCTGGCGAAGGGGGAGTCGAACAGTGGCGCGTCCTCGGCCGCGCGGGCCTCCTGCTCGGCCCAGAACGTCCGGGCCTCGGTGATCTCCCGCTCGCGGTCGGCGGCCAGCGCGTCGGCGACGGCCCGGCGTATCGCCGCCTCGTCGACGGCCGGGGCGGCGGCGGCCCGCGCGTCCAGCCGGCGGGAGATTCCCCGGAGGTGGAGCAGCACGGCGGTCGACACGGCGATCAGGATCAGCAGCAGGATGGTGTAGACGGCGCTCACGGAACGTACTCCTAGCGAGGAGTGGAACGGGGTTACGCCTCCACAGTGCCGCATCCGGCCCTGTTGCCGCAGTGGCGAATGTCCACTTTGTCAGTGACTTTCGCTCTTGTCCCCAAATTGTTAGGTAGTCCCGCTCTACGCTGCGGAGTTGATCCGCTCCGCACCGTCGATTTCCGGTGCGGAAATGACAGAAAAGAGGGCCGGATCGACCTCTCGGTGTGATCCGGCCCTCAATTACGCTGCGTCACTCCAAATGGGTGGTCTGGACCCTTCGGGGTTGACCGGCGGAGGGGGGAAGCGGGTCAGCTGAGCCGCTCGATGACCATCGCCATGCCCTGGCCGCCGCCGACGCACATGGTCTCCAGGCCGAACTGCTTGTCGTGCCACTGCAGGGAGTTGATCAGGGTGGTGGTGATCCGGGCGCCGGTCATGCCGAAGGGGTGGCCGACCGCGATCGCGCCGCCGTTGACGTTCAGCCGGTCCAGGTCGATGCCCAGGTCCCGGTAGGACGGGATCACCTGGGCGGCGAAGGCCTCGTTGATCTCGACCAGGTCGATGTCGCCGATGCTCAGGCCGGCCCGCTTGAGCGCCTGCTTCGACGCCTCGACCGGGCCGTAGCCCATGATCTCGGGGGAGAGCGCGCTGACCCCGGTGGAGACCACCCGGGCGAGCGGGGTGATGCCCAGCTCGCGGGCCTTGGTGTCGGACATGACGACCAGCGCGGCGGCGCCGTCGTTCAGCGGGCAGCAGTTACCGGCGGTCACGGTGCCGTCCGGGCGGAACACCGGCTTCAGGCCGGAGACGCCCTCCAGGGTGACGCCCGCGCGCGGGCCGTCGTCCTTGCCGACCACGGTGCCGTCCGGCAGCGTGACCGGGGTGATCTCGCGCTCCCAGAAGCCGGCCTCGATGGCGGCCTCGGCGAGGTTCTGCGAGCGCACGCCGAACTCGTCCTGCTCGGCGCGGGTGATGCCCTTGAGCGCGGCGAGGTTCTCGGCGGTCTGGCCCATCGCGATGTAGGCGTCCGGCAGCAGCCCGTCCTCACGCGGGTCGTGCCACTCGCCGCCACCCTCCTCGGCGCGCTTGGCGGTGCGCGCCCGGGCCTCGTCGAACAGCGGGTTCATGGTGCCCGGCAGGCCGTCCGAGGTGCCGTGCACGCTGCGCGAGACGGTCTCCACGCCGGCCGAGATGAAGACGTCGCCCTCGCCGGCCTTGATCGCGTGCAGCGCCATCCGCGTGGTCTGCAGCGAGGAGGAGCAGTAGCGGGTGATGGTGGCGCCGGGCAGGTAGTCCATGCCCATCTGCACCGCCACGATGCGGGCCAGGTTGTGGCCCTGCTCGCCGCCGGGCAGGCCGCAGCCGAGCATCAGGTCGTCGATCTCGCGCGGGTCGAGCTGCGGCACCTTGGCCAGGGCGGCCTGGATGATGTGCGCGGTCAGGTCGTCCGGGCGGACGTCCTTCAGCGAGCCCTTGAAGGCCCGGCCGATCGGCGAACGGGTGGCGCTGACGATGACGGCTTCGGGCATGGCGGGCTCCTCGCTGAGTGGCGGGCGGACAGGCGTCCGGGAGGAAAGTTACCGTCTGGTAGTTCAGTCGTCATCCGCCCCGGTGTGTGAGCTGGCCGACGTGTTCCCGCCGGTCGGGCGGCCCCCGGCGGGGGCCTCCGCGGCGGCTCCGGAGCCCGGCATGCCGACCCGCAGCCGGTGGCGCAGCAGCGCCCAGCGCCCGGCCGCGCCCGCCTCGCCGCCGACCGCCGCCACCTCCGAGCCGGACCGTCCGGCCGCGGCCGCCGCGGCCACCGCCACCGGCAGGACGGCCTCGCCGGGGACCGTCCCGTCCGGCCGGTCCTCCTGCGGCCAGAGGTCCAGCGCGGAGCAGACCGAGGGCAGCACGGCCATCGCGGCGGTCGCGTAGCCCTGGGCCGAGGGGTGGTAGCGGTCGGCGGCGAACATCTCCGGCCGGGCCGCGAACTCCGGCCCGAGCAGCGAGCCGAGCGAGACCGTCCGGCCGCCCGCCTCCACCACGGCGATGGTCTGCGCGGCGGCCAGCTGGCGGCTCAGCCGGCGGGCCACCCAGCGCAGCGGCGGGCGGACCGGCTTGATCGTCCCGAGGTCCGGGCAGGTGCCGACCACCACCTGGCAGCCGCGGGCGCGCAGCGCGGCGACCGTCTCGCCGAGCTGGCGCACCGCGAGCTGGGCCGGGCTGTGCCGGGTCACGTCGTTGGCGCCGACCATGATCACGGCGATGTCGGGCCGGTGCGCCAAGGCCTGGTCCAGCTGGCCGGCCAGATCGGCGGAGCGGCCGCCGGAGAACGCCACGTTGACCAGCCGGACCGGGCGCTCGGCGACCGAGGCGAGTCCGGCGGCGAGCAGCGCGCCCGGTGTCTCGCGGGCCCGCAGCACCCCCAGGCCGGCCGCGGTGGAGTCACCGAGGAAGGCCAGCACCAGCGGCGGCTGCGGCGCGGCGGAGGTGTCGGCGAACGCCTCGCCGTAGACGCCGTCGGCCTTCGGCGGGGTGCCCTCCAGGATGCCGATGGCCTGGACGGCCAGTTTGCTCTCGGTCAGCAGCAGGCCCACCAGGCCCACGCCCAGTACGCCGAGCCCGCCGCCGCCGTACGCCGCCGCGGTGGCGATCCGGCGGGCCACCCGGGCCCGTGACTCCTGTGCCGTCGGCATCCGGTGCCCCCTTCGCGTCCTCGTGCCACCCGGTGAAGGGCCGCTCCCGATGCGTGTACACCCCTAGTACCCGCGATCGCCCCGGCCTACGACGGGGGTGGTCCGTTCGTGGGGCGCGAGGGCCCTCCGGGGCGCGTGGTACGGCCTAGGCTTTGCAGTACCGAAAGCGCCATTGCATGCCCACAGACCGGGAGGACCCCCCGTGCGGTACCACAACTCGATCATCGACCTGGTCGGCAACACCCCGCTGGTCAAGCTGAACAAGGTCACCGAGGGGATCAGCGCGACCGTGCTCGCCAAGGTCGAGTACTTCAACCCCGGCGGCTCGGTGAAGGACCGCATCGCGATGCGCATGATCGAGGCCGCCGAGGCCTCCGGCGCCCTCAAGCCGGGCGGCACCATCGTCGAGCCGACCTCCGGGAACACCGGTGTCGGCCTGGCGATCGTGGCCCAGCAGAAGGGCTACAAGTGCATCTTCGTCTGCCCCGACAAGGTCTCCACCGACAAGATCAACACGCTGCGCGCCTACGGCGCCGAGGTGGTCGTCTGTCCGACCGCCGTGGCCCCCGAGCACCCGGACTCGTACTACAACGTCTCCGACCGCCTGGTCCGCGAGACGCCGAACGCCTGGAAGCCGGACCAGTACTCCAACCCGGACAACCCGGCCTCGCACTACCACTCCACCGGTCCGGAGCTGTGGGAGCAGACCGAGGGCCGGATCACCCACTTCGTGGCGGGCGTCGGCACCGGCGGCACCATCTCCGGCACCGGCAACTACCTGAAGGAGGTCTCCGGCGGCAAGGTCAAGGTGATCGGCGCCGACCCGGAGGGCTCGGTCTACTCGGGCGGCACCGGCCGGCCGTACCTGGTCGAGGGCGTCGGTGAGGACTTCTGGCCGACCGCCTACGACCGCACCGTCGCGGACGGCATCGTCGCCGTCTCCGACAAGGACTCCTTCCAGATGACCCGCCGCCTGGCCAAGGAGGAGGGCCTGCTGGTCGGCGGCTCCTGCGGCATGGCGGTCGTCGCCGCGCTGGAGGTGGCCCGCGAGCTCGGCCCGGACGACGTCGTCGTGGTGCTGCTGCCGGACGGCGGCCGCGGCTACCTGTCGAAGATCTTCAACGACGACTGGATGGCCGACTACGGCTTCCTGCCGTCCGCCACCGACGAGGCGCACATCGGCGAGGTGCTGGCCCGCAAGGACGCCATCGAGCACGAGGGCATCCCGCAGTTCGTCCACATGCACCCCAACGAGACGGTCTCCGAGGCGGTCCGGGTGCTGCGCGAGTACGGCGTCTCGCAGATGCCGGTGGTCTCGCCGGGCGCCGGTCACCCGGACATCATGGCCGGCGAGGTGATCGGCTCGGTGGTGGAGAAGCTGCTGCTGGAGGGCGTCTTCGCGGGCGACATCCAGCTGACCGACACGCTGGACAAGGTGATGTCCAAGCCGCTGCCGGTGGTCGGCTCGGGCGAGACCGTCACCAACCTGATGACGGTGCTGGAGAAGGCCGACGCCGCGGTGGTGCTGGTGGAGGGCAAGCCGCAGGGCATCGTCACCCGCCAGGACCTGCTGGGCTTCCTGACCGGCAGCCGCGCCGGGCACTGAGGCCGGGTCAGCCGCCGACCCCGACCCGGCGGCTGAGCACCCGGGGGCGGAGCCTCCGTTTCCGGGCGAACTGGTACACCGGCGTCATCTCCGTGCAGCACGGGCTTAACACGGCTGCGCCATCGTTGTGCTCACGGCAAGACGCCGAGCGAGACGGTGGCGACGACCGGGAGCGGCTCCCCGGCGGCGCGGCCCGTCTCGGGCACGTCGGTCGGTCCTGACCGGCCGGTGGTGTCCCTGCCCGCGGAGACGCCGTCGTCCCGCCCCTGCCCGGCCCCGGCCGGCCGCCAGGGTGTGGCGGCTCCCCGGGCGACCGCGCCGCTTGGCGCGTCTCCGCGGCTCCCGGGTGGGGGAGCCCGGCGGAGGCGGCGGGGCCGGTTCCCTCTCCGGAGGGGACCGGCCCCGCCCACGTTCTGCACGTTGACATGGCCGCCTTCCCGTAATCTCACTGCCATGACCAGCACTGACACGACCGGCCAGGACACCCCGCGGTACGTCCGGCTCAGCATCGAGCTCATCGCCGAGATCACCGACGAGGGCGCCCTCAAGGCGGCGGCCCTCCAGCAGGTGGCGGACGACGAGTACCTCGACGACGACGAGCGCGCGCAGTCCGTCGACGCCATCGAGGTGGACCCGTCGGGCTCGCTCGCGCACTTCATCGACCCGGTGGCGCTGCTCGGCGACGTCCCGGGGGTCGAGCTCGCCTCGGCGACCTGGGAGTCGGCGAAGACCGACTTCGACCCGGAGGGTGACGAGTGGGACGAGTACACCGTGGAGGAGCCCGCCGAGTAAGGCGCGCCCGTCACAGCCCGTGAATGCCCGGTCTGCTGTCCGCAGACCGGGCATTTGTCCATATTTGGCGCCGAGTTTCGGATTCTCGTACGATCGCAGATCGTTGGTGATGGAACCGTGAACGCACGGATTGCGTTTCTGTATCCGTAATGCCCGGATGATCAGCAGGGAGTGGGCGACGTGACGGCACGGGAAGGTCGGGGCCGAGCGGCCGGGAGCAGCTGGAGCCGACGTGGCGTACTGGCGGGCCTGATCGGCGCCCCGGTCCTGCTGCTGGCGGCCTGCAACGACAGCAAGAGCACCGAAGCCGGCGCCGCCTCCGGCACCGGCACCGGCGGCGACGGCGGATCGGGCACTGCGGGCGGCGGCACCGGCGGCACCGGCGGCACCGGTGGTACGGCCACCGGCGGCGCGCAGCCCACGCCCACCGCCTCCAGCACCCCGACTCCGAAGACCTCGGCCGCCGTGATCACCGTCACTCCGGCCGACGGCGCCACCGCCGCCAGCTTCAGCGAGCCGGTCCGGGTCGCCGTGGCCGGCGGCGCCCTCACCACGGTCAAGGTCGCCGACTCCACCGGCAAGGCGCTGGCCGGCGAGCTGTCCGCCGACGGCACCGTCTGGACCTCCGCCGCCGCCCCGGCCAGCGGCACCAAGTACACGGTGTCCGCGGTCGCCTTCGACAAGGAGAAGCTGGAGGCCGACGCCAACGCCGTCTTCACCACGGCGACGCCGGCCAACACCTTCGTCGGCTACTTCACCCCCGAGGACGGCTCGGTCGTCGGCGTCGGCATGCCGGTCTCGATCAACTTCAGCAAGCCGGTCACCGACCGCAAGGCGGTCCAGCAGGCGATCACCGTGATAGCCGAGCCGGGCGTCGAGATCGTCGGGCACTGGTTCTCCAGCACCCGCCTCGACTTCCGGCCGCGGGAGTACTGGGCCAAGGGCACCAAGGTGACCGTCAAGCTCCGGCTGAAGGACGTGCAGGGCGCCAAGGGCGTCTACGGCACCCAGTCCAAGGACGTCCGCTTCACCATCGGCCGCGCGCAGACCAGCGTCGCCGACCTCGCCACCAAGAAGCTCACCGTCACCACGGACGGCCAGGTCAGCGCCGTCTACGCGATCTCCGGCGGCTCGCCCGAGTACCGCACCTGGGGCGGCCGGATGGTGATCACCGAGCAGTACCAGCAGACCCGGATGAACTCGCAGACCGTCGGCCTCGGCAGCGAGTACGACATCCCGGACGTGCCGCACGCGATGCGGCTCAGCACCTCCGGCACCTTCATCCACGGCAACTACTGGTCCCCGTCGTCGATCTTCGGCAGCCAGAACACCAGCCACGGCTGCGTCGGTCTGCGCGACGTCAAGGGCGGCCAGGACGCGAGCGCGGACGGCTACAAGTTCTACAAGAGCTCGATGATCGGCGACGTGGTCGAGGTCGTGAACTCCGGCGACAAGACCGTCGCGCCGTCCAACGGCCTCAACGGCTGGAACATGGGCTGGGCCGACTGGAAGGCCGGCAGCGCGATCTGACGCCCCGGCGGGCGCTCCCGATTTCCCGCCCGGGAGGACAGAACCTCCCCCGCCCCCCGAGGAGTCAGGGGGGTGTGAAACGCGAGCAGAGAGAGCGCCCGGACGCCGAGTTCAGCGCGTTCGTCGTCGGCGTCGGACCCCAGCTGATCAGGCTGGCCGAGCTGCTGACCGGCGATCCGCACCGGGCCCGGGACATCGTGCAGTCCGCGCTGGAGCGCGCCGTTCGGCTGCCGCGACGCCACCAGCGGCAACCTCGACCACAGTCGGCCCGACATCACCACGCAGAGCACCGGCGACGGCGAGCGGACCCTGGTGTCCGGGATGCACCTGGGCCCGGCGCCGAACGCGACGGCCGAAATCCGCCGGTGTGCCGGCGATCCGCACCGGGAGGGTGGGGGCATGACGACGACCTCCACCGCCCCGTCCGTGCTGACCGTCCGCCCGATCGACCCCGCCGTCCACGAGGCCCTGCTGGTGCGTGACGACGCCGGCCGGGCGCCCGTGCGCTCGGTCGACGGGACCGGCGGCGCCCCGCTGCGCTGCTGCCTGACCAGGGCGCGGGCCGGCGACCGGATCGCCCTGGTGAGCTACGCGCCGCTGCGGCGCTGGGCCGCCGGGACGGGCGCCGAGCCCGGCCCGTACGAGGAACTCGGCCCGGTCTTCGTGCACGACGGTCCGTGCGCCGGCCCGGCCGGCCGGGGCTGGCCGGAGGGTTTCCACCACGGGCGGCGGGTGGTGCGCGCGTACGACCGGCGCGGGCACATCCTCGGCGGCGAGCTGGTCGAGCCGGAGACCGCCGAGGCGGTCGCGGCGCGGCTGCTCGCCGACCCGCAGGTGGCCGTGCTGCACGTCCGCGCGGTGGAGTTCGGGTGCTTCATGCACGAGGTCCGGCGGGGCTGAGCACCGCCGGCCGGGTGCGGCCGGGCGCTCAGGAGTGCTTGGCGTACTCGCCGAAGCCCTGCCAGTCCAGGACGACCGCCGGTTCGTCGCCGACCACCCAGGCGTCGTGGCCGGGCGGGCAGACCATGAAGTCGCCGGGGCCGAAATCGGCCTCCTCGCCGTCGTCCATGACGATCTTCATCCGTCCGGAGACGACGTAGCCGACATGGGCCGACTGGCAGCTGTCCGTCTTCGCGATCGGCTTGATGTGCTCGGACCAGCGCCAGCCGGGCTGGAACACCGCCCGTCCGACGGCGCCGCCGTCCAGGTTGACCAGGCGCAACTCGCCCTTGTCCGCCTCGAACGGGCGGACCTCCTCGGGATCGGTGTCGAAGTTCCTGCGGATGAGACCGGCCATGAGGTCCTCCTCGGGACAGGGGCGGCCCCGCCACCAGGGACGGTGACGCGGCCGCCCAACCGGTCCTTCCAGTCTGCGCCTCCGGCACCCGGGTCGGGAACCCTGAGTGACGGCGGTCAGGCGTCCGTCCGGGCCACCCCGATCGGGCAGCTGGCACCGGTGCCGCCGAGGCCGCAGTAGCCGTTGGGGTTCTTGGCGTCCGAGAGGTACTGCTGGTGGTAGGGCTCGGCCGGGAAGAACGGGCCGGCCGGGGCGATCTCGGTGGTGATCGGGCCGAGGCCGAGCGCGGTCAGGGCCGGCTGGAAGGCGTCCCGGGTGGCGGTCGCGGCGGCGGCCTGGGCGGGGGAGTGGGTGTAGACCGCGGAGCGGTACTGGGTGCCCACGTCGTTGCCCTGGCGGTTGCCCTGGGTCGGGTCGTGCGCCTCCCAGAAGGTCTTCAGCAGCCGCTCGTAGGAGACCACCGAGGGGTCGTACACCACCCGGACCGCCTCGGTGTGCCCGGTCAGGCCGCTGCACACCTCCTCGTACGTCGGGTTCGGGGTGTGGCCGCCCTGGTAGCCGACCAGCGTCGTCCAGACGCCGGGCAGCCGCCAGAACGTCCGCTCGGCGCCCCAGAAGCAGCCCAGCCCGAAGTCCGCGACCTCCAGCCCGTCGGGGTACGGGCCGGTCAGCGGGTGACCGAGCACGGTGTGCGGCTCGCGCAGCGTGAACGCCGGGGTCTCCCGGCCGGGCAGCGCCTGGTCGGCGGGGACGAGCGAGGTCTTGTGGCGGTTGAACAGCACGGCCTGCTCCAACGGTTCGGGGAGGGTTGCGGACGTTCCAACGCGGCCGGAGCGCCGGGGATTCCGGGCGCCCGGCGGCATCCCGGCGGACCGGCCGGCGCCTTCCGGGGGGCGGCCGGCGGTTCGCCGACTACGCTCGGAGCATGACCGAGTACCAGCTTCCCCAGGGCTTCGAGACCCTCGCCATCCACGCGGGTCAGGAAGCAGACCCCCAGACCGGGGCCGTCGTCACGCCGATCTACCAGGTGTCCACCTACAAGCAGGACGGGGTGGGCGGCCTGCGGGGCGGTTACGAGTACAGCCGCAGCGCCAACCCGACCCGCACCGCGCTGGAGGAGTGCCTCGCCGCGCTGGAGGGCGGCGCCCGCGGCCTCGCCTTCGCCTCCGGGCTCGCCGCCGAGGACACCCTGCTGCGCACGATCCTCAAGCCGGGCGACCACATCGTGATCCCCAACGACGCCTACGGCGGCACCTTCCGGCTCTTCGCCAAGGTGCTGACCCGCTGGGGCGTCGAGTTCTCCGTGGCCAACACCCAGGACCTCGCCACCGTCCGCGAGGCGCTGCGCCCCAACACCCGCGCGGTGTGGGTGGAGACCCCGTCCAACCCGCTGCTGGGCATCACCGACCTGGCCGCGCTGGCCGAGATCGCGCACGGCGCCGGCGCGCTGCTGGTGGTCGACAACACCTTCGCCAGCCCCTACCTGCAGCAGCCGATCGCGCTCGGCGCCGACGTGGTCGTGCACTCGACCACCAAGTACATGGGCGGCCACTCGGACGTGGTCGGCGGCGCCCTGGTGATCGCCGAGGCGGGCCTCGGCGAGGAGGTCGCCTACCACCAGAACGCGATGGGCGCGGTCTCCGGCCCGTTCGACGCCTGGCTGGTGCTGCGCGGCATCAAGACCCTCGGCGTGCGGATGGACCGGCACAGCTCGAACGCCGAGAAGGTCGCCGAGCTGCTGGCGAGCCACCCCAAGGTCAGCCAGGTGCTGTACCCGGGCCTGCCCGGGCATCCCGGCCACGACATCGCGGCCAAGCAGATGAAGGCCTTCGGCGGCATGGTGTCGTTCCGGGTCAACGGCGGCGAGGAGGCGGCGGTCGAGGTCTGCAACCGGGCGCAGCTGTTCACCCTCGGCGAGTCGCTGGGCGGCGTGGAGTCGCTGATCGAGCACCCGGGCCGGATGACCCACGCCTCGGTGGCCGGCTCGGCGCTGGAGGTGCCCGCCGACCTGGTGCGCGTCTCCGTCGGCATCGAGTCGATCGACGACCTGCTGGCCGACCTCAAGCAGGCGCTGGGCTGAGGCCCTACGCGCCGCCGGCGCCCTGCCGGCCCGCCGTGTACTCCTCCATGGAGTGGTTGAAGCGGGCCAGCAGGGCGCAGAACGCCCGCTGCTCCTCGGGCGGCCAGCCGTCGACCAGCCGGCGGGTCAACTCGGTTCTCCCGGCCCGGACTTCGGCCAGCCGTCCGGCGCCGAGCGGGGTCAGCGCGAGCCGGACGGCGCGCCGGTCGGCCGGGTCCTGCACCCGGCCGACCAGGCCGGCCGCGACCAGCGGGGCGACCTGCCGGGTGACGGTGGAGGAGTCGACACCCAGCGCGTCGGCCAGCGCCTTGACGTTGGCGGGGCCGAGGCGCTCCAGCCGTTCGAGCAGCAGGTAGGCGGCCCGGACCAGGGCGGCCACCCCGTCGGAGCCGCGGACCTGTTCCATGCGGCGGGCGAACAGGGCCAGCTGGTACTGGAGTTGGGTGTGCACGGGGTCGGTGAGGTCGGGGGCCTGGGGCGAGGTCGTCGTCATCGCGGCTCACGATCGTCGTGCGGTGAGGAAGGCTCAGGAGCAGCAGCGTACGCGGGCCGGGCGAGCCCGGGAACAGGGCCGACGTCCCCGAACCGCGTGTCGCCGGCCCCTAGGCTGATGTCATGCACAGCTGGCCGATCACCCTCGATGATGTCCGCGGCGCCCAGAAGATGCTCGCCGGGGTCGCCCGGGTGACGCCGATGGAGGGCAGCCGCCACCTCTCCGCGCTGGTCGGTGCGCCCGTCCACCTGAAGTGCGAGAACCTCCAGCGCACCGGCTCGTTCAAGCTGCGCGGCGCGTATGTGCGGATCGCCGGCCTCTCGCCGGTGCAGCGGGCGAGCGGGGTGGTCGCGGCCAGTGCCGGGAACCACGCCCAGGGGGTGGCGCTGGCCGCCTCGCTGCTCGGGGTGCGCTCGACCGTCTTCATGCCGGTGTCCGCGCCGCTGCCGAAGATCGCCGCGACCCGGGAGTACGGCGCCGAGGTGCGGCTGCACGGGGCGACCGTCGACGAGACGCTTCAGGCGGCGCAGCGGTACGCGGAGTCGGGCGGCGCGGTCTTCATCCACCCGTTCGACCACCGGGACGTCGTGATCGGGCAGGCCACCGTCGGGCTGGAGATCCTGGAGCAGTGCCCCGAGGTGCGGACCATCCTGGTCGGGGTGGGCGGCGGCGGGCTGCTGGCCGGGATCGCGGCGGCGGTCAAGCCGCTGCGGCCGGACGTGCGGGTGATCGGGGTGCAGGCGGCGGCCGCGGCCGCGTACCCGCCCTCGCTGGCGGCGGGGCACCCGGTCACGCTGGAACGGTTCGCCACGATGGCGGACGGGATCATGGTCGGCCGGCCGGGGGACGTCCCGTTCGAGATCGTCAACACCCTGGCGGACGGCGTCCGGACGGTCTCCGAGGACTCGCTGTCCCGGGCCCTGCTACTCGGTCTGGAGCGGTTGAAGCTGGTGGTGGAACCGGCCGGGGCGGCTCCGGTCGCGGCGCTGCTGGAGCGGCCGGACTCCTTCGAGGGGCCGGTGGTGGCGGTGCTGTCCGGCGGCAACATCGACCCGCAGCTGATGCAGCGGGTGCTGCGGCACGGCCTGGCGGCGGCCGGCCGGTACCTCTCGCTGCGGGTGCGGCTGGCCGACCGGCCGGGCGCGCTGGCGGGCCTGCTCTCCGTGCTGACCAGGGTGGACGCCAATGTGCTGGACGTGGCGCACGTGCGGGTCGACCCGCAGCTGGGGCTGACCGAGGTGGAGGTGGACCTGCACCTGGAGACCAAGGGGCCGGAGCACTGCGCGGCGGTGCTCGGCGAGTTGCGGGGCGCGGGGTACGTGGTCTCGCGCTAGGCGCTCCGGTGGGGCGCTTCCGGGGGCGCTTCCGTGACAGTATGCCGTACACACGTTCGATACTTGACGCGATATATCGCGGCTGCCAGACTCGCGATACATCGCGTTCCTCTCCGCGTGCCGCTGCCGTGGCGGCGGAAAACGAGTCGCCCACATGCCCCCATCGGGGGCAAAGTGGGACAGACCACGCATGTTCATCGCCAGTTCCGTCCGCACAGTTCCGCCCTTCCTCCGAGGAGATGAGGCAGGCCCATGGCGCCAGCCATCCAAGCCGAGAACCTGGTCAAGACATTCGGCGACGTACGAGCCCTGGACGGCGTCAGCCTCGACGTCCCCGAGGGCACGGTGCTCGGGCTGCTCGGCCCGAACGGTGCCGGCAAGACCACCACCGTGCGCGTCCTCACCACCCTGCTCCAGCCCGATTCCGGCCGCGCGACGGTGGCCGGTGTCGACGTCCTCAAGCACCCGAACCAGGTGCGCAGCCTGATCGGCCTCTCCGGCCAGTACGCCGCCGTCGACGAGTACCTCACCGGCTTCGAGAACCTCCAGATGGTCGGCGAGCTGTACCAGATGCCGGTGCGCGAGGCGAAGGCCCGGGCGCTCGAACTGCTGGAGTGGTTCAACCTCACCGAGGCCAAGGACCGCACCGCCAAGACCTATTCGGGCGGCATGCGCCGGCGCCTCGACCTCGCCGCCGCCCTGGTCGTGCGCCCGCCGGTGATGTTCCTGGACGAGCCCACCACGGGCCTCGACCCGCGCAACCGGCTCGCCCTGTGGGAGGTCATCGAGACCCTGGTCGAGCAGGGCACCACGCTGCTGCTCACCACCCAGTACCTGGAGGAGGCCGACCGCCTCGCCCATGACATCGCCGTGGTCGACCACGGCAAGGTGATCGCGCGCGGCACCGCCGACCAGCTCAAGGCGCAGATCGGCGGCGAGCGGATCGAGGTCGTGGTGCAGCGGCCCGAGCTGGTCGGCGACGCGGTCGCGGCGCTCTCCTCCTACGCGCTCGGCGAGCCGGCGGTGGAGAAGAACACCCGGCGGATCACCGTCCCGGTCAGCGGCGGCGCCCGGGTGCTCGCCGACGTGATCCGCGAGCTGGACTCCCGCTCGATCGAGATCGACGACATCGGCCTGCGCCGGCCGACCCTGGACGACGTCTTCCTCTCGCTCACCGGCCACCACACCGAGGCCGAGGACGAGGAGGACGGCGCCGCCCGGGGCGAGGGACGCGGGCGGGGCAACGGCTCCGGCACCGGCAAGCAGGCCGTTCCGGCCGGGAAGGAGCTCTGAGATGGCCACGGCCACCGAGCACGCCATCGGCGGGGCGGTACCCCAGCAGCGCCGGGGCACGGCCGCCGTCCTGCACGACTCCTGGGTGGTCGCCAAGCGCAATCTGCGCCGGATGACCCGGATACCCGAGATCGTGATCTTCGGCCTGATGCAGCCGGTCATGTTCGTGCTGCTGTTCTCGTACGTCATGGGCGGCGCGATCAAGATCCCCGGGACGCAGTCCAGCTCCTCGGCGTACATCCAGTTCCTGATGGCGGGCATCTTCGCCCAGACCGTCACCTTCGCGGTGGCCGGCGCCTCGGCGGGCATCGCCGAGGACATGTCCAAGGGCCTGGTCGACCGGTTCCGCTCGCTGCCGATGGCCCGCTCGGCGGTCCTGGTCGGCCGCACGCTGGCGGACCTGTGCCAGACCGCGTTCACCATGGTGGTGCTGGCCCTGGTGGCGCTGCTGGTCGGCTGGCGGATCCACGAGGGGCTGCTGTCCGCGCTCGCCGCGTTCGGGCTGCTGCTCCTGCTCGGCTACGCCTTCTCCTGGATCGGCGCGCTGATCGGCCTCTCGGTGCGCAGCCCGGAGGCGGCCACCTCGGCCGGGCTGATCTGGCTCTTCCCGCTGACCTTCATCTCCAACGCCTTCGTGCCGGTCAGCTCGATGCCGGGCTGGCTGCAGGGGATCGCCTACTGGAACCCGTTCAGCGCCACCGTGCAGGCCTGCCGCAACCTCTTCGGCAACCAGGTGGGCCCGGTGGACGACGTGTGGCCGATGCAGCACGCCGAGCTGGTGTCGGTGCTCTGGTCGGTGGTGATCACCGCCGTCTTCTCCTGGCTGGCGGTGCGCAAGTACCGCTCCTCCGCCGGCTGAGCCGGACCGGAACGCGCGAAGGCGGCCGCGACAGTGCGCGGCCGCCTTCGGCGTGTCGGGGGAGGGATCAGCCGGCGTAGGGCTTGACCTCGATGATCTTGACCATGGCCTGCTTGCCGTTCGGCAGCTCGTAGGTCGCCTCGTCGCCGATGGTCTTGCCGTCGATCGCGCGGCCGAGCGGCGACTGCGGCGAGTAGATGTCCAGGTCGTCGTCGCCGACCTCGCGCGAGCCCAGCAGGAACTTCATGGTGTCGTCCTCGTCGCCGTCGAAGGCGACCGTGACGACCATGCCCGGAGCCACCACGCCGGAGTCCGCCGGGGCCTCGCCGACCTTGGCGCGCTCCAGGAGCTGGGTGAGCTGGCGGATCCGCAGCTCGTACTTGCCCTGCTCCTCCTTGGCGGCGTGATAGCCGGCGTTCTCCTTGAGGTCACCCTCCTCACGCGCGGCCTCGATCTTCTGCGCGATCTCGATCCGCCAGGGGCCGGTCAGGTGATCCAGCTCGGCCTTGAGCTGGTCGTAGCCGGACTGAGTGAGCCAGGTCACGTTCTCGCTGGTCTGGGTCACGGGTGCTCCTCGTAGGTGCTGGGGCTGTGCTGAGGGTGTGAGTCGTCAGCGTGTTGAGTGGTGCTGATATCGGTCTTAACTACAAAGCAACGCCCGCTCCCGTACCAGCTGGTGCGGAAGGGGCGAAACCACGAGCCTAACAACTCCCGCCGACAATCGGGAGGGTCGTTGGCCTGCCATTGACGACAGCGTTGCGCCAAGGTGTACAGGATCGGCGGACGGGGCTCCTCTACGGATGCCCGTTCCCCGGAGCGAATATGCCTGCCGTGCCGCTACTCGGGAGTACAGCCCAGCAGCTCGGCGGTGGTGCCGCGGGCGGTGGTCCGCAGGCTCACCACCGCGTCGTAGCTGTCGCCCTCGGCCGGGACCGGGAAGTCGGCCACCCCGACCACCGCGCCGTCCTCGCCCTGCGAGCGGACGGTGCAGCTGCCGGCCGTGCCGTCGCTCTTGCGCACCGCCAGGTGCAGCTGGAGCTCGCTGTCGGAGAGCGCCTGGAAGGTCGGCACCGCGCCGTTGATCTTCGTCTCGCGGATCAGGTAGGAGCCGCCCAGCCAGGCGATCAGGCCCAGCATCAGCACTCCGCAGACCGCGCCGGCCACCTTGAGCCGGCGGTCGCTCTCGCGGTCGCCGCGGCGCCCGTAGCGGTCCTCGGGCAGCTGCGGGGTCCGGGTGCCAGCGCTCATGGGGCTCAGTCCTCTCGTGGGGAGGGGGCCGCGCGGGTGGTGCGGGGGAATGCGGTGCTCCTCCAGTCCGTCACTATAGGAGGGGCACGCCCGCGGCCGGTCCGGCGGGGGCGGGCCCGGCCGTGTCGGCGCCCGGCGCGGCGGCCGGGTCCCGCGGTGACGCGGCCCCATGAGCGGCTCAGACGGTGGGCAGACCGGATTGCGCGGTACGCCCGGACATTTGTGGAAGGAACGCACGCGTTGACTGAGCAGTTGCGACTGATGGCGGTGCACGCCCACCCGGACGACGAGTCCAGCAAGGGCGCGGCGACCATGGCCATGTACGTCGACCAGGGGGTGGACGTGCTGGTGGCCACCTGCACCGGGGGGGAACGCGGTTCGGTCCTCAACCCGAAGCTGCAGGGCAAGCCGGAGATCGAGGAGAACATCCACGAGGTCCGGCGCAAGGAGATGGACGAGGCCCGCGCGATCCTCGGGGTCAAGCAGGCCTGGCTGGGCTTCGTGGACTCGGGTCTGCCGGAGGGCGACCCGCTGCCCCCGCTGCCCGAGGGCTGCTTCGCCCTGGAGGACGTCAAGGAGGCGGCCGAACCGCTGGTCCGCCTGATCCGGGAGTTCAAGCCGCAGGTCATCACGACCTACGACGAGAACGGCGGCTACCCGCACCCCGACCACATCATGACCCACAAGATCACCATGGTGGCCTTCGACGCCGCCGGCGACCCCGACGCGTACCCCGGGGCCGGCGAGCCCTGGCAGCCGCTGAAGCTGTACTACAACCACGGCTTCCCGATGGGCCGGATCCGCGCCCTGCACAAGTACCTCTCCGACAACGGCCACGACTCCCCCTACGGCGAGTGGATCGCCGGCTGGGAGAAGAGCGGCCGCCAGGAGCGGGAGATCACCACCCGGGTCCGCTGCGACGACTGGTTCGAGACCCGGGACCGCGCGCTGATCGCGCACGCCACCCAGATCGACCCGGACGGCCCGTGGTTCCGCGTCCCGCTGGAGGTCCAGCGCGAGGTGTGGCCCACCGAGGACTACGAGCTCGCCCGTACCCTGGTCGACGTGGACCTGCCGGAGGACGACCTGTTCGCCGGCCTGCGGACCCCCAGCCTGACGGCCGAGTCGGCCGACACGCGGGACTGAAGCACCCCCCGATGGCCCGGCTCCCCGTGAGCCGGGCCACCATAGAGATATGAGTGCCCCCGTGAACCTCACCCACCTCGCCGTCGAGCTCGCCGTCGACGATGCCAAGGTCACCCCCGGCCTGCTGGGCTTCCTCGTCTTCGCCGCCCTCGGCGTGGCCACCTGGTTCCTGGCCAAGTCGATGAACAAGCAGTTCAAGCGCGTGAACTTCGCCGAGGAGCCGGAGTCCCCGAAGGAGTGAGGCCACGCCCCCTCCGCCGCGCGGATGCGCGAGGATGGGGGCATGCCGAACCGCCTCGCCGACGCGACGTCGCCGTACCTGCAGCAGCACGCCGAGAACCCGGTCGACTGGTGGCCCTGGGGGCCCGAGGCGTTCGAGGAGGCGGAGCGGCGCGGGGTGCCGGTGCTGCTCTCCGTGGGTTATGCCGCGTGCCACTGGTGCCATGTGATGGCGCACGAGTCGTTCGAGGACGAGGGGACGGCGGAGTACCTCAACGGGCGGTTCGTCGCGGTCAAGGTCGACCGGGAGGAGCGGCCGGACGTCGACGCCGTGTACATGGAGGCGGTGCAGGCGGCGACCGGGCAGGGCGGGTGGCCGATGACGGTGTTCCTGACGCCCGCCAAGGAGCCGTTCTACTTCGGCACCTACTTCCCGCCCGAGCCCCGGCACGGCATGCCGTCGTTCCGGCAGGTGCTGGAGGGCGTGCACGCCGCGTGGCGGGACCGGCGGGAGGAGGTCGGCGAGGTGGCCGGCCGGATCCGGGCCGACCTGGCCGAGCGGGCCTCCGTGTACGCGGTCGGCAGCGGGGTGCACCAGCCGCCCGGGGAGGCCGATCTGCACCAGGCGCTGGTCGCGCTCAGCCGGGACTTCGACCCGCGGCACGGCGGCTTCGGCGGGGCGCCCAAGTTCCCGCCGGCGATGGTGGTCGAGTTCCTGCTGCGCCACCACGCCCGGACCGGCTCGCAGGCCGCGCTGGAGATGGCCGTGCGCACCGGTGAGGCGATGGCCCGCGGCGGCATCCACGACCAGCTCGGCGGGGGCTTCGCCCGGTACGCGGTGGACGCAGGCTGGGTGGTGCCGCACTTCGAGAAGATGCTGTACGACAACGCGCTGCTGCTGCGCGCGTACCTGCACCTGTGGCGGGCGACCGGCTCCCCGCTGGCCCGCCGGGTCGCGCTCTCCACCGCCGACTTCCTGCTGCGCGAACTGCGCACCCCCGAGGGCGCGTTCGCCTCCGCGCTGGACGCCGACAGCCTCGACGAGGAGACCGGCGCCACCGCCGAGGGCGCCTACTACGTCTGGGAGCCGGGCCAGTTGGTCGACCTGCTCGGCCCCGCCGACGCGGCCACCGCCGCCCGGCTGTTCTCCGTCACCGCCGGCGGCACCTTCGAGCACGGCACCTCCGTCCTCCAGCTCCTCGCCGACCCCGAGGACGTCGCCGAGTACGAGGTGATCCGGGAGCGGATGCTGGCGGCCCGCGCGACCCGCCCGGCGCCCGCCCGGGACGACAAGGTGGTCGCCGCCTGGAACGGCCTCGCGATCGCCGCCCTCGCCGAGACCGGCGCCCTGCTGGAGCGCCCCGACCTGGTCCGGGCCGCCGAGAGCGCCGCCGACCTGCTGCTCGCCGTCCACCTCACGCCCGAGGGCCGGCTGCTGCGCACCTCCCGGGACGGCCGCCCCGGCGCCAACGCGGGTGTGCTGGAGGACTACGCGGACACCGCCGAGGGCTTCCTCGCGCTGTACGCGGTCACCGGCGAGGCCGAGTGGCTCCAGCTGGCCGGCGGGCTGCTCGACACCGTGCTCAAGCACTTCGCCGACGAGGAGAGCGGCGCGCTCCACGACACCGCCGACGACGCCGAGGAGCTGATCCGGCGCCCGCAGGACCCGACCGACAACGCGACCCCGTCCGGCTGGACCGCCGCCGCGGCCGCCCTGCTCACCTACGCCGCGTACACCGGCTCGGACCGCCACCGGACCGCCGCCGAGCGGGCGCTCGGCATCGTCGGGGCACTGGCCTCGCGCGCGCCGCGGTTCGTCGGCTGGGGGCTGGCCGCCGCCGAGGCACTGGCCGACGGCCCGCGCGAGGTCGCGGTGATCGGCCCGGCCGGCGACCCCGGGACGGCCGCGCTGCACCGGGCCGCGCTGCTGGGCACCGCGCCCGGCGCCGTGGTCGCGTTCGGGGAGCCGGGCGCGGGCAGTGACGAGGTCCCGCTGCTGGCCGGCCGGCCGCTGGTCGACGGCGCGCCCGCCGCGTACGTCTGCCGGCACTTCACCTGCGACGCGCCGACCACCGACCCGGCGGACCTCGCCGAGCGGCTGGGGGTGTCCGCACCCGAGTAAAACCGGTGGGCGGCGCGGTGGCCGGGAGGGAGGATGGGGCATGCCCTGGACCCTCAGCACCTCCCTCGACGACTTCCGCGCGCAGGCCGGCGGCTTCCTCGCCGCGAACCCGGCCGAGAACACCGTGCTGCTCACGGTCACGGACCGGCTGGCCGCGCGCGGCCCGCACTACTACGGCGACGGCGCGCCGGTGTTCGGCTGGTGGCGCCGCGAGCCGGACGGCCCGGTCGAGGGGGTGTTCCTGCAGACGCCGCCGTTCCTCCCGCGGCTGGGGCTGATGCCGGAGCGGGCGGCGGCCGAGCTGGCCGCCGAACTCGCCGCCGCCCGGGCCGGGGCCACGGCGCTCGCCGGGGTGTCCGGCGGGGTGGCGGCGGTGCGGGCGTTCGGCGACGCGTGGGCCGGGGCCACCGGGGTCGTCGGGACCGTCAAGAACAATGAACGCCTCTACCGGCTCGGCGAGTTGACCGACCCGCCGCGCCCGCCGGCCGGCCGCCCCCGGCTCGCCGGGGCGGCGGACCGCGAGCTGCTGATCCGCTGGTTCGACGAGTTCGGGGCCGAGGTGGACATCCGCATCCCCGATGTGGCGATGGTGGTGGACGACCGGACCGCCGCCGGCCAGCTGCACCTGTGGGAGGACGCCGGGCGGCCGGTCGCGGTGGCCGGGGCCAGCGCGGTCGTCGCCGGGATGTCCCGGATCGGCCCGGTCTACACCCCGCGCGACGCCCGTGGCCGCGGCTACGCCAGCGGGGTCACGGCGGCCGCATCGGCCGCCGCCCTGGCCGGCGGGGCCGCGGAGGTGCTGCTGTACACGGACCTCGCCAATCCGACCAGCAACTCGATCTACCAGCAGATCGGCTACCGGCCGGTGGAGGACTGCCTGGAGCTGGCCTTCCACGGCTGAGAGCCGCAGAGAGCCGCAGAGAGCCGCTGAGAGCCGCTGAGAGCGGCTGAGAGCGCCCGACGGCGGCGGGCCGGGCGGCCGGGAACCGCCGGGGGCGGCCCGGCGTCGGACCGGTGGGGCGGTGGGACGACCGGGGAGCGTGACGGTGGACGCGGTGCTCGAATGGGCCGGGCGGTTGAGCCCGGCGGAGGCGGCGGCCGGCGCGCTGGCCGGGAACCTCGCGCTGTTCGCGGTGGCCCTGCTGGCCGGCGGGCTGCTGGTACGGCGCTTCGGCGACCGGCGGGTGACCCCGCCGCCCGCGCCGCCCGACCGCCGCGAGCGGCTGCTCACGGTGGTCGCCGTGCTGCTCAACTCGGCCGTGGGACTGGTCGGCTGGCAGCTCTGGCAGTCCGGCCGGATCCGGCTCACGGCCGACGCGGGGCCGCGCGCGCTGGTCGATCTGCTGCTGTTCTCGCTGGTGATGGACGCGCTGATGTACGGCGGGCACTGGCTGGCCCACCGCCGCCGGCTCTACCGGCTGGCGCACGAGCTGCACCACGGCTACCCGGACCCGCGCCCCGCCACGCTCTTCGTGCTGCACCCGCTGGAGGTGCTGGGCTTCGGCGGCGCGTGGATCACGGTGCTCTGGCTCTGGCCGGGGATGTCCGCCCTCGCGCTGACCGGTTACATCGGCGTCAACCTGGTCTTCGGCCTGCTCGGGCACCTCGGCGTGGAGCCCTTCCCGCTCCGGGTCCGGCGGCTCGCGGTGTTCCGCTGGGTGGCGCTGCCGATGTTCCACGCCGGCCACCACGCCGATCCGGCCGTCAACCTGGGCTTCTACACCACGCTCTGGGACCGGCTGTTCGGCACCATCGACCCCCGCTACGACGCCCGCCGCGCGGCCCCCGACCCGGCGCTCCCGTGAGCCGAAGGACACACCTCCTACTCCCAGTCCCAGCCGATGCCCAGGATGCAGGGCCGGACGGCGGAGGCGACCAGGAGGACGCCGTGCTGGCCGTCGAGGGTCAGCTCCTCGCTCTCGTAGGGCTTCTCGGCGGGTGAGCGGCGGGCGAAGCGGTGGCAGCGGACCGGCAGCGCGGCCGGGTGGAAGGTGATCTGCAGGACGTACTGCCCGGCGCCCGCGTGGAAGCCGCGGATGTACTCGCAGCTGGGCTCGGACGCCGGGGCGTCGTCGAAGCCGTAGCCGAGCAGATGGGTGTCGCCCGCGCGCAGCCGGCGGTCCAGCAGGAGTTCGGCGATCAGCAGGTCATGGGCCTGGTCCCGGCGGATCCGGCCGGGGCGGCAGTTCTCCTCGGCGCGGACGCCGACCCGGGTGATGTCGCTGCCGGGGTCGCCCTGGTGGATGGCGAGGTAGCGGTCGATGCCGTCGCGGTGGGCGCGCAGGGCGTGCTGGGAGTCGCGGCGTCGGAGCCGGCGGTCGGCGCCGATCCGGATCCGCTCGATGTGGGTGACGGTGTGCAGGCCGGTGTCGCGCGGGCCGGCCAGGTCGGCGAGCAGGTCGTCGACGGCGGTGGCCGGGCTGATGAGGTCGCGGTAGGGCCGGACGGGCGGGCCGGCCGGGGCGGCGGGCGCGGCGCGCCGGGGGCCGAGCAGCCGGGTCAGGGAGTGCGCGGGAAGCTCCAGGACCTTTTCCAACTCCCGGACGGCGCGGAGCGATTCCGCCCGCTCGGGGCGGCGGTGGCCCTGCTGCCAGTAGCTGAGGCTGGTGACCCCGATGTGGACGCCGCGCAGCGCGAGGTGGTCGCGGATGCGGTGCAGGGCGAGGCCGCGGGCGGTGATGGCGGTGCGCAGGGCGAGGTCGAAGGGGCCGGTGCGCAGCGCGGTGACGAGGTCGGGCTGGTCGGTCCGCTGCATGCGGCCTCCTCGGGTGGCGGGACGGTGCGGGCCGGTGCGGGCCCGCGCGGTGGGCCCGGTCGGGCGTGAATATTCACACGGGCAGGGGGGTTTGTCACCGGTCCTGACGTTCCGGGCGGGGTTCCGGCGCCGGCGTTCACAGCGGGCGCGGCCCTGTTCACACCCGGAGGCCGGCGGTCCGAGGGCCGTTGACCGGCCATGTCAACGGCGCGATGCTCGGTGGCGCGATCCGGACCGCACCCCACCCCCCACGACTCCTCTGCCTGTCGCAAGGAGGACATCCCCCATGTCCGTCTCCCGGATACGCCTGCGCCGCGCCGTGTCGGTGCTCGCGCTCGGCGTCCTCGGCCCGGCGCTCAGCGTCGCGGCCGTCACCCCCGCCCAGGCCGCCCCCGCGGCCGCGGCCCCACTGCCACGGGTGCGGCCCGCGGCCGCCGCGGGCGCCACGGCCGACCTGGCCGGCACCTTCAAGAAGCTCAACCTCACCATGCAGCAGCAACAGCAGAGCAACTGGTGCTGGGCGGCGAGCGGCAACACCATCGCCACCTGGTACGGCTACGACTACAGCCAGAACCAGTTCTGCAATGCCGCGTTCGGCCGTTCCACCAACTCCGGCTGCCCCAACAGCCAGGCCACCCTGGGCGATGTGCAGAACGCGCTGAGCTGGATCGGCATCAACCCGGGCTCGTACGTCACCGGCTATCTGCGCTACAGCACGGTGCAGAGCGAGGTGAACGCGGACCGGCCGGTCGAGACCCGGATCCAGTGGAGCTCCGGCGGCGGCCACATGCACGTCCTGTACGGGTACGACACCGCGAGCAACTGGGTCTACTGGGGCGACCCGTGGCCGTCCAACTACCGCTACAACTGGGCGGACTACACCTACTACGTGTCGAACGGCACGTTCTCCTGGACCCACTCCCTGTACCGGATCGGCGCGTGAGGGGCGACATGAGCAGCATGCACAAGGCCGCGGTCGTCCGCGGCGCGGCGGCCGTCCTGCTCGCCGCCGGCCTGGGGCTGGCGCTCGCGCCGGCCGCGTCCGCCACCGGCCCGGCCGGTGCGCCCGGAGCCGCCGGGGTGCCCGAGCCGGTGCCCGCCGCGGAGCTGGCGCAGGCCCGTGACGCGGTGCGGAGCCCCGCGGTGCTCGACCAGCTGGGCCGCTTCTTCGCCCGCAAGGGCGTCCCGCCGACCGGGCGGCTCGCCCCGGGCGCGGCCGAGGAGGCGGCGGCCGCCGCCACCGCGCCCCGGCTGACCGGGGACACCGTGCCGGTGTACACGCTGGACGCGGCCTTCGTCTCCGGCACACCGGGTGCCCCGGTGGCACGGGCCGAGTTCACCGCGAGCCGGGTGGTCGCGGCGGACGGCCAGGTCGCCTCGGTCTGGACGGTGAAGCAGGGCGGCGGCTGGCGGGTGGTCAACATCGCCACCGGCGGCGACGAGGGCGACTACGCCGCGCGGGCGGCGGAGGGCGGTGGCGGGACGGCGTTCCGCGAGCCGCAGATCAACGCCTGGTACGTGCTGCGGGACGGCCGGGTGCTGCCCCTGGACGAGGAGGCGCGCCGCTCGGTGGGCGAGTCCGGGGTGAGCCTGGCCGCCTACCAGGGCCTGGTCCGGCAGCGGTACGGCGACAAGCTGCCCGGCTCGGCGTACGACCGGGCAGGCCGGGGCGGTGGCTACGAGCCGGCCGCCGCCCAGGGTGCGGGCGGCAGCGCGCTGCCGGCCGTGACGGCCGCCGCGGCCCTGGGCGCCACCGCGCTCGCGGGCGCGGGCGTGGCCCTGCGGCGGCGGCGCCCGTCCCGGTGGAACGGGTAGCGCTCACTACAGGCCGGTGAACCCGTCCTCCAGGATCGCGAAGGCGCGGTCCACCAGCTCGGCGATGTTCTCGGTGCCGCCGCCCTCGGCCCACCGCAGCACCGTCTCCATGGTGGCCGCGCCGATCGCGGCGGCGGTGATCCGCATCGCGAAGGTGGGCTCCCGGACGCCGGCCCGCCGGGTGAGCACGGTGAGGTAGAGCCGCTGCGGTTCGTTGCCGGTGTCGATCATCCGGGCGCGCAGCGCGGGGACCTCCTTGGTCAGCCGCATCCGCACGAGCAGTTCCTCGCGCTCGTGCTCCTGCAGCTGCCGGATCAGGCCGATGAGGGCCTCCCGGCAGGAGCGCAGAAACGGTTCGTCGGAGGGCCTGGCGAGCAGTGCCTCGATCATCGCCGGGTCGTACTCGTCGGTGAGGACGAGGTCCTCCTTGGCGGCGAAGTACCGGAAGAAGGTGGACGGGGAGACCTCGGCGGCGGCCGCGATCTGGTCCACCGTCGTGTTCTCGTACCCCTGTTCGGCGATCAGCCGGTACGCCTCGCGCCGGATGGCCTGGCGGGTCTTCAGCTTCTTCCGCTCGCGCAGCGACAGCGGCGCCTCCAGCATCGCCTGGATCGGGTTGCCCGGTCCCGCCGGAGGTGCCGCTGCCGGCCGCGTTGCGTTCATGTCTTCGATTATCCGTGATCGGCCGCCGGCACCGCGGTGGCGTCGACGGGCGGCCCGGCCGGCTCGACGGCGGGCATCCGCACCGCGACCAGCACCGCCGACAGCACCGCGATCGCCCCGGAGACCAGCAGCACCACCGTCATCCCGTGCACATAGGCGCCGTGCGCGGAGGCGGCCAGCGCCGGGTCGCCGGCCGCCGCGGCGACCGCGTCGGCGGCGACCACCGATGTGCCGGCCTGCTCGGCCGCGCCCGCCGCCAGCCCGCCGGTGTCCAGCGCGCCCCGGTAGGCGTCGGCGAGCAGGCTGCCGAAGACGGCCACCCCGATGGCGCCGCCGACCTGGCGGAAGGTCTGCAGCAGTCCGGCGCCGACCCCGGCCCGGGCGGGCGGCAGCGTGAGCAGCGCGGTGGCCTGCGCGGTGATCAGGGACAGGCCCATGCCGGTCCCGAGCAGGGTGAGCCAGACGGCGGCGAGGCCGTAGCCGTCGGAGACCGACGTCCGGCTGCCGATGAGCAGGGCGCCGGCCAGCAGGCCCAGGCCCAGCGCGACCACGGTCCGGGGGCTGGTCCGGGCGACCAGCTTGTCGCTGAGCCGGGCGGCCACCATCAGACCGAGCATCATCGGCATCAGCCGCAGGCCGGTGCCGAAGGCGTCCGCGCCGAGGACGCTCTGGAAGTACAGCGGCAGCACGAAGAACGCGCCGAACAGGACCAGCGACACCATCGTCGCGGCCACCGTCGACCAGCGGAAGGCGGCGTCGGCGAGCAGCGACAGGTCGAGCATCGGGGCGCGCTGCCGCCGGCTGCGCAGGACCAGCAGGGTGAGCGCGACCAGCGCGCCGCCGACGGTGCCGAGCACCAGCGGATCGGCCCAGCCGCGCTCCGGGCTCTCGATGATGCCGTAGGTGAGCGCGGCCAGCCCGCCGGCGCCGAGCAGGGTGGCGGGCAGGTCGATCGGGGGCGCGGCGGGGTTGCGGGTCTCCGGCAGCAGGACGGCGCAGGCGGTGATGCCGATCGCCACCAGCGGCAGGTTGAGCGCGAAGATCGCGCCCCACCAGTAGTGCTGGAGGACGAAGCCGCCGATCAGCGGGCCGAGCGGGGTGCCGACCGCCAGCGCGGCGGCCAGGATCGCGGTGGCGCGCCGCTGCTCGCCGGGCGGGAAGAGGCCGGGGATCACCGCCATGGACATCGGCATCACCAGCGCGCCGGCCAGGCCCATCGCGGCGCGGGCGGCGATCAGCGTGGCCGGGCTGTCGGCCAGCATGCCGACGGCCGAGGCGAGGCCGAACAGGGCGAGGCCCAGGGTGAGGGTGAAGCGGCGGCCGAAGCGGTCGCCGATCAGTCCGGCCGGGAGCATCACGGCGGCGAAGACCACGGTGTAGGAGTCGACGATCCACTGCTGCTGCCCGGTGGTGGCCTGGAGCTGCGAGGCCAGCGTGGGCAGGGCCACGTTCAGGACCGTCATGTCGAGGCTGATCACCAGGACGCTCAGCGCGACCGCGACGAGCGCGAGCCAGCGCCGTGGGTCCGGGCCGGACGGGGCCGCCTGGTCGGTGGGCGGAGTGGACACGGGAAACCTCCGGAGCCCGCGAAGGAGAGTCACTGTCAAATGACAGTAACTCCCAGAAAACGCCCGCCGTCAATGCCCGTAGACCGTCGAGTCTTCGTCACTCTCCGTCATGTGTCCTGGAAGTGCGCGTTCCGCACGGGGAATTGACGCAACGTTGATCTGTCGTTCGCCGCGTTCGGGCGGTAACGGGTGACTGTCGGTAGATACGATGTGGCCGTCGGTCAGTGCGGGCCGGTGCGTGCCGAGAGCGGAGAAGGGGTGGGGCGGCAGGGGCCGACCACGAGCCCGGCGCAGGAAGGGGAAGCCGTTATGGCCGTTCGGGAGTCGGGTGCCCAGATCTGGGGTGCCGCGGTGGTGGTGGCCTCGGCGCTGGCCGTGGTCGCGGCCTATCTGATCAACGGCGCCGTGCTGGTGCTGGTGGTCGCCGGGATCGAGGTGCTGCTGCTGATGGTCTACGTGGGCCGGCGCTGGCGGCTGCTCCATCAGGTCCCCGAGCCGGACCGGCGGTCGGCGGCGGGCGGGCACCGGGGGGCCGGCGGCCTGGTGGACGCCGCGCACTGCGAGCGCTGCCGACGGGCCCGGGAGGCGATCGACGCGCGGCAGGCCGGGCGGCAGGTCCGCGGCCAGCACTCCCACGAGCGCTTCGACCGGCTGCACGAGCGCCGGCACGACGGGCCGCACGAGCGCGCCCCGCACGACCGGGTGCACGAGCGCCCGGTCCGGGAGTGGACGGCGGAACGGGCGGCCGTCCGGTCGCACGACCGGCCGACCGCCCGTCACGGGGCGCCGGGCTCAGCCGGCCGCGCTGTAGGCCACCAGTGAGACCCCGACGTACTGCGTGATGAACGCTCCGAGGGTGAAGGCGTGGAACACCTCGTGGAAGCCGAACCAGCGCGGTGACGGATCGGGCCGCTTGAGCCCGTACACCACGCCGCCGATGCTGTAGAGCACGCCGCCGACCAGCATCAGCACCAGGACCGCGACGCCGCCGTTGTGCAGGAAGTCCGGCAGGAAGAACGCGGCGGCCCAGCCCAGCGCGAGGTACACCGGGGTGTAGAGCCAGCGCGGCGCGCCGACCCAGAAGACCCGGAAGGCTATCCCCGCCAGCGCGCCGCCCCAGACCGCCCAGAGCAGCACCTGCCGGGCGGCGCCGTCCAGCAGCAGGATGGTGAACGGGGTGTAGGTGCCCGCGATGATCAGGAAGATGTTCGCGTGGTCCAGCCGGCGCAGGATCGCGTCGCCGCGCGGCCCCCAGTGGAAGCGGTGGTAGACCGCGCTGACCCCGAAGAGCAGCCAGGCGCTGACGGAGTAGATCGCGCACGCGATCCTCGCGGGTCCCGGTTCGGCCAGGCAGATCAGCACGATCCCGGCGGCCACCGTGGCGGGGAACATTCCGGCGTGCAGCCAGCCGCGCCACTTCGGCTTGATCTCGGCAAGCTCCGCGCTCACCAGGAGCTCAGCAGCAGTCATGAGCGGCATGCTACCCGCTACCTACGGGTCCGTAGGTTACCGATTCGTAGGAAGTGGCGCTCATCACGACTTGGACGTTTTGGAGTATTGGACGGGGGGTCGATGGGCCTTCGGAGTTGCCTCATGTGTGGTCCTACTGGCTGGTAGTCATCCGTACTGTAGTAAAAGATGCGTCAATTCTGCCGAAGTGCCGCGTTGAGGGCGGGGGTCCGGAGCTACGCTGCAAGCACCCTCAACCCCCGCTACGCCGTCTCCCCGCCGGGATGGCGTGAAACGGAGCGATCGTGTCGAACGAGAACTCGGCTGCTCTCAGCGCCGCGCCCACCCGCCACCAGCGTCTGCTGGCGTGGGTGAACGAGATCGCGGAGCTCACCCAGCCGGACCGCGTCGAGTGGTGCGACGGTTCCGAGGAGGAGTACCAGCGCCTCGCGGACCTGCTCGTCGCCCAGGGCACTTTCAAGAAGCTCAACGAGGAGAAGCGACCCAACTCCTACTACGCCGCCTCGGACCCCTCCGACGTGGCGCGCGTGGAGGACCGCACCTTCATCTGCTCCGAGCAGGAGAAGGACGCCGGCCCGACCAACCACTGGAAGGCTCCCGCCGAGATGCGCGAGCTCTTCCAGGGCGAGCAGGGCCTGTTCCGCGGCGCCATGAAGGGCCGCACCATGTACGTCGTGCCGTTCTCGATGGGCCCGGTCGGCTCCCCGCTGGCCGCCTACGGCGTCGAGATCACCGACTCCGCCTACGTCGCCGTGTCGATGCGCGTGATGACCCGCATGGGCCGGGCCGTGCTGGACCAGCTCGGCGAGGACGGCGACTTCGTCAAGGCCGTGCACACCGTCGGCGCCCCGCTCGCCGAGGGCGAGGCGGACGTGCCGTGGCCGTGCAACAGCACCAAGTACATCTCGCACTTCCCGGAGACCCGGGAGATCTGGTCCTTCGGCTCCGGCTACGGCGGCAACGCCCTGCTCGGCAAGAAGTGCTACGCGCTGCGCATCGCCTCGACCATGGCCCGCGACGAGGGCTGGCTGGCCGAGCACATGCTCATCCTGAAGCTCACCCCGCCGGCGGGCCCCGCGGGCGAGGCGGAGCCCAAGTACGTCGCGGCCGCCTTCCCGTCGGCCTGCGGCAAGACCAATCTGGCGATGCTCCAGCCCACCATCCCGGGCTGGAAGGTCGAGACGATCGGCGACGACATCGCCTGGATGCGCTTCGGCGCCGACGGCCGCCTGTACGCCATCAACCCCGAGGCGGGCTTCTTCGGCGTCGCCCCCGGCACCGGTGTCGACACCAACGCCAACGCGATCGACACCCTCTGGGGCAACACCGTCTTCACCAACGTCGCGCTCACCGACGACGGCGACGTCTGGTGGGAGGGCCTCACCGACGAGAAGCCGGCCCACCTGACCGACTGGCGCGGCAACGACTGGACGCCGGAGTCCGAGACCCCGGCCGCCCACCCGAACGCCCGCTTCGCCGTCCCGGCCGCGCAGTGCCCGACCATCGCCCCCGAGTGGGAGGACCCGGCCGGCGTGCCGATCTCGGCGATCCTGTTCGGCGGCCGCCGCGCCACCGCCGTCCCGCTGGTGACCGAGTCCTTCAACTGGCAGCACGGCGTCTTCCTCGGCGCCAACATCGCCTCCGAGAAGACCGCCGCCGCCGAGGGCACCGTCGGCGAGCTGCGCCGCGACCCGTTCGCGATGCTGCCGTTCTGCGGCTACAACATGGGCGACTACTTCGCCCACTGGCTGAAGGTCGGCGCCCAGGCGGACGCCGGCAAGCTGCCGAAGATCTACTACGTGAACTGGTTCCGCAAGAACGCCGACGGCAAGTTCGTCTGGCCGGGCTACGGCGAGAACAGCCGCGTGCTGAAGTGGGTCGTCGAGCGCCTGGAGGGCACCGGCGAGGGCGTCGAGACCCCGATCGGCGTGCTGCCGACCGTCGAGGGCTTCGACCTGAACGGCCTGGAGCTGTCGAAGGAGGACCTCGACCTGCTCTTCACCGTCGACGCCGACATCTGGCGCCAGGAGGCCGCGCTCGTCCCGGCCCACCTGGAGATGTTCGGTGACCACACGCCCGCCGCGCTGTGGGACGAGTACCGAGACCTGGTCGCCCGCCTCGGCTGAGCCTGAGCCTCAGCAGGAGCGGTAGAGAGGCCGGTGCGCCGCACGAACCGCGCACCGGCAAGCGACAGGACGGCCGGAGCCCCGACGGACGATCTTTCCCCGACCAAGGAGATCGCCCGGACCGGGACTCCGGCCGTAGCGCTTTCCGGGCCCGCCCGGCCGCCCGTCCCTACGGCTGGGCGTAGCCGCCCAGGAAGGTGCCGATCCGGGTGACCGCGTCGGTGATCTCCTCCGCGCGCGGCAGGGTGACCAGCCGGAAGTGGTCCGGCTCGGGCCAGTTGAAGCCGGTGCCCTGCACCAGCAGGATCCGCTCGGCCCGCAGCAGGTCGAGCACCATCTGGGCGTCGTCCTTGATCTTGAAGACCTTGGGGTCCAGCCGGGGGAAGGCGTAGAGCGCGCCCTTCGGCTTCACGCAGCTGACCCCGGGGATCTCGTTGAGCAGCCGGAACGCGGCGTCCCGGGACTCCAGCAGCCGGCCGCCGGGCAGGATCAGGTCCTTGATCGACTGCCGTCCGCCGAGCGCCGCGGCCACCGCGTGCTGGGCCGGCATGTTGGCGCAGAGCCGCATCGAGGCGAGCACCGTCAGGCCCTCGACGTAGCTGCGGGCCCGGGCGCGGTCACCGGAGAGCACCATCCAGCCGGAGCGGAAGCCCGCCACCCGGTAGGACTTGGACATGCCGTTGAAGGTGACGCAGAAGAGGTCCGGCGCCAGGCTCGCCAGCGGGATGTGCTCGGCGTCGTCGTAGAGGATCTTGTCGTAGATCTCGTCCGCGTAGATCACCAGCCGGTGCCGCCGGGCGATCCCGACCAGCCCCTCCAGCACCTCGCGCGGGTAGACCGCGCCGGTCGGGTTGTTGGGGTTGATCACCACCAGCGCCCGGGTGCGGTCGGTGACCTTGGCCTCGATGTCGGCGAGGTCCGGGTACCACTCGGACTGCTCGTCGCAGCGGTAGTGCACGGCGGTGCCGCCGGCCAGCGAGACGGACGCCGTCCACAGCGGGTAGTCCGGCGCCGGGACGAGCACCTCGTCGCCGTCGTCCAGCAGCGCGGTCATCGCCAGCTGGATCAGCTCGGAGACGCCGTTGCCGAGGAAGACGTCCTCGACCGTCAGACCGTCCAGGCCGCGCTCCTCGTAGTGCATCACCACGGCGCGGCGCGCGGAGAGCAGGCCCTTGGAGTCGCCGTAGCCGTGCGCGGTGGAGAGGTTGCGCAGGATGTCCTGGAGGATCTCGGGCGGCGCGTCGAAGCCGAACAGCGCCGGATTGCCGGTGTTGAGCTTCAGGATGCGGTGGCCCTGTTCCTCCAGCCGCATCGCCTCGTCGAGTACCGGACCGCGGATGTCGTAGCAGACATTGGCGAGCTTGCTGGACTGGATGACCTGCATGCCTGCCTACTTTAGGGGCACGAACAGGCCCTTCGGCGCGTGTCGTCGGGCACCTGTCGGACCGCCCGGACGCCACCGTTCCGCTCCGCCTTCGATCAGGAGGCGGATGCCTCGGCCGCCCTCCGGAAGCGTGGAGAACGGCGCCGGGGACGAGGAAGAACGGAGGGGTGCCGTCCGGAAGGAGACGGACGGCACACTGGTGCCGGCGCCGGTCGTCGGCAACCGTGTGAGGGACAGAGGGGGCGAGCCGTGATCGCGAGCGCGCTGGGAGCGGTACTGGCCGGGCTGCTGGTGGCACCGGCGCTGCGCGGCCTGGTGGTGCGGTACGCCGTGCCGGAGGGCGAGCCGTGGTGCCTGGCCTGCCCGTCCTGCGGGCGGGAGCTGCGCGGGCTGCCGCCGACCGGGCGGTGCCCGGGCTGCCGGACCGGGCTCGGCCCCGGACCCTGGCGGGTGGAGGCGGTCACCGCCGCCGCGGCGGCCGCCGCGCTCGCCGCCGCGCACCCGGCGGACGCGCTGCTGCTGCTCTGGCTGGCCGGGCCCGGCGTGGTGCTCGGCTTCACCGACGCCCGGGTGCACCGGCTGCCGTACCCGCTCACCTGGACGCTGGCGGCGGGCTTCGCGGTGCTGCTCACGGCGGTGCAGCTGGCCGAGCGGGACCCGGGGACGCTGCTGCGCTGCCTGCTGGTGGCGCTGGCCGCCGGGGTGCTGTTCGAAGTCCCGGTCCAGCTGGGGCTGGTGGGCGCGGGGGACACCGTGCTGGCGCTCGGCCTGGGCGCGCTGCTCGGCCGGTACGGCTGGTCCGCCGCCTTCGCCGGCCTGGCCGCCTTCGTGCTGCTGGCCGGGCTCTGGTCGGTCGGCGTCCTGCTGGCCGCGCTGGTGCGCCGCCGCCCGGTGCGCGGCCGGGAGGTGCCGCTGGGGCCGTTCCTGCTGCTCGGCGCCCTGCTGGCGGTGCTCGGCCACGCCTAGCGTCCTGCGGAGCGGCCCCAGGGAGCGGTCCCAGGGAACGGTCCTGTGGAGCGGTCCGGGAAAGCGAACGGGCCCGCCGTACCGGTCAGGTACGACGGGCCCGCCGCCGACGCGCAGGCCCCACCCTCAAGGAGCGGCGCGCCGGGGGGAGTTACGGCATCTGGTGGACGAACGGGCCGACCGTGTTGGAGAAGGCGTTCCCGTTGACGGAGTCCCAGTTGGTGGACCAGGTCATCGCGCCCCGGATGGTCGGCCACTTGGCCGGCGGGACGAAGCTGCCGCAGTTCTTGCCGGTGGCCAGGCAGTCCAGCGCGTTGTTGACGACGCTCGGCGCGACGTAGCCGCCGCCCGCCGCCTTGCTGGAGGCGGGGACACCGATGCCGACCTGGTCGGGCCGCAGACCGCCCTGGATCTGGGTGCAGATCTGCGAGGTGATGAAGTCGATGGTGCCCTGGGTGTAGACCTTGCCGTCGCAGCCGTTCATGCCGCCCGAGTTGTAGAACTGGGTGTTGACGACGGTCAGGATGTCCTTGGTGTTCAGCGCCAGCTGGAAGTAGGCGCCGGCGGTGGAGTACATCCCGATGGTCTCCGGGGCCATCGTCAGGACGAAGCCGGGGCCGACCTTGGCCTGGAGGGCGTGCAGGGCGTTGCCCATGTGGGTCGGGTTGACGCCGTTCTCCAGGTCGATGTCGATGCCGTCGAAGCCGTAGTCCTTGATGACGGCGTAGGCGGTGTCGACGAAGGTCTGGGCGGCGGCGGCGTCGTTGACCGAGATGGCGCCGTTCTGGCCGCCGACGGAGATGATGACCTTCTTGCCGGCCGCCTGCTTGGCCTTCACGTCGGCGCGGAACTGCGCGTCGGTGTAGCCGCCGAGGCCGGAGGCGAGCTCCGGGTCCAGCTTGAAGGTGATGGCGCCGGCGCGGGCCGGGACGGCGTCGGCGAAGGACACCGCGATGATGTCGTACGCGCTCTGGACGTCGCTCAGCTTCTGGAGGTTGTTGCCCTTGTTGTCGAAGTTGTGCCAGTAGCCGGTGATGAGGTGCTTCGGCAGACCCGGGTTCGGGTTGGCGGTGCTGGTCGCCGTGGGGGTCGGGGTGACCGTCTGGGTGGGGGTCGGGGTGACGGTCTGGGTCGGCGTGGCGGTCGCCGTGGGCGTGACGGTCGCGGTCGGCGTCACCGTGGGGGTGACGGTGGGGGTGACCGTCGCGGTCGGGCTCGGGGTGACCGGCCCGCCCGGGCCGCTCAGCACCACGTCGTCGGCGAGGAAGGCGCTCTGGCCGTACCAGCCGTGCAGGTAGACGGTGACGCTCTTGGCGCTCGCACCGGTGGTGAAGGTGGTGGAGAGCTGGTTCCAGCTGTTCTGGTTGGACCAGACGCTCGGGTCGGTGCCGCCGGTGCCGCGGGCACCGAGGTAGGCGTACGGGCCCTGGACCCAGGCGCTCAGGGTGTAGCTGGTGTTGGGCAGCACGCTGATGGTCTGGGTGCACTCGGCGGTGTCACCGGCGCTCGGGGTGGCCTGCAGCGCGCCCGAGCCGGAGTGGACCGGCGTGGTGACGGCGCTCGCGGCGCCGGCGCAGACCCAGCCGCTCAGCGAGCCGTCGAAGCCGCCGTTGGTGACCAGGTTCCCGGCGGCCGCGTTGGCACCGCCGGCGAAGAGGGCGAGACCGGTGCCGGCCAGGGCGAGGGCGGTGGCGCCCGCGGCGAGGGCCGGGACGGGGCCGCGGCGGCGCTTGTGCGACACGGGCCGGTTCAGCGTACGGGCCATGGAGGTGCGCTCCTGTGGGGGAGGAGCGGCCGCCGCGGTGGGGGGCGCGGCGGCCGCGTGTGGGGGAGGGCATTGCGTCCGAAGTACTGCCTTGACGAGGGCGGGTCCGGTGTTCTGTTCCGCCCTGGGAACAAAAGCTGGACTAGACCATTGGGGGTCGTCAAGCATTGAACCGTCGGCTTACGGATTCCTTAAGGAATCGGAGACCGTTCCGTATCCGGCCGCCGGCCGTTCCCCGGGGCGTCCCCGGGACGCCGTGCGGGCGCGTTCCGGCCACCGCGGACACGCCCGCCGGGACAGACTTCGCACAGGACCGTGACCCTCCCGCGACCTGCGGCTTTCCCTGCCGCCACGGCGCGGGAGTAGGCTGCGCCGGGGGTTCTGAAGCACCCGGTGAAGTGAGTACGGAGGGGCCGAAAACCATGGGTCTGCGCGATGTCGTCGAACGCACGCCTGGTCTGCGCGTCCTGCTGGACGGGATGTACGGCCTCTACGGTCGCCGGGTCGAGGTGCACCTCGCCCGCACCCCGCACCACATCGGCGTGATCCTCGACGGCAACCGCCGCTGGGCCCGCGCGACCGGCGGGTCCACCGCGTACGGCCACCAGCGCGGCGCGGACAAGATCAGCGAGTTCCTCGGCTGGTGCGACGAGACCCACGTCAAGGTCGTCACCCTGTGGATGCTCTCCACCGACAACCTCGACCGCCCGGCCGACGAGCTGGTCCCGCTGCTCGGCATCATCGAGGACGCGGTCACCAACCTGGCCGCCGCCCGCCGCTGGCGGATCAACCCGGTGGGCGCGCTGGACCTGCTGCCGCAGCACACCGCCGACGTCCTGAAGCGGGCCGCCGAGGAGACCGCGGGCATCGACGGCATCACCGTCAACGTGGCCGTCGGCTACGGCGGCCGGCACGAGATCGCCGACGCCGTCCGCTCGCTGCTCCAGGAGCACGCCGGCCGGGGCACCTCGATCGAGGAGCTGGCCGAGATCCTGGACGTCGAGCACATCGCCGAGCACCTGTACACCAAGGGCCAGCCCGACCCCGACCTGGTCATCCGCACCTCGGGCGAGCAGCGGCTCTCCGGCTTCCTGCTCTGGCAGAGCGCGCACAGCGAGTTCTACTTCTGCGAGGCGTACTGGCCGGCCTTCCGCAAGGTCGACTTCCTGCGGGCGCTGCGCGCCTTCGAGCAGCGCAACCGGCGGATGGGCCTCTGACGGAGGGCCGGAACGCCCCGGGACACCGGGGCCGGCGTCCCGGGCGAGCGGGATTGACCACCGTAGGGGCTGGCCTACCCGGCGGCCGGGCGAGGCCAAACGTTCACCCGCAATGATCCGTCAGTTCTCCGGGGGCGCGAATGCACCGCCCCCCGCCTGGGAATACTCCGATCAGACCGGCCCCGAGGCCACCGGGGCAGCGGGGGCCGGCTTGCCGCGGATGACGCAGGGTCATCCGCCCTGGAGGCCTAGTGGTCAGTTCCAAGAGCCGCCGGACACCAGACCGGCGCACGTACGTTCTCGACACCAGTGTGCTCCTGGCGGACCCGCTCGCCATGACCCGCTTCGAGGAGCACGAGGTCGTTCTCCCGGTGGTCGTGGTCACCGAGCTGGAGGCCAAGCGGCACCACCCGGAGCTGGGGTATTTCGCCCGCCAGGCGCTGCGACTGCTCGACGACTACCGGATCCGGTACGGCCGCCTCGACGAGCCCATCCCGGTCGGCGAGCTCGGCGGCACCATCCGGGTGGAGCTCAACCACTCCGACACGTCGATACTGCCGGTCGGCTACCGGGCGGGCGGCGGCGAGGCCGACATCCGGATCCTGGCGGTGGCCCGCAACCTGCAGGCCGAGGGGTACGACGTCACCGTCGTCTCCAAGGACCTCCCGCTGCGGATCAAGGCGTCCTCGGTCGGCCTGCTCGCCGAGGAGTACCGGGCCGAGCTGGCGATCACCTCCGGCTGGACGGGCATGTCCGAGCTGCACGTGCCCGCCGACGACGTGGACGCGCTGTTCGCGGCCGGCCACGACGCCGGGGTGGACGTCGAGGGCGCCGCCGAGCTGCCGGTGCACACCGGACTGGTGCTCACCTCCGAGCGCGGCAAGGCGCTCGGCCGGGTCACCGGTGACGGGCGGGTCCGGCTGGTGCGCGGCGAGCGCGAGGCGTTCGGCCTGCGCGGGCGCAGCGCCGAGCAGCGGGTGGCGCTGGACCTGCTGCTCGACCCGGAGGTCGGGATCGTCTCGCTGGGCGGCCGGGCCGGTACCGGCAAGTCCGCGCTGGCGCTCTGCGCCGGCCTGGAGGCGGTCCTGGAGCGGCAGCAGCACCGCAAGGTGATGGTCTTCCGGCCGCTGTACGCGGTCGGCGGGCAGGAACTCGGCTACCTCCCGGGCTCCGAGACCGAGAAGATGAGCCCCTGGGCCCAGGCGGTCTTCGACACCCTCTCGGCGGTCACCACGCCGGACGTGATCGAGGAGGTCATCTCCCGGGGCATGCTGGAGGTCCTGCCGCTCACCCACATCCGCGGGCGTTCCCTGCACGACGCCTTCGTGATCGTGGACGAGGCGCAGTCGCTGGAGCGCAACGTCCTGCTGACGGTGCTGTCCCGGATCGGCCAGGGCTCGCGGGTGGTGCTCACCCACGACGTGGCGCAGCGGGACAACCTCCGGGTGGGCCGGTACGACGGCGTGGTGGCGGTGGTCGAGAAGCTGAAGGGGCATCCGCTCTTCGCGCACATCACGCTGACCCGCTCGGAGCGTTCGCCGATCGCGGCGCTGGTGACGGAGATGCTGGAGGACGTCAACCCGTGAGCCGTTGATATCCGGATCATCCGGACATCCTTCGGCGAAAGCGTCAAATCCCGGCAAGGGGCCCGTTCCTGGCGGAGCGGGCCCCTTCCTTTCATCACATCGAGTGCTTTGTGTTCGACGAACGCCGGTTCGGTGAATGTGACATCCGCCACGCAACGGGGAATTGCGTCGACAGGGCCCGGTGCGGCATGGTGAGGGTTCTGTCAGGCCCCGCGTACGGCATGGCAGGGCTTCCGGGAGACCGGGGGTCCGGCCCGGACGATCCGCCAACTCCGGTCGGTGGGCGCACAATTGAAGACCGTGAGCCGTACGCCGCCCGATCACAACGCCCGGTCGCCTCACCTCGGCCGGACGCCGGGTCAGTCCCTCCCGTGACCAGCACCGTACGGAGGGCAGCGCCAAGGGGCATGTTGCGCCCGTACGGTCACGCGTGGGCGATGCTGGAAGGAATCCATGTGACTCGGATCTCGGTCCGGGGAGTTGCTGTCGCCTCCGCCACCGCCGTCACCGCTGTCGGTGCCGTCGTGGGCATGGCCTCGGGCAGCGAGGGCAAGGTGACGCAGACGGTCGACATCGCCGGTGCGACCCTGCTTGCCGAAGTCCCCTCCGGCGCCCAGGCGCAGACCATCAGCGACAACATCGGCACGCAGGCATCCGCCCAGCAGGCCGCCGCCGACGCCGCCGCCAAGGCCGCCGCGGAGCAGAAGGCCGCCGAGGAGGCGGCCCGCCAGCAGGCCGCCGCCGAGGCACAGGCCAAGGCCGACGCCGCCGCCAAGGAGGCTGCCGAGGCAGCCGCCAAGGCCGAGGCGGAGAAGGCCGCGAAGGCCGCCGAGGAGAAGCGCAAGGCCGACGAGGCCGCCGCCAACCGCTCCAAGGCCCGCTCGGCGATGGCCGCCACCGACAGCTCCGCGCCCGCCTCCACGGTCTCGGTCAGCCCCGGTTCGGTGCAGGAGCTGGCCCAGCAGATCGTCGGCAACGACACCCAGTTCCAGTGCTTCAGCCAGATCGTGAAGCGCGAGAGCGGCTGGAACTACACCGCCACCAACAAGAGCTCCGGCGCGTACGGCCTGGTCCAGGCGCTGCCCGGCTCGAAGATGGCCTCGGCCGGCGCCGACTGGCGCACCAACCCGGCCACCCAGATCAAGTGGGGCCTGAACTACATGAACAGCCGCTACGGCAGCCCGTGCGGTGCCTGGTCGTTCTGGCAGTCGCACCACTGGTACTAGGAGCACCTGGCAACAGGAGCACCACCGCGGCCCCGGTCACGCTTCCGCCGTGACCGGGGCCGCGGCGTTCCCCGTTCGATCCGCGTTCACGGGCGGGCCGCCCCGCCCGGGCCGCGCTGACCAGTGCGCCCGCGGGCGGTGCGGTCCTGGGTGCGGACGCGGGGACGGGGAGGGGTCCTGGTAGCTCCCCGCGCCGGCCGGTCCGCCGACAGGTGGCTTGGGGTTCCCGACCGACTCCTCCCCGCTGTCCTGTGCCTGAAACCACCCGGGACGTGCTGGTTTGCCCCGGAAACGGCCCCCGGGATCCGGCGTGGATCCCGCCCGCCGGGCGGACTCACCGGCGCCCGGCCGGGTAGCGTCTTCCTGACGGCCGTGGCGGACCCACGGCGTGCCGCCGTACCGGGCGGCTCCGGCGGGGAGAAGTGGTAGTGAGCATGGCGCGGGGCGGAAAGGCCTTCAAGGCCGTGGCCAAGGGGATGGCCGTGGTGGCGAGCGCGGCCGCGGTGATCGAACGTCGCCGGCGGGCCGCGATGGCGGCCGACTTCCACGAACCGCCGCTGCCCGCGGCCGTCCCCGTGCACGTTCCCGCGCCGGCCCCGCTCCCGGCCGACCCGCTGCCGGGCCCGCGGGCCGGGTCCACCCAGCCGTCCGCCGTTCCGGCGCCCGCTCCCGAGCCTGCGCCCGCCCCCGCTCCTTCGCCCGCCGCCGTCCCCGCCGCCGCTCCCTCCCACGGCCACTTCGGCCGGCCCGCCACCCCCGCCGAGGCGGTGCCGTGGGGCCTGCGGGTCGCCGCCGAGTCCACCTGGCGGCTGCTGCTGCTCGGCGCCGCGCTGTACGTCGTCTTCTACATCGTCGACATGCTGCGGCTGGTCGCCTTCGCGGTGCTCGCCTCGCTGCTGATCTCCGCGCTGCTCGAACCCACCGTCTCCTGGCTGCGCCGCCACGGCGTCCCGCGCTCGCTGGCCGCCGGCGGGGTGTTCATGAGCGGACTGGCCGGCATCGGACTGGTCGGCTGGTTCGTGGTCTGGCAGGTGACCACCAACCTGGAGACCGTCACCAGCAAGGTCAAGGCCGGTGTCGACCAGCTGCGGGACTGGCTGATCACCGGGCCGCTGCACCTGACCGAGCAGCAGATCACCGACTTCGCCAACCAGATCACCAAGGCGATCAGCACCAACACCGAGCAGATCACCTCGGCCAGCATCACCGGCGCGCAGATCGCCGTCGAAGTGCTGACCGCCGTCCTGCTCGCCTTCTTCACCACCTTCTTCCTGCTCTACGACGGCGAGCGGATCTGGAACTGGGCGCTGCGCGGCCTGCCCCGGCACTCCCGCTATGCGATGGCCGGTGCCGGTCCGAAGGCCTGGGCCACGCTCACCGCCTATGTGCGCGGCACCGTCTGCGTGGCCTTCATCGACGCGGTCTGCATCGGCATCGGGATCCAGCTGCTCGGCGTGCCGATGGCGCTGCCGCTCGCGGTGATCATCTTCCTGGGCGCCTTCGTCCCACTGGTCGGCGCGCTGGTCACCGGGACGGTCGCGGTGCTGATCGCGCTGGTCACCACGACGCCCTGGACGGCGCTGATGGTGCTGGCGGTGCTGATCGCCGTCCAGCAGATCGAGGGCCATGTGCTCCAGCCGCTGATCCTCGGCCGCGCCGTCCGCGTCCACCCGCTCGGCGTGGTCCTCGGCGTGGCCGCCGGCTCCATCATCGGCGGCATCGGCGGCGCCATCGTCGCCGTCCCCCTGATCGCCGTCACCAACACCGTGGTCACCCACCTCCGCCGCCGCAACGAGGCCGGCCAGGCCGTCTTCACCGCCCTCGAAGCCGCCCGCGAAGCCGCCACCCGCCCCCCGGCCCCCTGACCCCGCCCACACGAACGGGCCCCTCGCCGGGACTCGGGGGGAGTCCGGGGGAGGGGCCCGTCCGGGGTGGTGCGGGTCAGGCGGTGACGGTCGCGAGGGCGGCCTCGGAGTCGAGGACGCCGGCGACGGCCTGGAGGACCGCGGCGATCTTCATCGAGGCCTGGACGACCTCGCGCTCGACGCCGGCCTTGCGCAGGACGGCCTCGTGCGAGTCGAGGCACTGGCCGCAGCCGTTGATCGCGGAGACCGCGAAGCACCAGAGCTCGAAGTCGATCTTCTCGACGCCCGGGGTGCCGATGATGTTCATCCGCAGACCGGCCCGCATGCTGCTGTACTCCTTGTCGGAGAGCAGGTGCAGCGTCCGGTAGTAGACGTTGTTCATCCCCATGATCGCGGCCGCGCCCTTGGCGGCGTTGTACGCCTCCGGGGAGAGGTTGGCCTTGGCCTCGGGCTCCAGCTCACGCAGGACGGCCGGGCTGCGGGTGGCCATCGCGCAGGCGAGGACGGTGCCCCACAGCTGCTGGGCGGGGAGGTCGGAGTTGCCGATGACCGAGCCCAGGTTGAGCTTGAGGTCCTTGGCGTAGTCCGGGAGGGCGGACTTCAGGTCGTCGAGGGCCATGGGTCAGCCCGCCAGGAGGGCCTGGGCGTCGAGGGTGTCGTCGCCCTTGTTCCAGTTGCACGGGCACAGCTCGTCGGTCTGCAGGGCGTCCAGCACCCGCAGGACCTCCTTGGGGTTACGGCCGACGGAGCCGGCGGTCACCATGGCGAACTGGACCTCGTTGTTCGGGTCGATGATGAAGACGGCGCGCTGGGCGGTGCCGTCCGCGTTCTCGACGCCGCAGGCGCGCATCAGGTCGTGCTTGACGTCGGCCAGCATCGGGAACGGCAGGTCGTTGAGGTCCTTGTGGTCCTTGCGCCAGGCGTGGTGCACGAACTCCGAGTCGCCGGAGACGCCGAGGATCTGGGCGTCGCGGTCGGCGAACTCCTCGTTCAGCTTGCCGAACGCGGCGATCTCGGTCGGGCAGACGAAGGTGAAGTCCATCGGCCAGAAGAAGACGACGCGCCAGCCCTTCTGGTCCTCCGAGGAGTAGTCCTTGAACTCCAGCTTGTCCGCGGACGGCCCTTCCACGCCCTTGAGGTTGTAGGCCGGGAACTGGTCACCGATCGTGAGCACGTTCGCTTCTCCTGAAGTGAGGTGAGGGGAGTTTGTCCGGTTTGCGGAACGAGCTCCACCATTCCACATCGTGGACTGATCAGGGAAATAGCTACACTCGATGTGTCTGATCGGAGAGAGTTATCAACAGCCCCACGCCCCCCTCCCACCCCGCCCGTCGCAGGGCCCCCGCGCGCAAACCCGACGCGAGTGTGGCGAACGCCACTGCGCGCAGCCCCCGGACACCCACGGTCGCCCAGCTCAAGGCCTTCGTGGCGGTGGCCGAGCACCGGCACTTCCGGGAGGCCGCGGCGGCCACCGGGACGAGCCAGCCGGCACTCTCCGGGGCGGTCGCGGCACTGGAGGAGTCGCTGGGCGCGCAGCTCGTCGAGCGTACGACGCGCCGGGTGATGATCACTCCACTGGGGGAGCGCGTCCTGGAGCACTCGCGCCGGGTGCTCGCCTCCCTGCAGTCGCTCACCGAGGAGGTGGAGGCCGCCCGCCGCCCGTTCACCGGGCCGCTGCACCTGGGCGTCATCCCGACCGTCGCGCCGTACCTGCTGCCGACGGTGCTGCGGCTGGTCCGCGACCGCTACCCGGAGCTCGAACTGCACGTCCACGAGGAGCGGACGCCCTCGCTGCTGGAGGGGCTGGCCGCCGGGCGGCTGGACGTGCTGCTGCTGGCGCTGCCGGCCGGCGGCAACGCGCCGACCCGCGACATCCCGCTGTTCGACGAGGACTTCGTCCTGGTCGTCCCGCCCGACCACGACCTCGCCGGCCGGGTCGACGTGCCGCGCGACGTGCTGCTCGATCTGGACGTGCTGCTGCTGGAGGAGGGCCACTGCCTGCGCGACCAGGCCCTCGACATCTGCCGCGAGGTCGGCGCCGACCCGGCCGGCTCCACCACCAGGGCGGCCGGGCTGTCCACCCTGGTGCAGCTGGTGGCCGGCGGCCTCGGGGTGACCCTGCTGCCCGCCACCGCGCTGGACGTCGAGGCGGGCCGCGCCGACCGGCTGTCCGCCGTCCGCTTCGCCCCGCCCGCCCCGGGCCGCCGGATCGGCCTCGCCACCCGGCCGGGTTCGGCCCGCAGCGCCGAGTTCGACCGCTTCGCCGTCACGCTGCGCGAGGTGCTGGCCGAGCTGCCGGTCCGGATCGTCGAACCCGGCTAGCCGGCTCTAGGGCGCCGCGGGGGTGCCGAGGCAGAGGCCGATGGTGGTGGCGACCAGCAGGTCGAGGGCCCGGCGGGACTCCTCCTCGGGGTCCTCGCCGGCGGCCTTGAGGACCATGTAGCGGTCGGTCAGTCCGTTGAAGCCGGCCAGGAAGTACACCGCGATCTCCCGCGCGGGCAGCGCCAGCGGCTGCGCGTGGGCGGTGGCGAGCCCGGTGAGGAGCTCGGCGGCGGTGGCCTCGATCTCGTGCTGGACCGCCCGCATGATCTCCTGCAGGTCCGGGTCGCGCAGCGCCATCGCTGAGAACTCGGTGATCAGCGCGCACCTGCCGCGCTCGCCGACGGCGCTGTCCCACAGCGCGTACACCATCGTGCGGACCTGCCCGCCGAAGGGGCCCTCGTCCGGCGCGGACGCCCGCACCTGGCCGATGAAGTCGGCGGTCAGCTCCTCGACGACGGCGCGGTAGAGGTCCTTCTTGGTGCCGAAGGTGTAGTGCACCGTCGCCTGCGCCACGCCCAGCTCCGCCGCGATGGCGCGGGTGCTGCCGGCGGCCACGCCCTCGCGGGCCATCAGGTCGATGGCGGCCTGGATGAGTTGGGGGCGCCGTTCGGCGGCCGGGACATGAGCCATTGGGCCAGGGTATCGCCATGTTCGGACAACTGGATCGGACGATTGCGTCACACGTTCCCGTCGATCGACTTTGTCAGCTGAACAAGTTGCGCGTACGGTGGTGCGGGCGACCGGGCCCGGTGCCCGCGTCCGTCGGCCGAACCGGCCCGCACGCCCTCTCGCACGCCCTCGCACGACTTCCCGAACGACCTTCCCGCACGACCTTCCCGCACGACCCGACCGAAGGTGCACGCATGGCCACGTACCTGTACCGCCTGGGCCGACTCTGCTTCCGCCGCAGGCGCACCGTGCTCGCCGTCTGGCTCGCCCTGCTGATCGCCGTCGGCGGCTCGGCGGCGGCCTTCGGCGGCGCGACCTCCGAGGAGTTCAAGGTCCCCGGCACCGAGGCCCAGGCCACCCTGGACCGGATCAAGGGCACCTTCCCCGAGCAGGGCCACGGCTCCGCCCAGGTGGTCTTCGCCACCGAGGCGCCCGGCGGCATCGCCGCGCCCGAGAACGCCGAGGCGGTCGGCGCGGCGGTCGCCCGGATCGCCGCCGTACCGGGCGTCACCGGCGTCCCCGACCCGTACGCCACCGGCGCGCTCTCCCCGGACGGCAAGGTCGCGCTGGGCCTGGTCTCCTTCGACACCGTGCTCGGCGACATCACCGACCAGCAGCGCGACGCCGTCAGGGCGGCGGCGGAACCGGCCCGCGCGGCCGGGCTCTCGGTCGCCTTCGGCGGCGACGCCTACAACGAGATGGCGAAGGTCGACGGCGGCGAGGTGATCGGCCTGGTCGTCGCCGGGGTGGTCCTGGTGGTCACCCTGGGCTCGCTGGCCGCCTCCGGGCTCCCGCTGGCCACCGCCCTGATCGGGGTCGGCGTCGCGATGGCCGGCGTGATCACGGTGGCGGGCTCGGTCGAGATCATCTCCACCGCGCCGGTGCTGGCGCTGATGGTCGGCCTGGCGGTCGGCATCGACTACGCGCTGTTCATCGTCTCCCGGCACCGCCGCCACCTCGCCGAGGGGCTGGAGCCGGAGGAGGCGGCCGCCCGTGCCAACGCGACCGCCGGCAGCGCCGTGGTCTTCGCCGGGCTCACCGTGGTCGCCGCCCTGGCGGGCCTGGCCGTCGCCGGTGTGCCCTTCCTGACCGTGATGGGCCTGGCCTCCTCCGCCGCCGTCGTCATCGCGGTGCTCGTCGCGATCACCCTGCTGCCCGCCCTGCTCGGCTTCGCCGGCCGCGGCATCGACCGGCTGCCGGTCTGGCGGAGCGCGCTGCGGACCACCGGGCGCACGACGCTCGGCGAGCGCTGGGCGGGCTTCGTGGTGCGCCGCCCGCTCGCCGTCCTGCTGGCCGGCCTCGCCGCGCTGGTCGCCCTCGCCGTGCCCGCCGCGAGCCTCACCCTCGGCCTGCCCGGTGGCGGCTCGCAGGCCAAGGGCACCGAGGCCCGCACCGCGTACGACCTGGTCGACCGCAGCTTCGGCCCCGGCTTCAACGCCCCGCTGGTGGTCGTCGTCGACGCCGCGGGCTCCGCGCAGCCGGAGCAGGCGGTGCAGGACGTGGCGGGCCGGCTCGCCACCCTGCCCGGTGTGCAGACCCTGCTCCCGCCGCAGTTCGACCGGCCGAGCCGCACCGCGCTCGTCCCGGTCATCCCGAAGACCGGCCCGGACCACGCCGACACCCGGCAGCTGGTCACCGACATCCGCGACCAGCGCGACGAGCTCCAGGCCGGGACCGGCGCCGGGATCGCCGTCACCGGCACCACCGCGGCCAACATCGACGTCTCCGCCAAGCTCTCCGCCGCGCTGCCGCCGTTCGTCGCGGTGATCGTGGGCATCGCGCTGGTGCTGCTGGCGCTGGCCTTCCGCTCGGTCCTGGTGCCGCTGAAGGCGGTGGCGGGCTTCCTGCTCTCCATCACGGCCTCGCTCGGCGCCGTGGTCGCGGTCTACCAGTGGGGCTGGCTGGACGGCCTGATCGACGTGCCGAAGGTCGGCCCGGTGGTCAGCTTCGTGCCTATCCTGCTGATCGGCGTGCTGTTCGGGCTGGCGATGGACTACGAGCTGTTCCTGGTCTCCGGGATGAAGGAGCACCATGCGCACGGCATGACGCCGCGGGACGCGGTGGTGGCCGGGGTGCGCAACGGCGCCCGGGTGGTCACCGCGGCGGCGCTGATCATGATCGCGGTCTTCGGTTCGTTCGTCTTCGGCCACGACCCGATCGTCCAGCCGATCGGCTTCGCGCTCGCGGTGGGCGTGCTGGTGGACGCCTTCGTGGTGCGGATGGCCCTGGTGCCGGCCGCGATGGCGCTGTTCGGCCGGGCCGCCTGGTGGTTCCCGAAGAGCCTGGACAAGGTGGTGCCGCGGGTCGACATGGAGGGCGAGCAGCTGATGGCCCGGCTGGAGCCCGCCGCGAGCGACGCCGCCCCGGACACCAAGGTGCCCGAGAAGGTCTGACGTCCCCGCAGGGGCCTCTCCAGGGGCCGCCCCCGGCGAACCGCGCCGGGGGCGGTCCCTTCGCCCGTCAGGGCAGGCGCTGCTCGAACCAGACCACCTTGCCGGTGCCCAGCCGGGTCGCGCCCCAGCGCTCGGCGCACCGGGCCACTATCTGCAGGCCCCGCCCGCGCTCGTCCTCCGGCCCGGTCCGGCGCGGCCGGGGCAGCAGCGGGCTGTCGTCGCCGACCTCGCAGCGCAGCCGCGTGGTGCGGACCAGGCTCAGCGTCACCGGGCGGGTGGCGTGCTGGACGGCGTTGGTGACCAGCTCGCTGACCATCAGCTCGGTCGCCTCGGTCAGCTCCTCCAGGCCCCAGCGGCGCAGCGTGTGCGCGGCCAGCCGGCGCGCCCGGCCCGGCGTCTCGTTGCGCGGCTGGAGGTACCAGTGCGCGACGTCGCCGGCCGGGATGCCGTCGAAGCAGGCGGCCAGCAGCGCGATGTCGTCGCCCCGGTCGCCGGGCGGCAGGATCCGCAGCGCCTCCTGGCAGAGGTGCTCGGGCGCGTGCCGGTGGGCGCCCGCGAGCCGGGCGCGGAGCAGTTCGAGGCCGTCGCTGAGCGGGCGGTTGCGGGTCTCCACCAGGCCGTCGGTGAACAGCAGCAGGGCCGAGCCGGGCGGGGCGGGCAGTTCGACCGAGGAGAAGTCGACCCCGCCGACGCCGATCGGCGCGCCCGCCTCCAGGTCGAGCAGCTCGGCCGTGCCGTCGGGCTGGACCATCACCGGCGGCACGTGCCCGGCGTTGGCGAGCACCACCCGGTTGGCGATCGGGTCGTAGACGGCGTAGACGCAGGTGGCCAGGTGCTGTTCGCGGCCGAGCCGCTGGGCCTGCTCGTCCAGGTGGTAGAGCACCTCGTGCGGCGGCAGGTCGAGCGCGGCCAGGGTCTGCGCGCTGGTGCGCAGCTGGCCCATGATGGCGGCCGAGGTCAGCGAGTGGCCCATCACGTCGCCGACGATCAGCGCTACCCGGTTGCCGGGCAGCGGCACCGCGTCGTACCAGTCGCCGCCGACCTGGGCGCCGCGCTCGCCGGGCAGGTAGCGCTGGGCGAGCCGGACGCCGTGCGGCTGGGGCAGGCGCAGCGGCAGCATGCTGCGCTGGAGCTCGTTGGCTATCTCCCACTCGCGGGCGTAGCGCAGCGCGGTGTCGACGGCCAGCCCGGCCTGGGTGGCGAGGTGGGCGGCGGTGGCGGTGTCGGTGGCGTCGAAGCCGGGCCGGCCGCTCTTGGCGGACGGACGCCGGATCAGCACCAGCAGCCCGAGCACGGTCTTGCGCCCGCGCAGCGGCAGGGCGAGCACCGAGGTCCCCGGGCTGAGCCGGGCCAGGCCGCGGGCGCCGTACAGCTCGCGCAGCAGCTCGGTGGTGCGGGTGCTGCCGCCCGCCCCGGTGGCGCCGAGCACGACCGGTTCGGCGGGGCGGCGGCTGAGCAGGGTGTGGGCGAGCGCGCCGCCCCGGGTGACCGGGGTGGCCGGGCCGGGGTCGGCGGTGGAGCGGGCGCCGTACCGGCTGCCGTAGCGGTCGCGGCGGTCGTCGCCGGTCGGGCGGCCGCGCCGGCCCAGCCGGGTGCCCTGGCTGTGGTGGATCCTCAGCTGCTCGGGGAAGCCGGGCTCGCGCTCGACGTTGGGCAGCGGGTCGCGCAGGTGGATGACGGCGGCGTCGGCGAGGGCGGGGACGAGCACCCGGCCGGCGTTGCGCAGGGTGGCGGCGAGGTCGAGCGCGCTGTTGATCCGCCGGGTCGCGGAGTCGAGGTAGGCGAGGCGCTCGGGGACCCGCTCCGGGGGAGACGACGGGCGGCGCGGGGTCGGCAGGGCAGGCGGCTCTCCGGCCTCGGGATTGAGCTGGTCGCGCACGGGTGCCTGTCCTGGGATCGGTACGGTCTGTGGTCTGTCAGGGACTGCCTGGGTCTGCCTGGGTCTGCCTGGGGAAAGCCTGGTGCTGCCTGGTCCTGCCCGGTCCTGCGGTCCGGGCCGTCAGCCGGTCCGCCGACAGCGGAGGAAGAGCTGCTCCTCCGGCGGCAGCGAGGTGCTGGCGGGCGCGTACGGACGTCCCTCCCGCTCCTCGACCGCGAACCCGGCGGCCAGCAGGACCCGTTCGAGATCCTCCCGCAGGTATCCGCTGATCCGCAGCTCCCGGCCGAGGAACGGCAGGGGAACGTGATCGAGATCCGCCTCGACCATACCGAGTGCCAGCAGTCCGTCGGGCCGCAGCAGCTCGCGCAACCGGCCCAGCACGGTGGGGATCTCGTCCTGGGGGAGCAGGATCAGCGAGAAGAAGGCGGTGACCGCGTCGAAGGTGCCCCGCCCGGCGGGCCCCAGCCGCGGGACGTTCCAGGCCGAGCGTGCGCGCTCGGTGGCGAGGTCGTACATGTCCATGCGGTGCAGGACGGGCGGGTGCGGGCCCGGGTGGCCGGCCTGCCGGGCCAGGGTCAGCATGACGTCCGAGAGGTCCACGCCGGTGACCCGCATGCCGGCCGCGACCAGCTGGCGGACGGTCGGATCGCCGTTGCCGCAGCCGACGTCCAGCACCGCGGCGCCCGGTTCCAGCGCGGTCAGCAGCCGGTGTCCGCAGGCCAGCTGCCCGTCCTTCGAGGGGAACGCCTCGGCGTAGCCGGTGCCGATGGTGTCGAAGGCGACCGCCTGCAGGGCGCGCGCGGCCCGGCGGCGCAGGACGTCGGACCCGTCGTCGCCACCCGCGTCCTCGCCGACGGGGAACGGATCCGATATCTGTCCGGTCGTCACGATTGAGAGGCACCTTTCCGGCCGGGCCTCCGGTCGGCTGGACGAGGCGCGAGGCAGGGCCGCCGTCTCCTCCCGGCGCCCGCGCTGCCCCGCCGGCCCGCTGCCGGTGGCGGTACGTCACGCTCCCCGCGTCACAATGACTGCATTGCCACGCTGACTGCACGCTGACACTTTGCACAGACTCTTTGCACAGAGACACTCTGCACTGCGGGAGCGCCGCCGCGCTGCCTTTTCGGGATGCTCCACCCGAGAAGTGCACTTGTGTGTGTACTGGTTTCCGAGAATATGCGTGATCACTCCGCCATGGGGTCCGTTTCCGGCCAACTCGCGGCGGTTGGCCGACACCGCCCTCCTGCCCGGAAGCGCAGGGCGCGGGCCGGGGTGGTGCGAGTGGGCCCCGCGCGCCGTAGGGTCGCCCCTCACAGCCCCGCCGACCTGCGGTTCCGTCGATCGACGGGCCGACAACCGGGCGTTTATTGAACGTCAATCCGGCCGGTGCACAGTGGTGTCCAGCGCCGGGGAAGCGTTGAAGGTGTTCCCGCAGCCGGGGGGCTGCGGGAACACCGAACGCTCACGGGGGAAGGCCTCCCGGGGGGACACGGGGGAGCGGAGGCCTACGGCGCGGGGGGAGAGAGGGGCTCGGTGTGCTGCTGGGAGATGAGGTCCGCCACGGGGGAGGCCTCGGGCACACCGAGCCGCGTGAAGATGGCGTGCGCTCCGCGCAGACACGCCAGTCCACGTGCGGGCTGGGCGAGGGCGAGCAAGGCCTCGCCCAGCGCGGCACTGGCCAGACCCTGGCAGTAGGCGGAGTCCATCTCCAGGCCGATCGCCAGCGACTCCTCGGCCGCCTCGGCCGCCTCGGCGTGCTGGCCGGCGGCGAGCAGGGCGGAGGAGAGCCGGGCCAGGGTGTAGCCCTCGCGCAGCCGGTTCTGCTGCGACTGGTAGAGCCGGTGGGACTCGCGCAGGTGCTCGGCGGCGGTCGCCGGATCGTCGGCGGAGGAGAGCACGACGCCGAGCTGGTACAGGGTGTCGGCCAGGCAGGGGCCGTTCTTCGAGGCGCGCGCGGTGGCGACCGCCTCGGTGACCGAGCGGACGGCCTGCTCCATCTGCCCGAGGCCGAGCTGGGCCCGGGCGAGGTTGGCGAGCAGCCGGGCCTCGCCGATCGGGGTGCCGACCACGCGGCTGATGACCAGGGCCTGCTCGAAGAACGGCGCGGCCTCCGCCGGGCGGTTGCCGAGGCTGAGGATGATGCCCAGGGTGTTGGCCGCCGCCGACCGCATGACGGTCATGTCCTCGGGGCCCAGGAGGTCCAGGCTCTTGCGCAGGGACTGCTCGGAACTCTGGAAGTCGCCGGTGACGGACTGCAGGGTGCCGAAGGCGAAGTGCACCCGGGCGAGCGCCGCCGCGTCCCCGTGCTCCTCCGCGCTCCGCTCGGCGGTCTCCAGCATGCGGCGCACCCGCGGCCCGTGCGTCGGGTCCTCGACCAGGCTGTCCAGGATGATCAGCAGGTCGACGGCGGGCCGCAGCAGCGCGCTCGGTCCCTGGACGGCCGCCTCGACCGAGCTGAGCAGCAGGCCGATCTCGGCCCGGATCCACTCCTGCGCGTACTCGCTGGTGATCAGCGGGATGCCGGCGGAGCCCGGCTCGTTCAGCGGCTCGGGCAGCTGGTCGTCGGGCTCGATGGCCTGGGCGGCGTTGCGGACCGTGGCGAGCAGCAGGTCGAGCAGCCGCAGCACGGCGGCCTGCTGCTCCTCGACGTCCCCCACCCGCTCGTTCTGCCGCTGGGCGTAGAGCCGGAGCAGGTCGTGGTACCGGTAGCGGCCGGCGGAGAAGGTCTCCAGCATGTTGGCCTCGACGAGCGCCTCGGCGAGGTCCTCGGCCTCGGTCTCCTCCGTCCCGAGCAGGGCCGCCGCCGCCGGCAGCGGCAGGTCCGGCGAGTCCACGGTCGAGAGCAGGCGGAAGGCCCGGGCCTCGGCGGGGGAGAGCTGTCCGTAGCCGAGCCCGATGGTGGTCTCCACGGCGAGGTTGCCGAGCTGGAGCTCGTCGAGGCGCCGGCGCTGATCGGCTAAGCGGCGGGCGAGGTCCGAGACGCTCCACCGGGGGCGGCTGGCGAGCCGGGCCGCGGCGATCCGGACGGCGAGCGGCAGGAAACCGCAGGCGGTCACCACCGCCATGGCCGCCTCCGGTTCGGCGGCGACGCGCTGCTCGCCGACGATCGCGGAGAACAGCGCCAGCGCCTCCTCCGGCGTCAGCTCCTCGACGTCCACCAGGTGCGCGCCGGGGATGCCGGCCAGCCGGGAGCGGCTGGTGGCGAGCACCGCGCAGCCGGAGACGCCGGGGATCAGGGGCCGGATCTGCTCGGCGCCCTGGGCGTTGTCGAGCAGGATCAGCATGCGCCGGCTGGCGAGCAGCGAGCGGTAGAGGGCGGCGCGCTGCTCCAGCGAGTCCGGGTTCTCGGTGACGCCGAGGGCGTGCAGGAAGTCGCCGAGCACCACCGCCGGGTCGGCGGGCGAGGCACCGGCGCCGCGCAGGTCGACGTAGAGCTGCCCGTCCGGGAACTCCGCGCGCACCCGGTGGGCGACGTGCACGGCGAGCGTGGTCTTGCCGACGCCGCCGATGCCGGCCAGCGAGGTGACGACGACGGCCTGGCCGGTGGCGTTCATCAGCACGGCCGAGAGGTCGGACACCATCACCGACCGGCCGCTGAAGTCCGAGACATCGGCGGGCAGTTGGGCCGGGGCCGGCGGGGCGGCCGGACTCTCCTCGCGGGTGGCGGCCGACGGCGCGGGCACGGCGGGAAGGGTCAGCGCCGGGTCGGCGGCCAGGATCCGGGAGTGCATGGTGGAGAGCCCGGCGCCCGGTTCGACGCCCAGCTCGTCGATCAGCAGCTTGCGGGTGTCGGTGTAGACCCCGAGCGCCTCGGCCTGCCGGCCGCAGCGGTACAGCGCCAGCATCAGCAGTTCGCGCAGCCGCTCGCGCAGTGGGTGCTCGGCGGTGAGCGAGTTCAACTCACCGACCACTTCGGCGTGCAGGCCGATGTCGAGGGCGAGCGCGCAGCGCTCCTCGGCGACCGAGACCTGCCGCTCGCCCAGGCGCTGCCGCTGGGCGTCCGCGTACGGGCCGGGGACACCGGTGAGCGGGCGGCCGGCGAACAGCGCGAGCGAGCGGACCAGCAACTGGTGGGCGTTGTCGAGGTCCCCGGCGTTGCGGGCGGTCGCGGCCTCGGCGGAGAGGTGCTCGAAGACCGTCATGTCGAGGGCCTCGGCCGGGATGTGCAGCGCGTAGCCGTCGGCGACGGAGACGAGGAACTCGGCGGGGCGCCGCACCTCGCGGCGGGGCTCGATCACCGTGCGCAGCCGCGAGACGTAGGTGCGCAGCGCCGCGACGGCCTGGGCGGGCGGACGGTCGCCCCAGAGCCCGTCGACGAGGTCCTGGGTGGTGACCGGGCGCCCGGCGTGCAGCAGGAGCATCGTCAGGACGGCCTGCTGCTGGGGCGAACCGAGGGCGAGCTGCCTGCCGTCGAGCCAGGCCTGGACCGGACCGAGTACCTGGAAGCGCAGCGCCGGTGCAGGCGGCGTCTCCCGCAACTCCATGTGGTCCCCCGATGGCCTGGTGTCGATTTCCCGGTAGGGCGCTCGGCGGTTCCGCCCTTGTGGTGGCCTCAGCTTAGGCGGGGGGCCGACTCTGCCGGACGGCACGGTCAGCCGCACGATGTTTATCGGACATTTAATCAACCCTACGATACTGACTCCGCGCCCGTGCCAAGTCGGTGGGGCGGAAGCCATTTGATGACCGAAAGGCGGCCCACGCATGGCCAACGACCAGAGCGAGACCCCCGTGGCGACCGTGCCGGCCGACGAGGCCGTCGCCGCGGCGGCCGGCCAGGCCGTCGAGGGCGCGGTCGCCGCGACCTCGGAGCAGGCCGAGTACGCCGAGCCGTCGGCCGACCGCAAGGCGGACCTGGAGGACGACTTCTTCGGCGACGAGGCGCAGTACATCACGGAGACCGAGACGGCGGGTGGCGGCGAGGCGGCCACCGAGCGCGAGCCGCAGGGCATCATCGCCAGCCACCCGTAGGACCATCGCCTCAGCGGTTCCAGGGGGGAACGCTTGAACACGCTCCGTCGCCTCGCGGTCGTCGCCGTCTCGACGATCGTGGTGACCACCGGCTACCTCGTGACGGCCACCGGCGCCTCCGCCGGCATCATCGCCGGTCACCCGTAGCCCACACGCCACCCGCGTGCCCCGCACCCCGCCGTCCGGGCGGTGCGGGGCACGCGTCATGAGGCGAGGGCGCCGCGCCCGGCCGGGGAGCGGCGGCGGCACCTCGCCGGACACACCGGGCCGCCGGGCGGCGGCCCCGATGCGGGGGGAAACCGGTTGTGAGCACGCTTCGCCGCCTCGTCGTGGTCGCCGGATCGACGGCGGTCGTCTCCGCCGCCTCCGTGGCCACCGCCGTCGGCGCCTTCGCCGGAGCCGTCGGCAACTGCCCCTGACGGGCAGTCGTCGGCACACGTCCGGGCCGCCCGCCGACACGGCGGGCGGCCCGTGGCATGCCCGGTGGCCGGAATTCGCCGGTGGAGTTGTCCGATGGGGCAGGTGTCAGGCCGCGGCGGGCGCGGGGTCGGCGCGGCCCGCCGGTCCCGCCCGCTCCGCCGGACCGGCGTCGGCGGCGCCTTCGGCGGAACCCGCGCCGGCCGGGGCCGCGGGGGAGACGTGCTCGGGGCGGGCGGTCCACTCGCGGCCGCCCTCGGGCGGGCGGAGGTAGTGCTCCCCACCGATGGTGTCCATGTAGATGCCGGTGCGTCCGGTCCTGGTGTCGAGGACGGATTCCCCCACGCGCGGCCGGTAGGCCGCGGCGGCGCGCTTTCGGATGCTCACCGCGCTGCTCCTTGCTGCTCCGGTGCGGGCGCGGCGACGGTGGTGGCCGGCCCTGGTCGCTGTCGTGGCTTGGCTTGGTTCGGCTCTGCTCGGCGACTACCCAGCATCTCTAGAGAAGCTAATATCTCTAGAGATGTCAACGGTCGAACCGGTCCTATCGGCTTACCGCAGACCGAAGGCGCGCCTACGATTTCCAGCGAGTGACGAGGGAGAAGGCGATGGTCGGCAGCAGTAGCGGCGAGAAGCAGCCCAAGTACCAACGGATCGCCGACACGCTGAAGGCGGCCATCGACGCCGGCGAGTACCGCGCGGGCGACCGGCTCCCCGGCGAGAACGACCTGATGGACACCTACGGCGTGGCCCGGATGACCGCCCGCCAGGCGCTCGGCGTGCTGCAGAGCGAGGGCATCGCCGAGGCCCGCCGCGGGGCGGGCGTCTTCGTCCGGGACTTCCGGCCGCTGCGCCGGCGCGGGATCCAGCGGCTCGCCCAGGGCCAGTGGGGCTCGGGCCGCTCGATATGGTCGGCCGACATCGACCGCCGCAGCCTGGTCGTCGACCAGGTGGCGGTCACCGAGCGGGGCGCGCCGGAGCACGTCGCCCGGGTGCTCGGCGTCGACCCGGGCGCGCCGATGTGCGTGCGGCACCGGCGCTTCGTCCTGGACGGCAAGCCGGTGCTGCTCTCGACCTCCTACCTGCCGGCCGGCCTGGTCGCCGGCACCGCGATCACCCGCGAGGACACCGGTCCGGGCGGCACCTACGCCCGCCTGGCCGAGATCGGCGCCAAGCCGGTGCACTTCCGCGAGGAGGTCCGCTCCCGGATGCCCAGCGCCGACGAGGCCGCCCGCCTGGACCTCTCCGCCGGCACCCCCGTCATCCTGATCTGCCGCACCGCCTTCGCCGACGAGGGCCAGGTCGTCGAACTGAACGAGATGACCCTGGACGCCGCCTCCTACGTCCTCGAGTACGACTTCGACGCCTGACCCCCGGCCCCCGCTGTCACTGGTAGTGGTAGCGGGCCTTGAGGATCTTCACTTCCTTCTCGTCGGCGCGGTAGACGAGGCGGTGTTCGTCGTCGATCCGGCGCGACCAGTAGCCGGCGAGGTCGCCTTTCAAGGGCTCCGGTTTGCCGATCCCACTGAACGGATCACGCTGGATCTCGCCGATCAGGCGGGTGATCCGCTGCGCGGCCTTCCGGTTCGAACCCAGCCAGAACAGGAAGTCCTCCCAGGCGTCCGGATCGAAGTGGACGCTCCTCACACCTCACCCGCCAGGGCTTCCAACTCCTCCATGGTCCGGGCGATGCCCGGATCGCCGGCCCTGTCGCGGGCGACGGCCGCCATGAGGCGTTGGGCGTTCGCGGGGGAGCGCAGCAGGTAGATCGTCTCCTGCCAGGAGTCGTAGTCCTCGGCGGACATCAGGACGGCGTCACCGCCCCTGGAGGTGATCCTTATCGGGACGTGGTCGTCGTTGACCTTCTTGATCAGGGGAAAGAGCTGCGTGCGTGCGTCGCTGGCGCTGATCGTCATCGGTGTGTCCTCCGCTCAGACGGCTGATCCCGTACCGGAATGGTACGAGTTTCCGGTACGGGACGCCATGCCGAATCGACCCGCCGGACGCCACCGCCCCGGGCGCGCTGGGCGGCCGGGGCGGTGGCGGGGGTGCGGGGGAGGATCACTCCTTGGAGCGGACGCGGAGGTTGGTGATCAGCGGGCCCTCGGTGGTCTCGCGGAAGAAGTCGTTGCCCTTGTCGTCGACCACGACGAAGGCCGGGAAGTCCTCGACCTCGATGCGCCAGACGGCCTCCATGCCGAGCTCGGCGTACTCCAGGACCTCGACCTTCTTGATGCAGTCCTGGGCGAGGCGGGCGGCGGGGCCGCCGATGGAGCCGAGGTAGAAGCCGCCGTGCTGGGCGCAGGCGTCGGTGACCTGCTTGGAGCGGTTGCCCTTGGCGAGCATGACCATCGAGCCGCCGGCGGCCTGGAACTGGTCGACGTAGGAGTCCATCCGGCCGGCGGTGGTGGGGCCGAAGGAGCCGGAGGCGTAGCCCTCGGGGGTCTTGGCCGGGCCGGCGTAGTAGACCGGGTGGTCCTGGAGGTACTTGGGCATGCCCTCGCCGGCGTCCAGGCGCTCCTTGATCTTGGCGTGCGCGATGTCGCGGGCGACGACCAGGGTGCCGGTGAGCGAGAGGCGGGTCTTCACCGGGTACTTGGAGAGCTCGGCGCGGATCGCGGACATCGGCTGGTCGAGGTCGATGCGCACCACGTCGTCGTCGAGGTGCTCGTCGGTGGTGTCCGGCAGGTACTTCGCCGGGTCGGTCTCCAGCTGCTCCAGGAAGACGCCCTCGGCGGTGATCTTGCCGAGCGCCTGGCGGTCGGCGGAGCAGGAGACGGCCATCGCGACGGGCAGCGAGGCGCCGTGGCGGGGCAGGCGGACGACCCGCACGTCGTGGCAGAAGTACTTGCCGCCGAACTGCGCGCCGATGCCGATCTTCTGGGTCAGCTCGGTGACCTTGGCCTCCAGCTCCAGGTCGCGGAAGCCGTGGCCGGTCTTCGCGTCGCCGGAGGTCGGCAGGTTGTCCAGGTAGTGCGCGGAGGCGTACTTGGCGGTCTTCAGCGCGAACTCGGCGCTGGTGCCGCCGATCACGATCGCCAGGTGGTACGGCGGGCAGGCCGCGGTGCCCAGCGAGCGGATCTTCTGCTCCAGGAACGAGAGCATGCTGGCCTCGTTCAGGATCGCCTTGGTCTCCTGGTACAGGTACGACTTGTTGGCCGAGCCGCCGCCCTTGGCCATGAAGAGGAACTTGTAGGCGTCGCCGTCGGTCGCGTACAGCTCGATCTGGGCCGGCAGGTTGTTGCCGGTGTTCTTCTCGTCCCACATCGTGACCGGCGCCATCTGCGAGTAGCGCAGGTTCAGCTTGGTGTACGCGTCGTGGACGCCGCGCGCGATCGAGGCCTCGTCGCCGCCCGTGGTGAGCACGTTCTGGCCGCGCTTGCCCATGACGATGGCGGTGCCGGTGTCCTGGCACATCGGCAGGACGCCGCCGGCCGAGATGTTGACGTTCTTCAGCAGGTCCAGCGCGACGAAGCGGTCGTTCGGGCTGGCCTCCGGGTCGTCCAGGATGCGGCGCAGCTGGGCGAGGTGGGCCGGGCGCAGGTAGTGCGAGATGTCGTGCATCGCCTCGGCGGTGAGCAGCCGCAGCGCCTCGGGCTCCACCTGGAGGAAGGTGCGTCCGCCGGCCTCGAAGGTGGAGACGCCTTCGGAGGTGAGCTTGCGGTAGGGGGTCGGGTCAGCGCCCAGGGGGAGCAGGTCGCTGTACTCGAAGTCCGGCGTGGGAGCCATGGGGGCGGTCCTTAGGTGTCCAGTGTTGCCGGTGTTCCGGCTGCGTCGGCGAAGCACCCTGGAGGGGCGAAAGCACCCTCAAGGGTAGGACCCGCCGATATCCCGCACGCGGGAAGGTCCACCTGCGTGACCAGGGTCACCCGGGGGTGGATGCGGGGGTTGCCCCGTTGACTAGGCTTGCGCCGTGGACAACTCGCCGTCGAAGGACCCGCAGGACCAGCAGATGGACGATCAGGGGCAGGGGCCCGTACCGATGACCAAGCCCGTGGCGGCGCCGCCCGCGCGGCCCGCGCACGCCCCGGTGGCGCAGGCCGAGATGCGGGCCTCGGACGCCGACCGCGAACGGGTGGCGGAGCTGCTGCGCGACGCCTACGCCGAGGGGCGGCTGGACGTCGAGGAGCACGCCGAGCGGATCGAGGCGGCCTACGCGGCCAAGACCCTGGGCGACCTCGTGCCGCTGACCCGGGACCTCCCGGTGCACCGGGAGATCTCCTTTGAGAAGGCGCCGCTGGGCGCCCCGGATCCGGCGGCCGGCCCCCGGCCGGAGGGCCCGGTGCGGCTGCCGGCCCGCAACGAGGCGCCGACCATGCTGGCGGTCTTCGGCGGCTCGTCGCGCAAGGGGCGCTGGCGGGTCGGCTCGAACCTGCGGGCGGTGGCGATCTTCGGCGGGGTGGAGATCGACCTCACGGACGCCGTCTTCGAGTCGCCCGAGGTGGTGATCGACGTGGTGGCGATCTTCGGCGGGGTGGAGATCAAGGTGCCGGAGAACGTCAGCCTGCACGGCGGGGGCGTCGGCATCTTCGGCGGCTTCGACGTCAAGGAGCAGACCGCGGCCGACCCGTACGCGCCGGTGGTGCGGGTGAAGGGCACCGCGGTGTTCGGCGGGTGCGAGGCCAAGCCACGCCGGGGCAAGAAGCTCAAGGAGTGGGTGCGCAAGCAGCTCGGCGCCGACTGAGCCGCGCGCGGACGACGGGCCCGGTGCCCGGCCGGAGGCAACTCCCGGCCGGGCACTCGTCGTTGCGCCGGGTGCACGCTGTAGTCGGTTGCGTGCAGTGTGCATGAATCGCGCGGGCGCGGGGTAGTTCCTCTGGCACATCGCTTCTTGTACGGCTGCGTACCGGAGGCGGCCTGAGGCCGGCCCGGGGGTGTGAACGGGGGCCCGCAGCTGGGCAGGGGAGCGAGCTTCCCCGTGTCCGAGAGCCTCGTCAGGAGTACGGCCGTGCTGCATCCGATCGAGTCCCGCACCACCTCGTCCGCCGCCCCCGCGACGGCCGCGCGGCCGTCCGCCGCCGCCTCGCCGGTGGTCGCGGCCCAGTTGCTGGAGCGGCGCCCGGCCCCGCAGCCGGCCGGCGAGGACAACCCGTGGCACACCGCCGCGGCCTGCCGGCGGGACGAGGTGGGCCTGTTCTTCGCGCCGTCCAAGGAGCCCACCGCGGCCCGGCTGTCGCGCGAGGAGCAGGCGAAGCAGGTGTGTGCCCGCTGCCCGGTGCTGCTGGACTGCCGGGAGCACGCGCTGGCGCAGCCGGAGCCCTACGGGGTCTGGGGCGGGCTGACGGCCGCCGAGCGCCGGGTGGTGCTGGCGCGCCGCCGCCGCCGGGACGTCGAGCTGCGCGAGGCGGCCCGGGTACCGGGGGCGCAGGGGCGCATCGCGGGCTGATCCCGGCCGGCGCCCGGCGAGTGACGAAAGCACAGCCCCGCGGTCTCGGCGAAGGGGGATTTCGCCGAGACCGCGGGGCGTGTCGTGCTGGGGTGCGTCAGTTGGCGCGGTCGAAGTCGATCGCGCTGTAGGCCCGCAGCTTGGACAGCTTGTGGGTGGAGTTGATCTCCCGGATGGTGCCGCTCTTGGAGCGCATCACCAGCGAGCTGGTGGTGGCGGTCTCCTGGCGGTAGTGCACGCCGCGCAGCAGCTCGCCGTCGGTGATGCCGGTGGCGACGAAGAACACGTTCTCGCCGCTGACCAGGTCGTCGGTGGAGAGCACCCGGTCGAGGTCGTGCCCGGCGTCCAGGGCCTTCTGGCGCTCGGCGTCGTCCTTGGGCCAGAGCCGGCCCTGGATCACGCCGCCCATGCACTTCATCGCGCAGGCCGCGATGATGCCCTCGGGGGTGCCGCCGATGCCCATCAGCAGGTCCACGCCGGTGCCCTCGCGGGCGGCCATGATGGCGCCGGCGACGTCGCCGTCGGAGATGTACTTGATCCGGGCGCCGGCCTCGCGGATCTCCCGGACCAGGCCTTCGTGGCGCGGGCGGTCGAGGACGACCACGGTGACGTCCTCGACGGCGATGCCCTTGGCCTTGGCGACCCGGCGGATGTTGACGGCCGGCGGCGCGGTGATGTCGACGAAGTCGGCGGCCTCCGGGCCGGCGACCAGCTTGTCCATGTAGAACACGGCGCTCGGGTCGAACATGGTGCCCCGGTCGGCGACGGCCAGGACGGCGACCGCGTTGTTCATGCCCTTGGCGGTGAGCGTGGTGCCGTCGACCGGGTCCACGGCGACGTCGCACTCGGCGCCGGTGCCGTCGCCGACCCGCTCGCCGTTGTACAGCATCGGGGCTTCGTCCTTCTCGCCCTCGCCGATGACGACGACGCCGTTCATCGAGACGGTGGAGACGAGGGTGCGCATGGCCCGGACGGCCGCGCCGTCGGCGCCGTTCTTGTCGCCCCGGCCGACCCAGCGGCCGGCGGCGAGCGCCGCGGCCTCGGTGACCCGGACGAGCTCGAGCGCGAGGTTCCGGTCCGGAGCCTCCGGCGCGACCTCCAGGGCGCTGGGCAGGTGGTGCGGGTACTGCGTGGTCATCGTCGTTACCTCTCTGTACGCGACGGCCAGTGAGCGCCCGACTACTGCCTGGTCGAACGCCGTGGTGAGGGTGTTGCGATCGTATCTGCCCCCGGGACGGGTGTCTGTGGCGCGGTCCCCCGGCGGGGACGGGAGCGGCAGGTTCCGCCCCGTTCACCCGGACGCGGACACCCCGGGTGCGGGGGTGCGCGTCGGCATGAGTCACCATGTGGGGGTGGCTGGAGAGAGCAAGGGCATGAGGGGTCGGCAGACCGTACGGGACATGATCCTGTCGATGCTGGCCGTCGGCGTCGTGGTCTGGATCGGGTACCTGTTCCTGCCGCACGACGCGGACGGCGACGGGGTCCGCACGGTCGAGTACTCGGTGGCCGCGGCCTCCGCGAAGCGGGCCGCGCCGTATCCGCTGCTCTCCCCGGAGGGCCTGCCCGCGCAGTGGCGGGCCACCTCGGTGACGTACAACCCGGCATCGCTGGGCGGCGGCAAGGGCAACGCCTGGCACCTGGGCTTCGTCACCCCCGCCGGCCAGTACGCGGCCGTGGAGCAGAGCGACGCCAAGCCCGAGGACGTGCTCAAGGCGGCGGTGGCCGACGGCGAGCCGGACGGCACCGTGGACGTCGCCGGACAGACCTGGGAGCGGGTGCAGGGCCCCAAGGCGCGGGCGCTCACCGTGCAGTCCGGCGGCGCGACGACCGTGCTGACCGGCACCGCCTCCTACGAGGAGCTGGCCGAGCTGGCGCAGGCGCTGAAGTAGTCCGGTTTCCGACCCCGGAGCGGAGATCTCCGCTCCGGCGGGGCCGGCCGGGTGAACGCGAAGGGCCCCGCACACGCCGTGTGCGGGGCCCTTGGCACGTCCGGCGCCGGGCTCGGACGGTTCACGCTCAGACGGTGGTGACGACCTCGTCGTAGGCGAGCCGCGGCGAGCGCGGGTACCAGGCGTTCTCGCCCGGCTTGCCGATGTTCACCACGGCCAGCACGGAGTGCTCGCCGTCACCGAAGAACTCCTTGTTGATGCCCTCGGCGTCGTAGCCGGTCATCGGGCCGGCGGCCAGGCCGGCGGCGCGCACGCCGATGATGAAGTAGCCGGCCTGCAGGGCGCCGTTCATCGCGGCCGAGGACTCGCGGACCGGGCGCTCGGTGAAGTAGTCCTTGGCGCCGGGGAAGTGCGGGAAGACGGTCGGCAGCTCCTCGTGGAACTCGTTGTCCACGGCCAGGATGGCGGTCAGCGGGGCGGCGGCGGTCTTGGCCTTGTTGCCCTCGCCGAGGTGCTGGACCAGGCGCTCGCGGCCCTCGGCCGAGCGGACCAGGACGACGCGCAGCGGCTGCTGGTTCATGGCGGTCGGGCCGAACTTCACCAGCTCGTAGATCGCCTGGACCTGCTCGTCGGAGACCGGCTCGTCGGTGAAGGTGTTGGCGGTGCGGGCCTCGCGGAAGAGCAGGTCCTGGGCGGCGGCGTCGAGAACCAGGGCGTCGGTGGTCATGTCAATGCACCTCGGGGGAGGAAGGAGAACGGTGGGGTCCGTCTTCGTTGTCGGTGTGACCGGCCGGAGCCGATCATCACGTCCCAACATGGGTGAACATTCAACTGTTCCCCACCCCGGCTGTGACCTGTCTCACCCCGCCCCGCGCCGCTCCGCCTCACCCCCGCGGCGGAGCCCCCTCCTCGGCGGCCAGCGCGGCGTCCAGCCGCTCGCGGGCGCCGTCCAGCCAGCGCTGGCAGACCTTCGCCAGCTGCTCGCCGCGCTCCCACAGCGCCAGCGACTCCTCCAGCGAGGTGCCGCCGTTCTCCAGCTGCCGGACCACCTCCAGCAGCGCGTCCCGCGCGTGCTCGTAGCCCAGCGCGTCGTCCGCGGTCGGGGTCTGCACGGCGGCGGCCGTCGCGTCCTGCTCCTGATCTGCCATGCCGCCAGCGTAGGGGCCCGGACCGACAGCGCGGACCGCCCCGCCCGCCCCGCGCTCAGCCGCCGGCCACCGTGACGTCGAAGCCGCCGCCCGCCACCCGGGCGTGCAGCCCCTCGCCCGCCACCGCCTGCGCCGGGTCGGTCACCACCGTGCCGTCGCCCCGCTGCAGCACCGCGTAGCCGCGCTCCAGGGTGGCCGCCGGGGAGAGCGCCACCACCCGGGCCAGGGTGTGCCCGAGATCGCTCTGCGCGTGGTCCAGCCGGTGGCGCAGGGTGCGCCGGGCCCGCTCCAGCAGCCCGTCCACCTCCTGCCCGCGCCCGTCCAGCATCCGCTGCGGCGCGGCCAGCACCGGGCGGCTGCGCACCCCGTCCAGCCCGTGCTGCTCGCGCTCCATCCGGGCCAGCACGTGCCGCCGGGCCCGGTCGCGCAGCTGGCGGACCTTGGCCAGCTCCTCGCCGACGTCCGGAACCACCCGTTTGGCGGCATCGGTCGGCGTGGAGGCGCGCAGGTCGGCGACGAAGTCCAGCAGCGGCTGGTCCGGCTCGTGGCCGATCGCGCTCACCACCGGCGTCCGGGCGGCCGCGACCAGCCGCACCAGGCCCTCGTCCGAGAACGGCAGCAGGTCCTCGACGCTGCCGCCGCCCCGGGCCACGACGATCACGTCCACCTCGGGGTGCTCGTCCAGCTCCCGGACGGCCGCGCTCACCCGCTCCACCGCGCTGACGCCCTGCACCGGCACGTTGCGGACCTCGAAGCGGACGGCCGGCCAGCGCCGCCGGGCGTTCTCCAGGACGTCCCGCTCCGCCGCCGAGCCCCGGCCGGTGACCAGGCCCACGCACTGCGGCAGGAACGGCAGCGGCTTCTTGCGGTCCGCGGCGAACAGGCCCTCGCCGGCCAGCCGCCGCTTCAGCTGCTCCAGCCGGGCCAGCAGCTCGCCCAGCCCGACCAGCCGGATCTCGGCGGCCCGCAGCGAGAGCTGGCCGCGCGCCGCGTACCACTCCGGCTTGGCGTGCACGATGACCCGCGAGCCCTCCTGCACCGCGTCCGCGACCTGGTCGAAGACGGAGCGGAAGCACGTCACGGTCAGCGAGACGTCGGCCTGCGGGTCGCGCAGCGTCAGGAACACCACGCCCGCCCCCGGCCGCCGGCTGAGCTGGGTGATCTGCCCCTCCACCCAGACCGCGCCGAGCCGGTCGATCCAGCCCCCGATCAGCGCGGAGACCTTGCCGACCGGGAGCGGCGCTTCGGGGGTACTGGGGTTGGCCATGCGTACGAGGCTATCGGCGTCCGCCGACAGCGGAAGAGCGCCGGCCGAGCAGCACCAGCAGTCCGACCGCCAGCCAGACCAGCCCCACCACCTGCGCGGCGCCCGAGGCCTCGGCCACCACCGCGCCGATCACCGCCACGCCCAGCACCGGCACCACCACGTCGGTCAGCGGGTTCCGGGAGCGCCGCTTCACCGCGTACCAGCCCACCACCGAGGCGTGCAGCAGGGTGAACGCGGTGAGCGCGCCGATGTTCACCACCGAGGTCAGCCGGTCGAGGCCGTCGTCCCGGTTCGCCGCCCAGACCGCCGCCGCCATGGTGATCACCGCCGACACCAGCAGCGCCCGGCGGGGCACCGCCGAGCCCGGGTCGACCGCCCCCAGGTAACGCGGCAGCCGCCCGTCGCGGCCCATCGCGAACAGCAGCCGCCCGGCCGCCGCCTGCCCGGCCAGCGCCGCGAACGCCGCGCCGATCGCCTTGCTCGCCGCGACCAGCACGTGCAGCCAGTGCCCGACCGAGGCCTCCACCGTGTCGTAGAACGCCGAGCCCTGCGCCGCCGGGTCCGCCGCCAGCTGGAGCGGGGTGAGCGGCTCCAGCAGTGCCGCCAGATAGGTCTGCGCCACGAACAGCACACCGGACAGCGCCAGGCACCACAGCACCGCCCGGGCCACCGCCGCCGAGGCGCCGACCGCCTCCTCCACGAAGCCCGCGATCGCGTCGAAGCCCAGGTAGGACAGCACGGCCACGGAGACCGCCGAGAGCACCGCGGTCGTCGAGAAGCCGCCGACCGCGGTGAACGGGGTCGCCCAGTCGCGCCGCGCGCCGTCCTGGGCCAGCGCCACCACGGCCGCGACCACGAACACCGCCAACACCGCCAGCTCCATCGCCAGCACCGCGAGGCCCACCACGGCCGCCGTCCGCACCCCGGCCAGGTTGAGCCCGGTGGTCAGCACCACCGCGAGCGCCGTCCACACCCAGCGCGAGACGTCCGGCACCAGCGAGTTGAGCGCGATGCCGGAGAACAGATAGGCGACCGCCGGGATCAGCAGGTAGTCGAGCATCGCCATCCAGCCGGCGACGAACCCGGCCGCGTCGCCCAGCCCGGCCCGCGCGTAGGCGTACACCGACCCGGTCTGCGGCACCGCCCGCACCATCCGGGCGTACGAGACGGCGGTGAACCCCATCGCCACGGTGGCCACCAGGTACACCGCGGCGAGCGCCCCGTGGCTCTTGGCGTCGAGCACCCCGAACACGCCCACCGGGGCCATCGGGGCGATGAACAGCAGCCCGTACACCATCAGGTCGCGCACGCCCAGGCTGCGCCGCAGCCCGCCCCGCCGGTCCAGGCCGCCCGGCTCGACTCGCTCGCTCATAGCTTCCACATTTGAGCACCCGTGACCGCTTCCGGCGGGAACGCGGCTCCCGTCGGCGCGGCCGTGCCGCGCCCGTACGATGGAGCCATGTCCTCCAACACCGCGCAGCGCCGTGTCCTGCTCGCCGCCCCCCGGGGCTACTGCGCGGGCGTCGACCGCGCCGTGATCGCCGTGGAGAAGGCCCTGGAGCAGTACGGGGCCCCCATCTACGTCCGCAAGCAGATCGTCCACAACAAGTACGTGGTGCAGACCCTGGAGAAGAAGGGCGCGATCTTCGTCGACGAGACGGAGGAGGTGCCCGAGGGCTCGATCGTGGTCTTCTCGGCCCACGGCGTCGCGCCTTCGGTGCACGACGAGGCCCGGGCCGGCAAGCTCGCCACCGTCGACGCGACCTGCCCGCTGGTGACCAAGGTGCACAAGGAGGCCGTGCGCTTCGCCGACGAGGGCTACGACATCCTGCTGGTGGGCCACGAGGGCCACGAGGAGGTCATCGGCACGATGGGCGAGGCCCCGGACCGGATCCACCTGGTGGACGGTGCCGAGGACGTCGCCGACGTGCGGGTCCGCGACGAGTCCAAGGTCGTCTGGCTCTCCCAGACCACGCTCTCGGTGGACGAGACCATGGCCACCGTCGGCGAGCTGAAGAAGCGCTTCCCGCTGCTGGTCAGCCCGCCCAGCGACGACATCTGCTACGCGACCCAGAACCGCCAGGTCGCGGTCAAGCAGATGGCCCCGGAGACCGACCTGCTGATCGTGGTCGGCTCGAAGAACTCCTCCAACTCCGTCCGCCTGGTCGAGGTCGGCCTGGAGTACGGCGCCAAGGCCGCCCACCTGGTGGACTTCGCCGAGGAGATCCGCGAGGAGTGGCTGGAGGGCGTCACCACGGTCGGCCTGACCAGCGGCGCCTCGGTGCCGGAGATCCTGGTCGAGGGCGTGCTGGAGTGGCTGGCCGCGCGCGGCTACGACGAGGTCTCCACCGTCAAGACCGCCGAGGAGCACCTGGTCTTCTCGCTGCCCAAGGAGCTCCGCCGCGACCTGCGGGCCGAGGCCGCCGGCAAGCTGTAGGGCGTGTTCCGGCGGCCGCCGGCGAGCTGTGGGCGGCCGCGGGCCCGTTCGGCCGTTCGGCGCAGGACCCGGTGACCCGTTCGGGTGCCGGGTCCTCCGCTGTGCGGGGCCGGGCGGGTTCTCGTAGGTTCGGTGCAGGGGCAGGTTCTGTGCGTTCTGTGCACAGGCCTGTGGACAACTTCGGCGGAGGGCGGTCGTCATGACGGCGGTATTCGGTGTGGACATCGGCGGGTCGGGCATCAAGGGCGCCCCCGTCGACCTCGCCCGGGGCGTGCTCGCCCAGGAGCGGCACAAGGTCCTCACCCCGCAGCCCTCCTCCCCGGAGGCCGTGGTCGCCGCCGTCCGCGAGGTGGTCCGCCACTTCGGCCACCGGGGCCCGGTGGGCCTGACCTTCCCCGGGGTGGTCGTCGACGGCCGCACCACGACCGCCGCCAACGTCGACAAGGGCTGGGTCGGCCTGGACGCCGCCGGCCTGTTCCGCGAGGCGCTCGACCTGCCGGCCGTGGTGCTCAACGACGCCGACGCGGCCGGCCTCGCCGAGACCGCCCACGGCGCCGGCCGCGGCCGGTCCGGGGTGGTCCTGGTGCTCACCTTCGGCACCGGTATCGGCAGTGCCCTGTTCGTGGACGGCGTGCTGGTGCCCAACACCGAGCTCGGCCACCTGGAACTGCGCGGCAAGGACGCCGAACGGCGGGCCTCCTCGGCGGCCAAGGAGCGGCACGGGCTGAGCTGGACCCAGTGGGCCGGCCGGGTGGACGAGTACCTGGACCTGGTGGAGATGCTGTTCTCGCCGCAGCTGATCGTGATCGGCGGTGGGGTGAGCCGCAAGCACGAGAAGTTCCTGCCGCTGCTGCGCGAGCGCGTGGCCCGGGTCGTCCCGGCGGAGCTGCGCAACGACGCCGGCATCGTCGGCGCGGCCATGGCGGCGGCCCGCGCCACGGCCTGACCCCCCGGCCCGCCGCTGCCCGGCGGGCGCGGAGGATCAGCGCGCGCGGTGGATCCGGCGCTGGGCGACGAACCGGGCCAGCACGATCGCGGCGGCCAGCCCGGTGCCCGTGAACAGCCAGCCGGAACGGGTGGCCAGGTTGGTCGCCAGCGCCACCAGCTGGGCCGTCACCCCGGTGGAGGTGACCGGGCCGAACAGCAGCAGCGCGGCCGCGAAGGCGATCGGTCCGCTGATCGGCGCGGCCAGCAGGTCGACGTACCGGACCCGGACCGCCAGCTGGAAGCAGACCAGCAGGTAGCCGGTGCCGAACAGGATCCCGGGCTCGCCGAAGAGCAGCCGGTCCAGGCCCGCCACCGCCACCGTCGCCGCCACCGCGAGCACCCCGGTGCCGACCGCGGTCAGCCGGGCCGGCCGGCCGGTGCGCCGGCGGCCGTAGAGCCGGCCGGCGATCCGGGGCCGGTCCGGCGGTCCGGACACGGGGCGTAGCCGGGAGCCGGGGCCGCCGGACCGCCCCGAGGCCTTCCCGGCGGCCTTCCCGGGGCTCCTCCCACGGGCCCTCGCGGCCGGGTCGGCCGGTTCCCCCGCGCTCTCGCGGGCCCGGCCCGGCCCGGGGACGGCGGCCCCGGCCGCGCCGTTCGGCGGTCGGCGTCTGGGCCCTGGCGGCTGGGTACGGATGCTCTGCTCCACCCACCCAACGTACGGTCCGATCATCGCCACACTGTGTAATGGGCCGTCGGGGCTCGGTCCGTGTCTCCGGACGGCGTATTGATGTGACCGGCGCTCAACTGTCCGGGGGGAACGCGTGACCAGCGGATTCCCGTTCGAACCGCGCCGTCGCCCCGGGGCGGGCGTCCCGGCGGGCGTGGAGGGTTCCCGGTGCCGCTCCGGCGCCTTCCCGGTGCCGCCGCCGGGGGCGGCGGACGGCCGACCCGCTGCCCGTAGACTGGGGGATCGGCCCGGCGTCCGGGCCGGCCCAACTCCTCCAAGCCCACGGGACTGCGCTTCATGTCGCTCACGATCGGAATCGTCGGCCTGCCGAACGTCGGCAAGTCGACCCTGTTCAACGCCCTGACCAAGAACGACGTGCTGGCGGCCAACTACCCGTTCGCCACCATCGAGCCCAACGTCGGCGTCGTCGGCGTCCCGGACGAGCGGCTGAACAAGCTCGCCGAGATCTTCGGCTCGCAGCGCATCCTCCCGGCCACCGTCGACTTCGTCGACATCGCGGGCATCGTCCGCGGCGCCAGCGAGGGCGAGGGCCTGGGCAACAAGTTCCTCGCGAACATCCGCGAGTCGGACGCCATCTGCCAGGTCGTGCGTGCCTTCACCGACCCCGACGTGGTCCACGTGGACGGCAAGGTGTCCCCGAAGGACGACATCGAGACCATCCACACCGAGCTGATCCTGGCCGACCTGCAGACCATCGAGAAGGTGCTGCCCCGGCTCCAGAAGGAGGCGCGCCTCAAGAAGGACACCGCCCCCGTCCTGGCCGCCGCCGAGGCCGCCCAGGCGATCCTGGAGACCGGCAAGACCCTCTTCGAGGCCGGCTTCGACACCGCCCCGATCCGCGAGCTGCACCTGCTGACCGCCAAGCCGTTCCTCTACGTCTTCAACGTCGACGAGGACGAGCTGGGCGACGAGGCCTTCAAGCAGGCCCAGCGCGAGCTGGTCGCCCCGGCCGAGGCGATCTTCCTCAACGCCAAGATCGAGTCCGAGCTGATCGAGCTGGACGACGACGAGGCCCTGGAGCTCCTCCAGTCGATGGGCCAGGAGGAGCCCGGCCTCGCCACCCTCGCCCGCGTCGGCTTCGACACCCTCGGCCTGCAGACCTACCTCACCGCCGGCCCCAAGGAAGCCCGCGCCTGGACCATCAAGAAGGGCGCCACCGCCCCCGAGGCGGCCGGTGTGATCCACACCGACTTCCAGAAGGGCTTCATCAAGGCCGAGGTCATCTCCTTCACCGACCTCGTCGAGACCGGCTCCCTCACCGAGGCCCGCGCCAAGGGCAAGGCCCGCATCGAGGGCAAGGAATACATCATGCAGGACGGCGACGTCGTGGAGTTCCGCTTCAACGTCTGACACCACCGAAAGAGGCCGCCCGGCGCGCGCGAAAGCGTGCTCGGGCGGCCTCTCGGCGTTTCCGGCGGCATCCGGCGCGCCATTCAGCAGGCGAATCCGGGGGAGTTCGAGAAGAACGTCAGGAACGACCAGGTCTGGGGCCCGATGATGCCGTCCACGGTGATTTTGGCGCACACCTGGAAACGCCTGGTCGCGGCGTCCGTGACGGGGCCGAATACGCCGTCCACGACGAGTGGCTCCCCGGTCAGCGAGGAATTGAGGTAACACTGCGCCTGTTTCACCGTGTCCCCCGACGATCCCTGCTTGAGGGTGGGACGGGCGTTGGTGAAGTTGCAGCGCTGGGTCGGCTGGGTGTCTGTCACCTTCGGAATTCCTTTCCGATCGCACCCGGACGGGCGGACGGGCCTTTCCGGGGGTGTTTCCAGAGAAGCACAGGTCCTGGAGGGGCGCAGCGCACGCGGGCGGGGGTCCCGCCGTCGGGGTCAGGCGAGGGTGACGGTGAGGGCGCCGGCGGGGCCCGGGGTGATGGTGAGGGATTCGAGGGTGGGGGCGTGGGCGGTGGGGTGGTGGGCGGCGGCGCGGGGGCCGATGCCTATGACCGGGACGCCGGCGGCGTGGGCGGCGGCGATGCCGGCTTCGGAGTCCTCGAAGGCGAGGCAGTCGGCGGGGGCGAGGCCGAGGGCGGCGGCGCCCTTGAGGAAGCCCTCGGGGTCGGGCTTGCTGGCGCCGACGGACTCGGCGGTGACCAGGACCGGCGGCAGGGGGAGGCCGGCGGCGGCCATCCGGACGCGGGCGAGCGGGGCGTCGGCGGAGGTGACCAGGGCGTGCGGGAGGCCGGCCAGGGCGGCGAGGAAGGCGGGGGCGCCGGGGATCGGGACGACGCCCTCGGTGTCGGCCTTCTCCGCGGCGAGCATCAGGTCGTTCTCGGCGAGGTTGACCTCCACCGGGCGGTCGGGCAGCAGGACGGCCATGGTGGCGTGGCCCTGGCGGCCGTGGGCGACGCGCAGCACCTCGGCCGGGTCGAGGCCGTTCGCCCCGGCCCAGCGGCGCCAGCAGCGTTCGACCACGGCGTCGGAGTTGACCAGGGTGCCGTCCATGTCGAGGAGGAGGGCGCGGGGGGTGAAGGTCGTCGCGGGCACGGGGCGGCTCCAGGGGGGAGTCGGAGGAGATTGTTCAACAAGGGTACAAAAGAGGTTCAGCCCAGCAGGTGCGCGTTGACCGCGCGGGCCTCCTCGGCCAGCTCGGGCAGCTCCACCAGCTCGACGCCGGCCGCCTCCAGCCGGGCTGCGCCCCGGGTCTCGGCGACGAAGGTGGACGGCTCGCGCCAGGCCACCACCACCCGGGGGACGCCGGCTGCGATCAGCAGCTCGGCGCAGGGCACCGGGCGGGAGGCACGCTGCCCGCAGGGCTCCAGGGAGCTGTAGACGGTCGCCCCGCGCAGCCGGGGGTCGCCGGCCGGGAGCTTGCCGAGGGCGGCCTCCTCGGCGTGGTCGTGGCCGTCCGTCTCGCGGCTGAACCCCTCGGCCAGCACCGTGCCGTCGGCGGCCACGATCACCGCGCCGACCGAGAAGGCGGTCTCCGAGGGCGGGCAGCGGCGGGAGAGCTCGACGGCCCGGCGCAGGAAGGACAGGTCGGCGGGCCGCGGGTCGGCGGGGCGCGGGTCGGTCACGGGGCGGACTCCTTCGGGGCGTACCTGAGCAGGACGACGTCGCCCACCGTACGGGCCTCCAGCAGCCGCATCCGCCGGGCCGGGCCGCCGGGGAAGTCCGCCGGGCCGACGAACCGCGGTGCCCGCTCCTGGCCGACCAGCAGCGGGGCCACCACCAGCTGGAGCTCGTCCGCCAGCCCCTGGGCCAGGAACTGGGTGTGCACCCCGCTGCCGCCCTCGACCATCAGCCGCCGCACCCCGCGCGCGCCGAGGTCGTCCAGCACCGTGCCCAGCTCCACCGCCGCACCGAGCGCCACCACCTCGGCCAGCCCGTCCAGCGCCGGGCGCAGCACGGCGGCCCCGGCGTCCGTGGTGTAGGCGAGCCGCTCGCCGCCGGTGTGCCAGAACCGCAGCGAGCGGTCCAGCCGGCCGCTCGCGCTGAGCGTCACCTTCAGCGGGTGCTCCGGGCGGCCCGCCGCGCGCCGGGCGGCCCGCCGGCCGGGGTCGTTGACCAGCAGCCGGGGGTTGTCCGCGCGCAGGGTGTTGCCGCCGACCAGGATCGCGTCGCTCGCGGCCCGCTCGGCGTCCACCCGGTCGAAGTCGGCCGGGCCGGAGAGCAGCAGCCGCTCGGGGGAGGCGTCGTCGAGGTGCCCGTCGAGCGACATCGCGGCGCTCAGCAGGACGAAGGGGCGCGGCGCGGGCATGGTGGGAACCGTTCTGTGAGGCGGCTGCCCGTCCAACGGTACGGCGCGGGCGTCGCGCGGAGGACGGACGAGGGCTGGTGTTCGCCGGACGGCCCGCTGCCGTCGGGGCGGCGTTGGCCGACGGGCCCCACCCTGGTCCGGACCTCGCACCGCCCCCCACATCGAAGGGCAGTCACCGTGTCCCGTCCCTCCCGCCGCCTGCTGCCGCCGGCCGTCGCCACCGCCGCCCTGTCGCTGCTCGCGCTGCCGGCCGGTCCCGCCGCCGCCGTGACCTACGGCACCCCGACGATCACGCTCTCCGCCGCCTACCTGTCCGGCGCGGTCGGTGCCACCGGCGACCCGACGGTCACCGTCACGGTCGCCCAGAGCGGGGCCCCGGTCTCCTCGCTCACCGTCGCCGCCACCGCCAGCACCCGCACCGCCGTGGCCAGGACCGGGGACGTCACCGTCACCGGCACCGGCTCCGCGCGCACCCTCGCGGTCGCCGCGCAGGGCGTCGGCTACACCGACCTCACCGTCAAGGTCACCGGGCTGGGCGGCAAGACGGCGTCGAAGACGCTGCACTACGCGGCCTCGGCGGCGGTGGGGTTCTCGGCGGACAGCCGCTACCTGACCGGCTCCAGCGACGCCTCGGCGGCGGTGGACGCGGGCAACGGGTACATCGTGGTGGCCGACGACGAGTCCAACATGCTGCGGCTGTACGACCGCAACGCCTCCGGCGCCCCGGTGCGCACCTGGGACTTCTCCTCCGCGCTCGGCGTCACCAAGGAGATCGACATCGAGGGCGCCACCCGGGTCGGCGACACCGTCTACTGGACCGGCTCGCTGGGCAACAACAAGGACGGCGAGATCAAGACCGCCCGGCACACCGTGTTCGCCACCACGGTCACCGGCTCGGGCGCCACCACCCAGCTGTCGTTGGCCGGTTCCTCCACCGTCCTGCGGAACGACCTGGTCAACTGGGACAAGGCGCACGGCAACCGCTACGGCTTCGCGGCCGGCTCGGCGGCCGGGCAGGTGCCCAAGCAGGTCGACGGCTTCAACGTCGAGGGCCTGGAGTTCGCGCCGGGCAGCACCACCACCGCGTACGTGGGCTTCCGCGCGCCGCTCACCCCGGCGGTCACCGGCGGCCGGGCGCTGATCGTCCCGGTCACCAACTTCCCGTCGCTGTTCAGCGGTTCGCACGCCACCTTCGGCGAGCCGATCGAGCTGGACCTCGGCGGGCTCTCGGTGCGCGACCTGCGGCGCAACGCGCTCGGCCAGTACCTGATCGTGGCCGGCTCCTGGGCGGCGGACGACAACTCGGACCCGTACGCGCTCTACCGCTGGGACGGGCAGCCCGGCTCGCAGCCGGTCAAGCTGCTCGACCTGCCGACCTCCGACGCGGGCGGCTGGGAGGCCGCGCCGGACGTCCCGGACCTCACCGCCCCCGGCGCCCGGGTGCAGCTGATCACCGACGACGGCTCGGCCGTGCTCTACAACGACGGCATCGAGGCCAAGGACCTCGTCAACCCGGAGTTCAAGAAGTCCCGGACCACCTGGTTCACCGTCAACTAGGCCTCCTCGGCAGGGAACCCGGCCCCTGCGGACGATGCCTCGTCCGCACGGGGGCCGTCGCGTCGCCCGCGAACCGTGGTCGGTATGTGAGACGAATCTTCTTGGAATGCGGGATGAGGAGTAGCGTCGGAGGCGTTGGGAGACCGGTCGATCCAGAGGGGGACGCCACCATGACCGCACCGAAGCCCGTCGTCTACACCCACGGCCACCAGGAGTCCGTGCTGCGCTCGCACCGCTCCCGGACCGTCGAGAACTCCGCCGCCTATCTGCGCGACCGGCTGAAGCCCGGACAGGCCGTGCTGGACATCGGCTGCGGCCCCGGCACGATCACCGCCGACCTGGCCGAACTGGTCGGGCCGGACGGCCGGGTGGTGGCCGCCGACACCTCCGGTGAGGTGCTGGAGACGGCCGCCGGGTTCGTCGCCGGGCGGGGCCTGTCCAACGTCGTGTTCGAGGTCGCCGACGTGCACCGGCTGCCGTATGCGGACGGGGAGTTCGACGTGGTGCACGCCCACCAGGTGCTGCAGCACGTGGCCGATCCGGTCGGTGCGCTGCGCGAGCTGCGCCGGGTCACCGCCTCGGGCGGCGTGGTCGCCGTCCGGGACGTCGACTACGCGACCATGGCCTGGTACCCGGAGGTGCCCGAGCTGGACCGCTGGCTGGAGCTGTACCGGCGGATCGCCCGGCAGAACGGCGGCGAGCCGGACGCCGGACGGCGGCTGCTGTCCTGGGCCAGGGAGGCCGGCTTCACCGACATCACCGCCACGTCGAGCACCTGGACGTACACGACGCCCGAGCAGCGCGCGTGGTGGGGCGGGATGTGGGCGGACCGGATCACGGACTCCGCCATCGCGCGGACGGCGGTGGCCGAGGGGTACGCGGACGAGGCCGGACTGGCCCGGATCTCGGCCGGGTGGCGGGAGTGGGCGGACGCCGGGGACGGGTGGTTCGCGATGGTGCACGGCGAGGTGCTGGCCCGGCGCTGAGGCGGGGCGTGGTGGTGCGGTGAGGGGATGGTTCGTGCGGAGGGGAAAAGGTGCGCGGGTGTTTCACAAGATCCGGTAGAGTCGCGCGCCTGTTCCCCTGCCCGACGGCCCGCCGCGGTGATCCGCCCGCGGGCTCCGTCGGTCGTCGTCCTGCCTGCCGAGCCGTCGCCCGCCGTCCGCGGGCCGTGGGAGATCGCACGTGTCCAAGCCCGAGTCCGACGCCGCCGTCCCCGAGCCCGAGCCGGTGGAGCGGGTCGAACTGACCAAGCCGGCGGCCGTGCCCGCGCCGGAGGCCGAGCCCGTGTCAGAGGCCGAGCCGGCGCCGGAGGCCGAGCCCGTGTCAGAGACCGGGCCGGCGCCTGCGCCGACACCTGAGGCCGCGCCCGCCGCAGAGCCGGCCCCGGCCCCGGCCCCGGCCGCGGCGCCCACGCCGCCCCCCGCGCCCAGCCCCTGGGCGGCGCCCGCCCCGGGCGCCGCCCCCACCGCACCGCCGCCCGGCGCCGACCCGTGGGCCCCTCCCCCCGGTGTGCTGCAGCCGCCGCCCTTCGACCCCGACCAGCCGCGCCTCACCGGCTGGGCGGCGGTCACCCCGGGCGCCCACTCCGGCTTCCAGCCCGGCTACCCCTACCCCGCCGCCCCGACGACGACCAACGGCTTCTCGGTCGCCGCGCTGGTCACCGGCCTGCTCTGCATGTGGCCGCTGGCGCTCGTCTTCGCGATCGTCGCACTGGTCCAGATCCCCAAGCGCAACGAGAAGGGCCGCGGCATGGCGGTCACCGGCCTGGTGACCGGTGTCCTCGGGGCGATCGTCATGCTGTTCGCTTTCATCGGCCTCGTCGCCGCCGGCTTCGACGAGGAGCGGTACGGGGACACCCCGCTGGGCGCCCCGAAGGGGTCGGTGTCCATCGACGACCTGGTGACCGGTGACTGCTTCAACGAGCCGCCGACCAGCCCCGGGAAGGACCCCGAGTCCACGAGCCTCTACTGGGTGCGGGTGGTGCCCTGCTCGTCGCCGCACCACGGCGAGGTCGCCGGCTTCTCCGACATCGCGGGCCGCGGTCCCGCCGAGTACCCCACCAGGACCGAGATCGAGAAGTCCGCCGCGCGGCTCTGCAACCCGGTGCGCGACGACTACGCCCTCGACCCCTGGCTCGTCCCCGACGGCATGGAGGACTCCTACTACTACCCGAGCCACAACGGCTGGGCGTCCGGCGACCGCCGGCTGACCTGCACCTTCCAGGACTCGACGAGGACGCACACCGGCAGCGTCCGCACCGACCGGACCAAGCTCACCCAGGCCCAGCGCACCTATCTGGACGCCGCGCAGGCCTACAACGGCGCGCTCGCCGTCCAGCCGGAGGGCGAGGCCGACGAGGAGCCGGCCGAGTACCGGACCTGGGCGAAGACGATGGCCGGGGCCTGCCGAAAGGAGGTCAAGGACCTGTCGGCCAACGGCGTCGACTGGCCGGCCGGGGCCCGGGCCAAGCTGATCGAGATGGGCGCGATCAAGCTGGACGAGGCCAACGCCTGGGACACCGTCGCCAAGTCCGGCGACGAGCAGACGCTCGGCCGCGAGATGCAGAAGGTGGAGGCGCTGTCCGCCAAGAGCAGCGCGCTCGCGGTGGAGATCCGGCGCGAGCTGGGGCTGTCGACGGGCGAGCAGGCCTCCGACATCCGGGTCTGATCGCACGACACGCCCTAACCTGGGCGGCATGGACACCTACCGGGTGATGCGGCAGGACGACAACGGCAACCGCTTTCCGGTCGTCGGGGGGATCGGGCGGGAGGCGGCCGAGCGGCTCGCGGCCGAGTTCGAGGCGCGCGGCCACAAGCAGCTGTACTGGGTCGAGGCCGAGCCCGCCGGCGCCTCCGAGGCGCGGGGCCCGCGCGCCTGACGGACACGCCCTAAGGTCGACGTCCATGGACAGGACCATCGACCAGCCGACCGCCGCCGGCGGCGCGGCGGAGAACCGGATCGTCGTCGGCGGCGCGCTGATCCACCGGGGGCGGGTGCTCGCCGCCCGGCGCAGCGCGCCCGCCGAGGTGGCGGGGCGCTGGGAGTTCCCGGGCGGCAAGGCCGAGCCGGGCGAGACCGAGACCGAGGCGCTGGAGCGCGAGCTGATGGAGGAGCTGGGCGTCCGGGCCCGGGCGCTCACCCGGCTGCCCGGCGCCTGGCTGGTGCGCCCGGGCCTGGAGCTGCGGCTCTGGGCGGCCGAGCTGCTCGCCGGGGACCCGCGCCCGCTGCAGGACCACGACGAACTGCGCTGGCTCGGCCCCACCGAGCTGGCCGACGTCGAGTGGCTGGAGCACGACCGCGAGGTGCTGCCCGAGGTCGCCCGCCTGCTGACCGCCCCCTGAACGCACCCCCGGCGCGGCGCGCGCCGGCGGATGGTACCGGCCCGCGCCGGCGAACCGCCGTGCCGCGCCCGCGAACGACGCGTGGGAGCGACGGATCGGGCAAATCGGAAAAGCCGGTGCGACCGTCGGGATAGCCTTGGTCCTGCTGGGTATGTCACTTTTCGGCACTATTCGTCACCATCGGTGAGCCGTCCCAGCCGGCGACCGATCCGAGCAGAGCCGGAGGCCCCGTCGGTGTCGAATAGCGGGTACGGCGGCGGGGGAGCGAGACGGGCGGGCGCCGGGGGAGGCGCCGGAGCCCGCGCCCGGCTGCGCCTCGGCGCGAACCGTGCGAGCGGCGGGCGCGCCGACACCCGGGCCGCCCGGGAGCGGTCGGCCGGGCGCCGCCGGGGCGAGGGCGCGCCCGAGGGGGTGTCGGCCGCCCAGCCGGTGCAGCCCGCTCCGTCACTCACCGTGCCCGACGCGGCCCCGTCGGCCGGTCTGCGCAGCCGCCCCGGCCGGGCGTTCCCGGGCGGCCCGCGCGCCGCCGCGGAGGCCTCCGCCGGCGGGGGCGGCGACCGCGCGGGCGGCAGCCTCTTCGACGTGGTCCGGGTGGCCATCGCGATCCTGGACACCGCGGGCCGCGTGGTGCTCTGGAGCCCGGCCGCCGAGGAACTGCTCGGCTGGCCGAACGAACTGCTGGTCGGCCGGCGGATCGACACCCTGGTCCCCGACGAGGAGCAGGTGGCCCGGATCCGGACCGCGATCCAGGAGACCCTGCGGCACGGCCGCTGGTCCGGGCCGGCCGAACTGCGCGACCGCGAGGGCGCCCCGGTACTGGTGGACGCCCGGATCTCGCTCCTGGTGGACGGCGACGGCACCCCGTTCCTGCAGGTCAACCTGGCCGAGGCGGAGGCCGTCCGGGCGGTGGAGCGGGACCTCGCGGTGCGTGACGCGCTGTTCGAGCAGTCCCCGCTGGGCATCGCGATCCTCGACACCGAGCTGCGCTACACCGCCGTCAACCGGACCCTCGCCGAGATGAACGGCGTCGCGCCGGAGGACCACGTCGGGCGCACCGTCGGCGAGACCCTGCCCGAGCGGGCCGCCGACGAGATCACCGCGATCCAGCGCCAGGTGCTGGCCACCGGCGAGCCGGTCATCGACGTCACCCTCGCCTCGCCGATCACCGCCCGCTCCGGCTACCGCTCGGTCTCCTACAGCCGGATGACCGACCGCTCCGGCCGGGTCCTCGGCATCTCCGGCACCGTGATGGACGTCACCGAGCGTTACCGCGCGGTGGCCAAGGTCGAGCACGCCCGCCGCCGCCTCTCGCTGCTCAACGAGTTCGGCTCCCGGGTCGGCGACCTGCTGGACGCCTCGCGGATCGCCCAGGAGCTGGCGAGCGCGGTGGTGCCCCGGCTGACCGACCACGCCGCCGTCATCCTGCTGCAGGCCGTCGCGCACGGCGACGACCTGCCCCGGCACGGCCACGACCGCCGCACCTCGCTGCTCCAGCTCGGCACCGCCTCCGTCCAGGACGGCCCGGAGGTGGAGGTGATGCTGCGGCGCGGCGCCCGGATCACCTTCGCCGAGGACTCCGCCTGCGGCCGGGTGCTGCGCACCGGCGTCCCCGAGCTGCTCTCCGGCGCCGACCAGCTGAGCGACGTCACCTACGCCGGCGACCCGAAGATGCAGGCGGCGCACGACCTGGGCGTGCACTCCATGCTGGTGGTGCCGCTGCGCGCCCGGGGCATCGTGATCGGCCTGCTGCTGGTCAGCCGGGCCGGCTACCGCGAGGGCTTCGACCGCGACGACCTGGCGTTCACCGTCGAGCTGGCGGACCGGGCCGGCTCCTCGCTGGACAACGCCCGGCTGTACGCCCGCGAGCGCACCGCCGCCCTCACCCTCCAGCGCACCCTGCTGCCGCAGCAGGTGCCGCAGCCCACCGGCGTCGAGGTCGCCTACCGGTACGTGCCCGGCAGCAGCGGCACGGAGGTCGGCGGCGACTGGTTCGACGTCATCCCGCTGCCCGGCGACCGGACCGCGCTGGTGGTCGGCGACGTGATGGGCCACGGCCTGCGGGCCGCCGCGACGATGGGCCGGCTGCGCACCGCCGTCCGCGTGCTGGCCGCCCTCGACCTGCCGCCGGACGTGCTGCTGCGGCACGTCCACGAGCTGGCCGACGACCTCGCCCAGGGCCCGGACGAGGCGCTGCTCGCCACCTGCGTCTACGCGGTGTTCGATCCGGCCACCGCGACCCTGACCGCCGCCAAGGCCGGCCACATCCCGCCGGTGCTGGTGGTGCCGGGGGAGGGCGCGGACGGCCCGACCCGCAACGGCGGCCCGCTGCCCGGCGGCGACGGCCGGATCCTGGAGCTGCCCTCCGGCGCCCCGCTCGGGGTCGGCGGCGTCCCGTTCGAGGCGGTCGAGCTGAAGATCCCCGAGGGCAGCCTGCTGGCACTGTGCACCGACGGCCTGGTGGAGTCCCGGGACAAGGACCTCGACGTGGGCCTGGGCCGGCTGCTCACGGTGCTCCAGGAGCCCTACGCGTCGATCCAGGCGGCCTGCGAGGCGGTGCTGGACACCATGGAGCAGGGCCGCGAGCCGGACGACGTGGCCCTGCTGCTGGCCCGGCTCGGCCACGGCCAGGCCGGCACCCCGACGGCGGGCTGGACGCTGCCCGCCGAGCCGACCGCCGTCTCCCGGGCCCGCCGGCTGGTCCGCGCGACGCTGGCCGAGTGGGGCGTCGAGGAGCTGACCGACACCGCGGAACTGCTGGTCAGCGAGCTGGTCACGAACGCCGTCCGGTACGCGAGCGCGCCGATCGGGGTGCGGCTGACGCTCGGCGAGACGCTGCTCGTGGAGATCTCCGACCCGCTGCCGGACCCGCCGCGCGAGCGGCACGCGGCCGAGGCGGACGAGGGCGGCCGGGGGCTGGAACTGGTGACCAGGCTGGCCCTGCACTGGGGTGCCAGGGCGGAGGGGATGGGCAAGGTGGTCTGGTTCGAGCAGGCGCTGCCGGGCACCCCGGAGGCGGAGCTGGCCGGGGGCTGAGCGCGCCGGCGGGAGGGCCCGGGGGAGCGCGCGCCCCGGCAGGGGGCGCGAGCGTGGCATTGTGGTTGCGCGGGCGGTAGGACAAAAACCTTCGCCCGATCTGATGTTGTGATGTTGAGGGCGTGTGAACGTACCCCTCGATGATGAATACTCGGTCTTCTCGACATCCGGACGGTCGCGGGTTTGGAGGGGTCGGTCCGTGAACAGCACCCCGGCGCGCAATGCGCCGAGCAGCAGCGGTCATGCCGCTGTACCCGGGCAGGCCGGCGCCCAACGCGTGCCCGCCCCTGCCCACCACCACGTTCCCGCGCCCGCCCGCGCCCCGCGGCCGGCGGCCAAGGAGCGGCGGTGGGGTGCCGGGGATCCGGGCTCGATCTACGACTACATCCGGGTCGCCACCTTCGCCATCGGCCCCGACGGCCGGATCAGCCAGTGGAGCGACCGCGCGGCCGAGTTCTTCGGCGTCCCCGCCGTCGAGGCGGTCGGCGCCGACCCGGTGACCACCTTCGTGCCGCGCGAGCTCTGGCAGCGCGGCCGCACCCGGCTGGAACGCACCCTGGCCGGCGAGGAGTGGGTCGGCACCACCCCGTACCGGCACGCCGACGGCGGCGAGGGCCTCGCCGAGCTCTACCTGATGCCGGACAGCGAGCTGCCCGCCGCCGGCGCCACCTGCCTCGCGGTCGACCTCGGCCGGCTGCGCCGGATCGAGACGGATCTGGCCGCTTCGGAGGCGGTTTTCGGCCAGACCCCGACCGGCTTCGTCCTCTTCGACGACCGGCTCCGCCTCCAGCGCGTCAACGACGCCTTCGCCTCCGGGATGGGGCTCGCCCCCACCGACCTGGAGGGCCTCACCGCGCACGACATCTTCCCCGGCTCCGAGGCCGACCGGCTCACCGCCGCCCTGCGCAAGGTCCTCGCCAGCGGCGAGCCCGTCTTCGACCTGCGCTTCCACGCCGCCGTCCCGACCCGCGAGGGCAACCGGCTCTGGGCCGTCTCGCTCTACCGCCTCAACGGCGCGGCCGGCCAGCCGATGGGCGTCGCCGGACAGGTCTCCGACGTCACCAGCCGGCACGTCGCCGAGCGCGAGGCCGACGGCGTGCGCCGCAACCTCGCGCTGCTCAACGAGGCCAGCGCGCACATCGGCTCCACCCTCGACCTGGAGACCACCGCCAAGGAGCTGCTGGACGTCGTCGTCCCGCCGTTCTGCGACCTCGCCACCGTCGACCTCTACACCGCGCTGCTCTCCGGCGAGACCGTGCCCAGCGCCGGCCGGCTCGGCGACAACGTGCTCACCGACGGCAGCGGCGAACTGCGCCGGGTCGCCGTCTCCAGCGTGGTCGGCGGCGCCTCCTCGGTGCTCGGCTCGGTCACCGGCCTGCCCATCGCCGAGGCCGGCGGCACCCTCTGCTACCCGCGCCGCTCCCCGCACGCCCGGGCGCTGCGCACCGGCCGCAGCGTCGTCCCCGAGCCCGGACCCGACCCGCTGCTGCGCTCCACCCTGATCGTCCCGCTGGTCGCCCGCGACCAGGTGCTCGGCCTGGTCCAGCTCTCCCGGGCGATCGGCAGCGAGCCCTTCGACGCCCGCGACGTCGCGATCGCCGAGGAGCTGGTCGCCCGCGCCGCCGTCTGCATCGACAACGCCCGGCTCTACCGCCGCGAGCACGAGCGCGCGCTGATCCTCCAGCGCAGCCTGCTGCCCCCGGGCAACCCGGTCGCCAGCGGCCTGGAGATCGCCTGCCGCTACCTGCCCAGCAACAACAACACCGAGGTCGGCGGCGACTGGTTCGACGTCATCCCGCTGCCCGGCAACCGCACCGCCCTGGTCATCGGCGACGTCATGGGCCGCGGCCTGCGCGCCGCCGTCGCGATGGGCCAGCTGCGCACCGCCGTGCGCACCCTGGCCATGCTCGACCTGGAACCCGGCGAGGTGCTCGCCGCGCTCGACGAGATCGCCCGCGGCCTCGGCGACGACACCGCGCCGACCGGGCGCTCCAACCCGTACGGGCGGCTGACCTCCACCGCCGACGAGGAGGCCCGCGAGGTCTACCTGGCCACCTGCGTCTACGCCGTGTACGACGCCGTCACCCGGCGCTGCACCTTCGCCAACGCCGGCCACCTGCCGCCCGTCCTGCTCGGCCCCGGCGAGCCCGCCCGGATGCTGGACGTGCCGCCCGGCCTGCCGCTCGGCGTCGGCGGCGAGCCCTTCGAGGAGGTCGAGCTGACCCTCCCGGACGGCGCCGTGCTCGGCCTCTACACCGACGGCCTGGTGGAGAGCCGCAAGCACCAGCTGGACGAGGGCCTGAAGGCCTTCCGCACCGCGCTCTCCGACGGCGGCAAGGGCCTGGAGGACCTCTGCGACCACGTCCTCGGCGAGCTCAACCCGCACCACGGCGAGGACGACATCGCCCTGCTGATGGCCAAGGTGCACGCCTTCCCGGACGACGCCGTCGGCCAGTGGTTCCTGCCGCCCGAGCCCACCTCGGTCGCCAAGGCCCGCGAGGCCGCGTGCAGCTGGCTGCTCGCCCGGGGCCTGGACGAGCTGGTCGACACCACCGAGCTGCTGGTCAGCGAGCTGGTCACCAACGCGCTGCGGCACGGCCGGGGCGAGATCCGGCTGCGGCTGCTGCGCGACCGGACCATGGTCTGCGAGGTCTGGGACGACGGGTACGCCCAGCCCCGGCAGCGGCGCGCCCACGAGACCGACGAGGGCGGGCGCGGACTCCAGCTGGTCAGCCTGCTCGCCGAACGCTGGGGCAGCCGGCGCACGCCCAAGGGCAAGATCGTCTGGTTCGAGCTGGGGCTGTAGCGCCCGGACCTGTCCCGCGTACCGCTGATCGGGTGCTGTCGGCCGGACGGGCGTCGTGTCGGGGCCGCCGGGTGCCCGGGGGCGGCGTTCGATGGCCGCCATGCCCGCCCGCCCCCCTGTCGCAGCCGCCGCGCTGCTGCTCGCCCTCGGTGCCACGGCCGGCTGCTTCGGCGGCTCCGCCCCCGCCCGCACCGGCGGGACGCCCGACCCCGTGCCGCCCGCCCCGCCCGTCGTCACCGGCGACGTCCGCCCGGTCGACCGGGCCGCCGTCCGCGACGGCGGCACCCTGCGCTGGGCCGTCGACGCCGTCCCGCCCACCCTGAACGTCTTCCAGCCCGCCGCCACCGCCGAGTCCGCGCTGCTCGCGCACGCCCTCTACCCCGCGCTGTTCCGGCCGGACGCGCACGGCGAGTGGACGCCGGACCCGGACTACCTGGCCGCCGCCGAGTCCACCCCGCCCGGACAGCTGCCCCAGGTGGTCACCTACCACCTCAACCCGCGGGCCCTGTGGAGCGACGGCACCCCGCTCTCCGCCGCCGACCTCATCGCCCAGCGGGCCGCCCTCTCCGGCCTGGACGCCGCGTACCCCGCGGCCCGCCCCGCCGGGTACGCGGCCGTCGACTCCATCGTCCAGGGCGCCGACCCGCACGAGGTCAGGGTCACCTTCCGGCAGCCCTGCGGCGAGTGGCAGGCCCTGTTCGGCCCGCTCTACCCGGCCGCCGAGACCGCCACCGCCATCGCCTTCGGCCGCCCGCTGCCCGGCGGCACCGCCCATCCGACGGCCGGCCCGTTCCTGGTCGACGGCTACGACCCGGTGGGCGGGAAGGCCACCCTGGTCCGCAACCCGTTCTGGTGGGGTGATCCGGCCAAGGCGGACCGGATCGAGTTCCTCGCCGTCCCGGCCGAGCGGCGGACCGAGGAGCTGGCCCGGGGTCGGCTCGACCTCGCCCCGCTGACCGCGGCGGTCGAGCACGCCGGGGCGGACACCGCCGAGGCGCTGCGCCGGGCCGCGGCGCTGCCCGGCGTCACCCTGCACCGCGCCGCCGGGGCCGGCCTCGCCCAGCTCACCCTGAACGCCGCCCGCGACCCGCTCACCGACCCGGTGCTGCGCCGCGCGCTGGCCCGCGCCGTCGACCGGCGGCACGCCGCCGACGCCGCGCTGACCCCGTTCGGGCTGCCCGCCGCGCCGCTCGGCCACCACCTGCTGGCCGGCGACCAGCCCGGCTACCGGGACGACGCCGACGCGCTGGGCGGCGCCGATCCCGGGCGGATGCTGGACACGGCCGGCTGGAAGCGCCCCGCCGCCGGCGCCACCCGCGCCCGGGGCGGCCGCGAACTGGCGCTCACCCTGCTGGTCCCGGCCGGCTCGGCGACCCTGCGGCGGGCGGCCGACGCGGTGGCGGCGGACCTCGGCGCGGCCGGGGCGGCCGTCCGGGTCACCGAGGCGCCGGCGGACGCCTTCCTCCGCGACCACCTGGCCACCGGGGACTTCGACCTCGCGCTGTTCTCCTGGCCCGCCGGCCCCGCCCCGGCCGGCGAGCAGCGGCCCGTCTACGCCAAGCCCCGCCCCGGCCCGGACGGCGCCCCGGTGGCCGGCCGCAACTACGCGCGGGCCGGGACGGAGGAGATCGACCGCCTCTTCGACCGCGCCGCCGCCGAACCCGACCCGCCCGCCCGCCGCTCCCTGCTCCAGGAGGCCGACGTGCGGATCTGGCAGCTGGGCCACTCGGTGCCGCTCTTCCAACGCCCCGAGGCACTGGCGGTCCGCGCCGGCGTGATCGGCCCCGCCGTCCGCGGCCTCGCCCGCCCCCGCCTCCAGGACCTCGGCTGGTCGGCGCTCTAGCGGACCTCGACGGGCCGCTCCAGCATCCGCTCCACGTCGGCGATCCGGGTGAGGCCCGGGCACTCCCGGCGGGCGCGGGCGAGCGCCTTTCCGGCCTGCTCGGGCTTCCCCGTCGCGATCAGGGCGGCGGCCAGTGAGCAGTTGGCTTGGGCCCGCCAGAACGAGGAGAGGTAGGCCTCGCCCGCGAGACGGCGGGCGGCGTGGACGGCCGTCCGCGGATCACCGGTGAAGCGGGCGAGGTCGGCCGCCGACACGATGGCGCGGAGCTTGGCCCGCTCGTTGTGGCCGAACACCTCCAGGGCCGGGCCGAGCAGCGCCCCGGCCCTGGCCGGGGTCAGTTCCCCGCTGTCGGCGCGGCCCACGGTCACCATGGCGGCGACGACCTGCGCCTGAGTGGGGTCGCAGCCTTGCGCCAGGGCCAGCTCGACGACCCGGTCGGCCTCGTCGTGGCGGCCCTCGGCGAGCGCCACCCCGGCGGCCGTGAGGCGGGTGCTAGGCGCCCGGGCCGGGGCGGGTGCGTCCAGCGCGGCGCGCGCCTCGGGGATCCGGCCGCGCCACAGCAGCCGTTCGGCCGTGATGTCGTGGGCCGACCAGAGGTGGTGGTCCAGGGCGGCGGGGCAGAAGGGCAGGACGAGGACGGCCCAGACCGAGTTGACCGGCGACGGCACCCCGAGGAGCACCAGGAGAACGAGGGTGGAGAGCAGGCCGAGCCCGATGCCCCGGGGCACGCCGGTGAAGGAGATCGCGAGCCAGGCCCCGAGCCCGCCGTGCACGGCGAGCCAGCCGGCCGAGCAGCCCCAGAGCCGCAGCCTCGGGGCCCGGACGGGCAGCAGGCCCCAGTTGAGGCGCAGGCCGCTGGTGGGCCGCAGCCCCAGGGTGACCGGGACCCCGGCGACCGTCCCCTGCCACAGCACCCGCCCCCAGCCGTAGGAGACACCGAGCAACCGTCCCCCGCCCAGCCGGTGGGTGAGGAGGAGCCAGAGGTCGGAGAGCGGCTCCTGGCCCAGCAGGGTGCCGATCAGGAAGCCGAGGGCGGTCCACGGCGGGAGGCCGCGGTCGACCACGGCGGACAGGGCCGTGATGCCGGCGGCGAGGAAGGCCCCGGGGAGGACGAAGCGCAGGCGTTGGATCACGGCCGAAGCCTGGCGGAGCCGGAACGCCGGGTGAAAGGGAAGTGACCGAGCTGTGATCTTGGTCCCGCGCGTCCTGCCCGTTTCGGCCTCGCTGGGCGGTTCCCCGTACGATAGGAGGAAGCCGTGGCATGTCCTGCCCGGCGGGTGGACCGGTAGTAGCAGGCGGAACGGGTGGTGGCGGCCGTAGGGGTCGCAAGTGCGCGTCACGCAGCCGGGCGCCGTAACCCACGATTCCAGGAGAATCCGCTAGGCATGCCCACGCGCAACGACATCCGTAACGTCGCCATCGTCGCCCACGTCGACCACGGCAAGACCACCCTGGTCGACGCCATGCTCAAGCAGGCCGGTGCCTTCGCCGCCCACCAGCAGCTGGACGACCGGATGATGGACTCCAACGACCTGGAGCGTGAGAAGGGCATCACCATTCTCGCGAAGAACACCGCGGTCAAGTACCACCCGAAGGACGGTGGCGCGCCGATCACCATCAACATCATCGACACCCCGGGCCACGCCGACTTCGGTGGCGAGGTCGAGCGCGGTCTGTCGATGGTGGACGCGGTCGTCCTGCTGGTCGACGCCTCCGAGGGCCCGCTGCCGCAGACCCGCTTCGTGCTCCGCAAGGCGCTCACCGCGCGGCTGCCCGTCATCCTCTGCATCAACAAGACCGACCGTCCGGACGCCCGGATCGACGAGGTCATCAACGAGACCTACGACCTGTTCCTCGACCTGGACGCGGACGAGGACCAGATCGAGTTCCCGATCGTCTACGCCTGCGCCCGTGACGGCGTCGCCTCGCTGACCAAGCCGGAGAACGGCACCGTTCCGGCCGACAGCGACAACCTGGAGCCGTTCTTCTCCACCATCCTGGAGCACGTCCCGGCCCCGACCTACGACGCCGAGGCCCCGCTGCAGGCGCACGTCACCAACCTGGACGCCGACAACTTCCTCGGCCGCATCGCGCTGCTCCGCGTCGAGCAGGGCGAGCTGCGCAAGGGCCAGACGGTGGCCTGGATCAAGCGCGACGGCTCCATCTCGAACGTCCGCATCTCCGAGCTGCTGATGACCGAGGCGCTCACCCGCAAGCCGGCCGAGGTGGCGGGCCCCGGTGACATCTGCGCCGTCGCCGGCATCGCCGACATCATGATCGGCGAGACCCTCGCCGACCCCGAGAACCCGATCGCGCTGCCGCTGATCACGGTGGACGAGCCGGCCATCTCGATGACCATCGGCACCAACACCTCGCCGCTGGTCGGCCGGGGCGGCAGCGGCAAGGGCGCGGACGCCAAGTCCGGCGGCAAGGTCGACCGCAAGGTCACCGCCCGCCAGGTGAAGGACCGCCTGGACCGCGAGCTGATCGGTAACGTCTCGCTGCGCGTCCTGGACACCGAGCGCCCGGACGCCTGGGAGGTGCAGGGCCGCGGTGAGCTGGCGCTGGCCATCCTGATCGAGACCATGCGCCGCGAGGGCTTCGAGCTGACCGTCGGCAAGCCGCAGGTGGTCACCAAGGAGGTCAACGGCAAGACCCACGAGCCGGTCGAGCGCCTGACCGTGGACGTGCCCGAGGAGCACATGGGCGCCGTCACCCAGCTGATGGGCATCCGCAAGGGCCGGATGGACAACATGTCCAACCACGGCTCGGGCTGGGTCCGGATGGAGTTCGTCGTCCCGTCCCGCGGTCTGATCGGCTTCCGGACCGAGTTCCTCACCAACACCCGCGGCACCGGCATCGCGCACTCGATCCACGAGGGCCACGAGCCGTGGTTCGGCCAGCTGACCACCCGCAACAACGGCTCGCTGGTCGCCGACCGCGCCGGCGTGGTCACCGCCTTCGCGATGACCAACCTGCAGGAGCGCGGCGTGCTCTTCTGCGAGCCGGGCACCGAGGTGTACGAGGGCATGATCGTCGGCGAGAACTCGCGCTCCGACGACATGGACGTCAACATCACCAAGGAGAAGAAGCTCACCAACATGCGGTCCTCGACCGCCGACGTGGCCGAGTCGATCGTCCCGCCGCGCAAGCTCTCGCTGGAGCAGTCGCTGGAGTTCTGCCGCGAGGACGAGTGCATCGAGGTGACCCCGGAGACGGTTCGCATCCGTAAGGTCGTCCTGGACCAGAAGGACCGCGGCCGTACCGCGTCGCGCGCCAAGAAGGCCTGAATCACCGCGTTCTGAGCCGTCCCGGCGGTGCTTTGGCCGGAAACGTTCGCCCCCCTTTCCGATGGAGAGGGGGGCGAACTTTTTCAACTACTCCACGCTGTCGACGCGCGTATAAACGGAATAGCGCCTATCACGCCAAGGTGTCCGCTGAGCGAACGTGACAGTCCGTCATTCATGACGACTGTCCGGTTGATGCCTGTCTGAGTATGTCTCATATGTCCGATTTTCGAAACTTACCGACCGTTCATGTGACCTAATTGAGATCGGCAGTGGTCACTTTCGTGTCCGTGCGTGACACATAGTGGGTGCAGTCAGGCTCGGGTCAAGGGTGAACGCGCAGGGGTGCGCGCCGAAACCACGAGCGCGGACGGCACGGCGGACCGGATCAACCCGCCCGCGGTGCTCTCCTCGTTGGAAAGTCGAATTCAGGAGGCATCCCCCCATGCGTGGTGCAACCCAGACCAAGTGGATCGTCGCGGCGACCGCGATCGCCCTCGCGGCGACCGCCTGCAGCACCAGCTCGAAGAGCGACGACAAGGCCGCCAGTGGCGGCGGCTCGATCGCCGTTCAGCTCGGTGAGCCGCAGCACGGCCTGGTCCCGCAGAACACCGCGGAGTCCGAGGGTGCCGAGGTCCTGAACGCGCTGTTCGCCGGCCTGGTCGAGTACGACAACAAGACCAACGAGCCGAAGCTGCGCGTCGCCGAGTCGATCGAGTCCCCGGACAGCAAGGTCTGGACGATCAAGCTCAAGGACGGCTACACCTTCCACAACGGTGAGAAGGTCACCGCCCAGTCCTTCGTGGACGCCTGGAACTGGGGCGCCAACCAGGAGAACGCGGCCGAGGGCCTGCCGTTCTTCGCCAAGATCGACGGCTCCGCCGACCTCGCCCCGGGCAAGGACAAGAAGCCGACCGCCGACAAGCTCAAGGGCCTGCAGGTCGTCGACGACAAGACCTTCACCGTCACCCTGACCAACCCGTTCTCCCAGTTCAAGACCATGCTGGGCTACAACGCCTTCTACCCGCTGCCGAAGGCCTTCTTCCAGGACCAGAAGTCCTTCGAGGACGCCCCCATCGGCAACGGCCCGTTCCAGATGGACGGCAAGTGGGAGCACAACAAGCAGATCAAGGTCAAGCGCTTCGACAACTTCCCGGCCGCTGACGGCAAGGCGAAGCTGCAGGGCGTCACCTTCAAGATCTACGACAACCTGGACACCGCGTACAACGACCTGCGCGCCGACAACATCCAGGCCACCGACAAGCTCCCGATCTCGGCCATGGGCACCGTCAAGGGCGAGTTCGGCGACCGCTACATCTACAAGCCGGAGTCGGGCGTCGGCTACATCGGCTTCCCGATCTCCACCAACCCGGCCGCCTACGGCAAGCCCGAGATCCGCAAGGCGATCTCGATGGCGATCGACCGGGAGTCGATCACCAAGACCATCTTCTCGGGCACCCGTGTCCCGGCCGACGACTTCATCAACCCGCTGATCCCGGGCTACCGCAAGGGCGCCATGGGCGACGCGGCGAAGTACGACCCGGCCAAGGCCAAGCAGCTGTTCGACACCGCCGGCGGTGTCCCGAACAACACCATCGAGCTGGGCTACAACGCCGACGGCGGCCACAAGGAGTGGATCGAGGCCGTCGCCAACCAGCTGAAGAAGAACCTCGGCGTCGAGGTCACCACCAAGCCGTTCGAGAAGTTCGGCAAGATCCTGGACGCGCTGGGCGAGAAGCAGTACTCCGGTGCCTTCCGCATGGCGTGGTCGATGGACTACCCGTCGATCGAGAACTACGAGCGCCCGATCTTCTCCAAGGTCGCGATCGAGAACGGCTCGAACTACGGCGGTTACGTCAACGAGCAGTTCGAGACGCTGCTGGACCAGGCCGACCAGGCGAAGTCCCCGGAGGAGGGCCTGAAGCTGTACCAGCAGGCCGATGACGTCCTGATCCAGGACCTCCCCTACATCCCGGTCTACACCTACATGTCCTCCGCCGCGTACTCCAAGAAGATCAAGAACTTCGACACCGACGCCCAGGGTCGCATGAACCTGGACGAGGTCGAGCTCGCCGGCTGATCTGAGACGCAGACGTTAGGGGGCGGGTGGAGACCGGACCACAGTCCGGCTCCCCCCGCCTCCCTTCCTTGTCCGAAAGTGTGGAGGTCTAATGGGCCGCTATGTGATCCGCCGACTGATACAGGCGATCCCTGTCCTTATCGGCGCGACGCTGCTGATCTACGCGTTGGTCCACTACCTGCCCGGTGATCCGGTGCAGGCGCTGGCCGGCGAGAAGCGAGCCGACCCGGTCGTCGCGGACATGATCCGCGAGAAGTACCACCTGAACGACCCGTTCCTCGTTCAGTACTGGAACTACATCACCGGTGTCTTCCAGGGCGACCTGGGAGAGAGCCTGACCGGTCGCTCGGTGAGCGAAATGATCGGGGACGCCTTCCCGTACACCGTCAACCTCGCCCTGGTGGCCTTCGTCATCGAGGCGGTCGTGGGTGTCGCGGCCGGTGTCATGGCGGCCCTGCGCAAGGGGAAGTTCCTGGACCAGCTGGTCCTCATCAGCACGCTGCTGGTCATCTCGATCCCGGTCTTCGTCACCGGCTTCGTGCTGCAGCTCGTGCTCGGCGTCAAGCTGAAGAACGACTACGGCATCGAGATCTTCTCGGTGTCCTTCAACGAGGAGGACGGGCTCCGGGCGTACCTGCTTCCGGCCTTCGTCCTCGCCTCGATGTCGCTGGCGTACGTCGCCCGCCTGACCCGCACCAGCCTGATGGAGACCATGCGCGCGGACTACGTCCGCACCGCGGTCGCCAAGGGCCTGAAGCGGCGCCGGGTGATCGGCCGCCACGCGCTGCGCAACGCGCTGATCCCGATCGTCACCTTCCTGGGCGCCGACCTCGGCGGTCTCATGGGCGGTGCGGTCATCACCGAGCGGATCTTCAACATCCACGGCATCGGCGGCCTGCTCGCCCAGTCCGTGTACCAGAAGCAGGGCACGATCATCGTCGGCGTCGTGACGCTGCTGGTGCTGATCTACCTGATCACCACCCTGCTCGTGGACCTGCTGTACGCCGTGCTCGACCCGAGGATCCGCTATGAGTGACACCATCACCAAGGGCCCCGAGGCCCCCTCCGACGACAACGGCGCCAAGGGCGCGGCGAAGGCCCAGAAGCCCGAGCGCGTCGCGAGCCTCTGGTCGGACGCGCTGCGCGACCTGCGCCGCAACCCCGTCTTCATCATCGGCGCGGTGCTGGTGTTCTGCCTGCTGGTCATCTCCGCGGTGCCCCAGCTGTTCACCGACGGCAGCCCGTTCGAGGGCGGTGCCTGCGACCTGGCCAACTCGCTGCAGCGGCCGAGCGCCGAGCACTGGTTCGGCTTCGACGTCCAGGGCTGCGACATCTACACCCGCACCGTCTGGGGCGCCCGCAACTCGGTCACCGTCGGCGTGCTGACCACCCTCACGGTCACCGTGGTGGGCTCCCTGCTCGGCCTGCTGGCCGGCTGGAAGGGCGGGATCGTCGACTCGATCCTGTCCCGCTTCACCGAGATCTTCTTCTCGATCCCGCTGCTGCTCGGCGGCATGCTGATCATGTCGATGCTCGGCACCGGCAACGCCTACACCGTCTCGCTGGTCATGGCCGTCCTCGGCTGGCCGCAGATCTTCCGCATCATGCGCGCCTCGGTGCTGGCCAACAAGAACAACGACTACGTGATGGCGGCCCGCGCGCTGGGCGCCGGCTCCGGCCGGATCACCTTCCGGCACATCCTGCCGAACGCCATCGCGCCGGTCATCGTCGTCGCCGCGATCTCCCTGGGTGTCTACATCGGTGCCGAGGCCGCGCTGTCCTACCTGGGCATCGGCGTCCAGCCGCCGCAGATCTCCTGGGGCCTGATGATCAGCGACGCCCAGCCCCGGTTCCTGAACGCCCCGCACGTCCTGCTCTTCCCGGCCGCCGTGCTGAGCGTCACCGTGCTGGCCTTCATCATGCTCGGCGACGCGGTCCGCGACGCCCTCGACCCGAAGCTCCGCTGAGAGAAGAGGTGACGACCCGATGACCACCGTGATCGAGAAGAACCAGAAGAGCGGCCGCCTGGAGGTTGGCACCCCGCTGCTGGAGGTCAAGGACCTCCACGTGGAGTTCCACACCCGGGACGGCGTCGCGAAGGCCGTGAACGGCGTCAACTACTCCGTGGCCGCCGGTGAGACCCTGGCGGTTCTCGGCGAGTCCGGCTCCGGCAAGTCGGTGACCGCCCAGACCATCATGGGCATCCTCGACATGCCGCCCGGCAAGATCAGCCAGGGCCAGATCCTCTTCCGCGGGCAGGACATGCTCGCCATGAAGGAGGAGGAGCGCCGGCAGATCCGCGGCCAGAAGATCGCGATGATCTTCCAGGACGCGCTCTCCTCGCTGAACCCGGTGATGACCGTCGGCGCCCAGCTCGGCGAGATGTTCCGGGTGCACCGCGGCGCCTCCAAGAAGGAGGCCCGGGAGAAGGCCATCGAGCTGATGGAGCGGGTGCGCATCCCCGCCGCCAGGCAGCGCGTCGGCGACTACCCGCACCAGTTCTCCGGCGGTATGCGCCAGCGCATCATGATCGCCATGGCGCTCTCCATGGAGCCCGACCTGATCATCGCCGACGAGCCCACCACCGCCCTGGACGTCACCGTCCAGGCCCAGGTGATGGACCTGCTCGCCGAGCTGCAGGACGAGTACAACATGGGCCTGATCCTGATCACCCACGACCTCGGCGTGGTCGCCGACGTCGCGGACAAGATCGCCGTGATGTACGCCGGCCGGATCGTCGAGACCGCCCCGGTGCACGACCTGTACGCGCGCCCGGCCCACCCCTACACCAAGGGCCTGCTCCGCTCCATCCCGCGCCTGGACCAGAAGGGCCAGGAGCTGTACGCGATCAAGGGCCTGCCCCCGAACCTGCTGAAGGTCCCGGCCGGCTGCGCGTTCAACCCCCGCTGTGACGTCGCCACCGACCTGTGCCGCACGGAGATCCCGAAGCTGCACCAGGTGACCGACAAGGACGGCAAGGAGCTCACCGGCCGCCGCAGCGCGTGCCACCTCTGGAAGGAGACCCTCCATGGCTGAGCCCATCCTGGAGGTCAAGGACCTGGTCAAGCACTACCCGCTGACCCAGGGCATCCTGTTCAAGAAGCAGGTCGGCGCCGTCAAGGCCGTCGACGGCGTCTCCTTCGAGCTGGGGAAGGGCGAGACGCTCGGCATCGTCGGCGAGTCCGGCTGTGGCAAGTCGACGCTGGCCAAGGTGCTGATGAACCTGGAGCGGGCCACCGCCGGCCAGGTCCTGTTCAAGGGCGAGGACATCTCCAAGCTGACCGGCGCGGCCCTCAAGGCCGTCCGCCGGAACATCCAGATGGTGTTCCAGGACCCGTACACCTCGCTCAACCCGCGCATGACGGTCGGCGACATCATCGGCGAGCCCTTCGAGATCCACCCCGAGGTGGCTCCCAAGGGCGACCGCCGCAAGGCCGTCCAGGACCTGCTGGACGTCGTCGGCCTGAACCCGGAGTACATCAACCGGTACCCGCACCAGTTCTCCGGCGGCCAGCGCCAGCGCATCGGCATCGCCCGCGGCCTCGCGCTCAAGCCCGAGATCATCATCTGCGACGAGCCGGTCTCCGCGCTCGACGTGTCCGTCCAGGCCCAGGTGATCAACCTGCTGGAGCAGCTCCAGAACGACTTCGAGCTCTCCTACATGTTCATCGCCCACGACCTCTCGATCGTCCGGCACATCTCCGACCGCGTCGGCGTGATGTACCTCGGCAAGCTGGTCGAGATCGGCACGGACGAGGAGATCTACGAGAACGCCACCCACCCGTACACCCAGGCGCTGCTCTCCGCGGTGCCGGTGCCGGACCCGGAGGCGCGCGCGAACCGCGACCGGATCATCCTGACCGGTGACATCCCCTCGCCGGCCAACCCGCCGTCCGGCTGCCGCTTCCGCACCCGGTGCTGGAAGGCGGAGGAGCGCTGCTCGACCGAGGTCCCGCTGCTCGCGGTGCCCGAGGTGCTGAGCGGTGCGGCCAAGCACCAGTCGGCGTGCCACTTCGCCGCCGTCCGGGAGACGGCCGCGGCCTGACCGGTCGCCCGTTCCCGCCCGGAGGGGCCCGTCGCCGTTCGCGGCACGGGCCCCTCCGGCGTTCGCGCGGCCGGTCTGCCGGGGCGTCAACCGCCGCCCCGGCAGGTGCACCCGTCCGGGGGTCCCCAGCTCGCGCCGCCACGCGGCCGCGCTTCTCATGGGGTGTGATGCGTCACACACCTTGAGGAGGGACCTCCATGCCCGTGGCCACCCGTGCTCGATGGGTCCTCGCCGCAGCGACGTCCGTGGCCCTGGTGGCCGGCGGATGCAGTAGCAGCAGCGACGAGGGCGGCAGCAGCGGCTCGTCGGACAGCAGCAAGACCTTCAGTTACCAGAGCAGCGAGCCGCAGAACGCGCTGCAGCCGGCCAACGCCAACGAGACCGGTGGCGGGCGCATCCTGCAGAACCTCTTCAAGGGGCTGGTCGACTACGACCCCGAGACCGCGAAGCTCCGGATGCAGGTCGCGGACACGATCGACACGAGCGACTCGCAGACCTTCACCGTCACGCTGAAGGACGGCTGGAAGTTCCACGACGGCACCCCGGTGCACGCCAAGAACTTCGTGGACGCCTGGAACTGGGCGGCGACCAGCACCAACAACCAGATCAACAGCTCCTGGTTCTCCGACATCGAGGGCTACCAGGACGTCCACCCGGCCGGCGGCCAGCCGACCGCGGCCAAGATGTCCGGGCTGACCGTCACGGACGACCTGCACTTCACCGTGAAGCTGAGCAGCAAGGTCTCCTACTTCGAGTACAAGCTCGGCTACATCGCCTTCTCCCCGCTGCCGGACGGCTTCTACAGCGACCCCGCCGGATACGGGCAGAAGCCGGTCGGCAACGGCGCCTACCAGTTCGTCAGCTGGGACCACAACCAGCAGGTGGTCACCAAGGCCTTCCCGGACTACCAGGGCGTGGACAAGCCGAAGAACGGCGGCATCGTCTTCAAGATGTACAGCACGGCCGAGGCCGCGTACGCCGACCTGCAGTCCAACAACCTGGACGTGATCGACCAGGTGCCGCCCTCGGCGCTGGCCACCTACAAGAGCGACCTGGGCGACCGGGCGATCGACGCCCCGCAGGGCGCCATCCAGAACATCGGCTTCACGCTCTACCAGGCCGACTGGGCGGCCCCGGAGAAGGCGAAGGTCCGCCAGGGCCTGTCGATGGCGATCGACCGCGACACCATCACCAAGACGGTGCTCCAGGGCTCGCGCAAGCCGGCCAGCGCCTGGGTCGCCGAGGGCGTCCAGGGCTACAAGGCCGGCCAGTGCGGCGACAACTGCACCTTCGACCCGGCCAAGGCCAAGCAGCTGATCACCGAGGGCGGCGGCGTCCCCGGCAACAAGCTGACCATCACCTACAACGCGGACGGCGGCCACAAGGAGTGGGTCGACGCGGTCTGCAACTCGATCCGGCAGAACACCGGCGTGGACTGCGTGGGTGACCCGAAGCCGGACTTCAAGACCGCCCGTGCGGCGATCACCGGCCACCAGATCAACGGCGCCTTCCGCACCGGCTGGGTCCAGGACTACCCGCTGAACGCCAACTTCCTCGCCGACGTGTACCGCACCGGCGCCGCGTCCAACGACTTCGGCTACAGCAACCCGCAGTTCGACCAGCTCGCCACCCAGGCGGACGAGGCGCCCAGCGTGTCCGACACCGTGACCGGCTACCAGCAGGCCGAGGCCGTGCTGGCCCAGGGCATGCCGGCCATCCCGCTCTGGTACTACCGCACCAACTCGGGCTACTCCACCAACGTCCAGAACGTGAAGTTCGACTCCTTCGGCAACCCGGCCTGGACCCAGGTCGAGGTCAAGGGCTGACGAGTCGTTCCGCGCGGGCCCCGCCCCTTCCGCACGGAGGGCGGGGCCCGGGCACTCGACCACGTCTCCAGGAAGGAGGCTCGAATGGGCAGTTACGTGCTGCGGCGGGTGCTGCAGATGATCCCGGTGTTCTTCGGCACCACGCTGCTGATCTTCCTGATGGTCTACACGCTGCCGGGCGACCCGGTCGCGGCCCTGTTCGGGGAGAAGGCCGCGGACCCCGCCGTGGTCGCCAACCTCAAGCACAAGTACTACCTGGACCAGCCGATCTGGAAGCAGTACCTGCACTACATGGGAAACCTCTTCCAGGGGGACTTCGGCACCAGCTTCACCGGCCGCCCGGTCTCGGACATCATGGCGGACGCCTTCCCGGTGACCATCCGGCTGGCGCTGCTGGCCTTCGCCTTCGAGATGATCTTCGGACTGCTGCTGGGCCTGGTCTCCGGCCTGAAGCGCGGCAGCGTGCAGGACACCCTGGTGCTGATCCTCACCCTGCTGGTGATCTCCATCCCGGTCTTCGTCCTGGCGTACATCGCGCAGACCGTCTTCGCGACCAACCTGGGCTGGGTCACCCCGACCGTCCAGGACTCCAGGGACCTCTCCCAGCTGATCCTCCCGGCGATCGTGCTGGGCTCGCTGTCGCTCGCGTACGTCGCCCGGCTCACCCGCACCTCCATCGGCGAGAACCTGCGGGCCGACTACATGCGCACCGCGGTGGCCAAGGGCCTGCCCCGGCGCACCATCGTCACCCGCCACCTGCTGCGCAACTCGCTGATCCCGGTGGTCACCTTCCTCGGCACCGACCTCGGCGCGCTGATGGGCGGCGCGATCGTCACCGAGGGCATCTTCAACGTGCAGGGTGTCGGCAACGTCCTCTACCGGGCGATCAACCAGAAGGAGGGGCCGACCGTGGTCGGCATCGTCACCGTGCTGGTGATCGTCTACCTGGTGGCCTCCCTCGTCGTCGACCTGCTCTACGCGGTCCTGGACCCGAGGATCCGCTATGCCTGACATCCACGACGAGGAATCCTTCGAGCGGCATCCCAAACCGGGGGTGGACCACTTGGACTACGCCGGCGAGCAGGGCATGGCGGTCGAGCAGGAGACGCTGGTCGAGCCCGACCCGGAGAAGCGGGAAGAGGCCCGCAGCCTCTGGGGCGACGCCTGGCGCGATCTGCGCAAGCGGCCGATCTTCCTGATCTCGGCGGTGCTGATCCTGCTGCTGATCGTGATGGCGATCTTCCCCGGGGCGTTCACCGACGCCGATCCGCGCAAGGCCGACCTGGTCAACAACTACCTCAAGCGCCCGGACTGGACGGACTTCTTCGGCGCGGGCTGGTTCGGCTACGACGGCCAGGGCCGCTCCATCTACGCCCGGGTGGTGTACGGCGCCCGGGCCTCGATCACCGTCGGCATCTTCGTGACCGCCACGGTCACCGTGCTCGGCGGGCTGACCGGCATGGTGGCCGGCTACTTCGGCGGCACGGTGGACGCGGTGCTCTCCCGGATCATCGACATCTTCTTCGGCATCCCGCTGCTGCTCGGCGCGCTGGTCCTGCTGAACGCCTTCTCCACCCGCACGGTGTGGACCGTGGTCGTCGCGCTGGGCGTGCTGGGCTGGACCCAGATCGCCCGGGTGATGCGCGGCGCGGTGCTGACGGTCAAACAGTCCGACTTCGTGGTGGCCGGGAGAGCGCTCGGCGCCGGCACCGGCCGGCTGATGTTCCGGCACATCCTGCCGAACGCGGTCGCCCCGGTGATCGTGGTGGCGACCATCGCGCTGGGCGGCTACATCGCCACCGAGGCGACCCTGAGCTTCCTCGGCATCGGCCTGCAGGACCCGACCATCTCCTGGGGCATCGACATCTCCTCCGCCCAGAAGGTGATCCGGACCGCCCCGTTCGTCCTGTTCTTCCCGGCCGCGGCGCTCTCCATCACCGTGCTGGCCTTCATCATGCTGGGCGACGCGGTGCGCGACGCCCTCGACCCGAAGCTGCGCTGAGCGAGGGGACGCATCGTGACCACAGCAGTCGATACCGGCGGGGCCCGGCGGGAGACGCCCTACGAGGGTCCGCTGCTCGACGTCCGCGACCTGCACGTCGAGTTCGTGACCCGGGACGGGGTGGCGAGGGCGGTCAACGGGGTCAACTACAGCGTCCGGGCCGGGGAGACGCTGGCGGTGCTCGGCGAGTCCGGCTCCGGCAAGTCGGTGACCGCGCAGGCGATCATGGGCATCCTGGACATGCCGCCGGCCCGGATCCCCCGCGGCGAGATCCGCTTCCGGGGCCAGGACATGCTGAAGATGGACAAGGAGACGCGGCGGAAGGTGCGCGGGCAGAAGATCGCGATGATCTTCCAGGACGCGCTCTCCTCGCTCAACCCGGTGCTCAGTGTGGGATTCCAGCTGGGCGAGATGTTCCGCGCCCACCACAGCGCCTCGCGCAAGGCGGCCAAGGAGAAGGCCGTCGAGCTGATGGAGCGGGTGCGCATTCCCGCCGCCAAGGAGCGGGTCGACGACTATCCGCACCAGTTCTCCGGGGGGATGCGCCAGCGCATCATGATCGCCATGGCGCTGGCGCTGGAGCCGGACCTGATCATCGCGGACGAGCCCACCACCGCCCTGGACGTCACCGTGCAGGCCCAGGTGATGGACCTGCTCGCGGAACTCCAGGCCGAGTTCAACATGGGGTTGATCCTGATCACCCACGACCTGGGGGTGGTCGCCGACGTCGCGGACAAGATCGCGGTGATGTACGCCGGCCGGATCGTGGAGACGGCGCCGGTGCACGAGCTGTACGCGCGCCCGGCCCACCCGTACACCCGCGGGCTGCTGGACTCGATCCCGCGCCTGGACCAGAAGGGCCAGGAGCTCTACGCGATCAAGGGCCTGCCGCCCAATCTGCTGCGGATCCCGCCGGGCTGCGCGTTCAACCCGCGCTGCCCGCGCGCCCAGGAGATCTGCCGGCAGGAGGTGCCGGAGCTGTTCCCCGTCACCGAGGACGACGGCACCGAGCTGCCCGGACGGGGCAGCGCCTGCTTCTTCTGGAAGGAGACCCTCCATGACCGTTGACGGGCCCGGTGCGGTCGAGTCGCCGGTGGAGGCCGCCTTCGAGCAGGAGGTGGCGCGCGGCGAGCCGATCCTCGAAGTCCGCGACCTGGTCAAGCACTTCCCGCTGACCAGGGGCGTGCTGTTCAAGAAGCAGGTCGGCGCGGTGAAGGCGGTCGACGGGGTCTCCTTCGACCTCATGCAGGGCGAGACGCTGGGCATCGTCGGCGAGTCGGGCTGCGGCAAGTCGACGCTGGCCAAGGTGCTGATGAACCTGGAGCCGGCCACCGGCGGCTCGGTGCGCTACAAGGGCGAGGAGATCTCGCGGCTGACCGGGGCCGGGCTGAAGGCGGTGCGCCGCAACATCCAGATGGTGTTCCAGGACCCGTACACCTCGCTCAACCCGCGGATGACGGTCGGTGACATCATCGGCGAGCCCTTCGAGATCCATCCGGAGGTGGCGCCGAGGGGCGACCGACGCAAGGCGGTCCAGGACCTGCTGGACGTGGTCGGGCTCAATCCGGAGTACATCAACCGCTATCCGCACCAGTTCTCCGGCGGCCAGCGCCAGCGCATCGGCATCGCCCGGGGGCTGGCGCTGAAGCCGGAGGTCATCATCTGCGACGAGCCGGTCTCCGCGCTGGACGTCTCGGTGCAGGCGCAGGTGATCAACCTGCTGGAGCAGCTGCAGAACGAGTTCAACCTGTCGTACATGTTCATCGCGCACGACCTCTCGATCGTCCGGCACATCTCCGACCGCGTCGGGGTGATGTACCTCGGCAAGCTGGTCGAGATCGGCAGCGACCGGGAGATCTACGACCACGCCACCCATCCGTACACCCAGGCGCTGCTCTCCGCCGTCCCGGTGCCCGACCCGACGGCGCGGGAGAACCGGGACCGGATCGTGCTGACCGGCGATGTGCCCTCCCCGGCCAACCCGCCCTCCGGCTGCCGCTTCCGCACCCGGTGCTGGAAGGCGCAGGAGCGGTGCGCGGTGGAGGTCCCGCTGCTGGCGGTGCCGGGCTGGCTGAGCGGGCCGGCCGCCCATGAGTCGGCCTGCCACTTCGCGGCCGAGCGCGACCAGGCCGAGGGCGACCAGGCGGAGCGGGACGGCCCGGGGGAGCGGGGCGGGCCGGAAAGCGTTTGACACCGGGGCCCGGCCCCGTCGGCTGAGCGCGTCCTCCTGACGGAGGGCGCGCTCCCGTGTTTGTCCACCCGTCGACCTGCGGTAATTCCACCGGGCCGCACCGGCCGTCCGCCGAAATAGATCATTACGCTTCGTAAAGATTCGAATACCGGAGTTTTCGGTTCGCTATTCGGAAAGCGGAGCGAATGATTCCGGGCGTGATATGGCGGAATTTGCCGAGTATTGTCACGGGTTGGTCCCGGCCTGTAATTGAAAAGAGATGTGATGGCGATTCCGCCGAAGGGGTCGGTTGATCGATAGTTGCTCTGCGCGTATCAGTGGTCACCTCGCCAGCTGTGCGGATCGGCCCTGAGATGTCGACCCCCGCCCTGCCCGGCACACCGGGTGGTGGGGCGCCGTTCGTTCGTAAGCCCCTAAATCGAGGAGCAGTTGAATGAGGCTCACCAAGACGATGCGCTGGACCGCGCTGGCGGCGTGCACGGCGCTCGCGATCTCCGCCTGCAGCACCGGCAGCGACAAGAAGTCCTCGGAAGGGGCGAACGGGTCGGGCAAGAAGGGCGGCTCGATCAGCATCCAGTCGGGTGAGCCGCAGCACGGGCTGATCCCGCAGAACACCGCGGAGTCGGAAGGCGCCCAGGTGCTCGCGCAGCTGTTCGCCGGCCTGGTGGAGTACGACCGGCAGACCAACGAGCCGAAGCTGCGCGTCGCCGAGTCGATCGACTCCCCGGACAGCAAGGTCTGGACCATCAAGCTCAAGGACGGCTTCACCTTCCACAACGGCGAGCCGGTCACCGCGCAGTCCTTCGTCGACGCCTGGAACTGGGGCGCCAACCAGGACAACGCGGCCGAGGGCCTGCCGTTCTTCTCCAAGATCGAGGGCGCCGAGGAGCTCTCCCCGGGCAAGGACAAGAAGCCGGCCACCGACAAGCTCAAGGGCCTCAAGGTCGTCGACGACAAGACCTTCACGGTCACCCTCAGTGCGCCGTTCTCGCAGTTCAAGATCATGCTGGGCTACACCGCCTTCTACCCGCTGCCTAAGGCCTTCTTCCAGGACCAGAAGTCCTTCGAGGACGCCCCGATCGGCAACGGCCCGTTCCAGATGGACGGGAAGTGGCAGCACAACGAGAAGATCACGATCAAGCGCTACGAGAAATTCCCGGAGTCGGCCGGAAAGGCCAAGCTGGATTCCGTCACGTTCAAGATTTACGACAAGCTGGAAACGGCCTACAACGACCTGCGGGCCAACAACATCCAGATCACCAACAAGCTCCCGATCTCGGCCATGGGCACGGTCAAGAGCGAGTTCGGCGACCGCTACATCTACAAGCCGGAGTCGGGCGTCGGCTTCATCGGCTTCCCGATCGCCACCAACCCGGCCGCGTACGGCAAGCCGGAGATCCGCAAGGCGATCTCGATGGCGATCGACCGCGAGGCGATCACCAGGACCATCTTCTCGGGCACCCGCATCCCGGCCGACGACTTCATCAGCCCGATCATCCCGGGCTACCGCAAGGGCGCCATGGGCGACGCGGCGAAGTACGACCCGGCCAAGGCCAAGCAGCTCTTCACCCAGGCCGGCGGTGTCCCGAACAACACCATCGAGCTGGGCTACAACGCCGACGGCGGCCACAAGGAGTGGATCGAGGCCGTCGGCAACCAGCTGAAGAACAACCTCGGCGTCGAGGTCACCTTCAAGCCCTTCGAGAAGTTCGGCAAGATCCTGGACGCGCTGGGCGACAAGCAGTTCTCCGGCGCCTTCCGGATGGCGTGGCAGATGGACTACCCGTCGATGGAGAACTACCTGCGGCCGATCTTCTCCAAGGTCGCGATCGAGAACGGCTCCAACTACGGCGGCTACGTCAACGAGCAGTTCGAGTCCGTGCTCGCCCAGGCCGACCAGGCGAAGAGCCTGGACGAGGGCCAGAAGCTGTACCAGCAGGCCGACGACATCCTGATCAAGGACCTGCCGTACATCCCGGTCTACACCTACATGACCTCGGCCGCCTACACGAAGACCGTCAAGAACGTGGTCGTCGACGCCCAGAACCGCATCGACCTGGCCAACGTCGAGCTGGCCTGACCGTCCCCCAGCCCGACCGGCGCGTCCTGACGGGCGGCGCGGGAAACCCCCGCACCGCCCGGCTCCGGCGTGCCCCCACCACGAGGAGACCGCATGGGCCGCTATGTGGTCCGCCGGATCATCCAGGCCATACCTGTGATCCTCGGCGCGACTTTCCTGATCTACGCACTGGTCTTCCTGCTGCCTGGCGACCCCATCACGGCACTGGCCGGCGAGAAGCGGCAGGACCCCGCCGTCGTCCAGGTCCTCCGGGACCGGTACCACCTGGACGACCCGTTCTTCATCCAGTACTGGGACTACCTGACCGGCCTGTTCAAGGGCGACTTCGGTGAGGACTACCGCGGCAACCAGGTCGTCGACGTGATGCGGCGGGCCTTCCCGTACACCATCAACCTGGCGCTCACCGCGCTGGCCATCGAGATGGTGGTGGGTGTCACCGCCGGCGTGGTCGCCGCCCTGCGGCGCGGCAAGTTCATCGACAACGTGGTGCTGATCTCGACCCTGATGGTCATCTCGATCCCGGTCTTCGTGATCGGCTTCGTGCTCCAGCTGCTCCTCGGGGTGAAGCTCAACACCGACTACGGCATCGACTTCTTCCCGGTCTCCTTCAACGAGGACGCCGGGTTCCGGTCCTATCTGCTGCCCGGCTACGTCCTCGCCTCGACCTCGCTGGCGTACGTGGCCCGGCTCACCAGGACCAGCCTGATCGAGGTCATGCGGGCGGACTACGTGCGGACGGCGGTCGCCAAGGGCCTCAGCCCGCTGCGGGTGGTGGTCCGGCACGGGCTGCGCAACGCGCTGATCCCGATCGTCACCTTCCTGGGCATGGACCTCGGCGGCCTCATGGGCGGCGCGGTGATCACCGAGGGCATCTTCAACATCCCGGGCGTCGGACACCAGCTCTTCCAGTCCGTCTACCTGCGGGAACGCACCATCGTCGTGGGCATCGTGAGCGCCCTGGTGATGGTCTACCTGTTCGCCAACCTGGTGGTCGACCTGCTGTACGCCGTCCTGGACCCGAGGATCCGCTATGAGTGAGCCGACGAAGAGCGAGAACGTGAGCGGGGCGATCCCCGGGCAGCGCGGCAGCGGCAAGGGCGGCAGGGGCGGCAAGGACGCCGAGCGGGTCGCCAGTCTCTGGAGCGACGCCTGGGCGGACCTGCGCCGCAACCCGCTGTTCCTGATCGGCGGGTTCCTGGTGCTGTTCATGGTGGTGCTCGCCGTCGTCCCCGGGCTGTTCACGGACGCGGACCCGCGGTCCGGAGGCTTCTGCAACCTGGCCGACTCGCTGAAGCGGCCCAGCGGCGACCACTGGTTCGGCTTCGACGTCCAGGGCTGCGACATCTACACCCGCACCGTCTGGGGCGCCCGCAACTCGATCATCGTCGGCCTGGTGACCACCACCCTGGTGGTGCTGACCGGCGGCCTCCTGGGCCTGTGGGCCGGCTGGATCGGCGGCCTCGGGGACAGCGTGCTCTCCCGCGTCACCGAGATCTTCTTCGCCATCCCGCTGCTGCTCGGCGGCATGCTGATCATGTCGACCTGGGGCAAGGGCAACGCCTGGACGGTCTCCGCGGTGATGGCCGTGCTCGGCTGGCCGCAGATCTACCGGCTGATGCGCTCGGCGGTGCTCGCCAACAAGCACAACGACTACGTGGTGGCGGCCCGCGCGCTGGGCGCCGGAACCGGGCGGATCGTCGGCCGGCACATCCTGCCGAACGCCGTCGCCCCGGTGATCGTGGTCTCCACCATCAACCTGGGCGTCTACATCGGTGCCGAGGCCGCGCTGTCCTACCTGGGCATCGGCATCCAGTCCCCGGCGATCTCCTGGGGCCTGATGATCAGCGACGCCCAGGCCCGCTTCCTGAACGCCCCGCACGTCCTGCTCTTCCCGGCCGCCGTGCTGAGCGTCACCGTGCTGGCCTTCATCATGCTCGGCGACGCGGTGCGCGACGCCCTCGACCCGAAGCTGCGCTGAGGAGGGCCGCGGACCATGACTGACATGACCAAACCGGCGAAGGACGGCCCGGGCCCGGGCCGGGACACGGTGGAGGTGATCGGCGCGCGCCGGGAGAGCCTGGTGCCCGGGACGCCGCTGCTGGAGGTCGACGACCTGCACATCGAGTTCCACACCCGGGACGGCGTCGCCAAGGCCGTCAACGGGGTGAGCTACTCGGTGTCGGCGGGGGAGACGCTGGCGGTGCTCGGCGAGTCCGGCTCCGGCAAGTCGGTGACCGCGCAGGCGATCATGGGCATCCTGGACATGCCGCCGGGGCGGATCACCGCCGGCTCGATCCGGTTCCGGGGCGAGGACCTGCTCACCATGAGCCCCAAGGCCCGGCGGGCGGTGCGCGGGCGCAAGATCGCGATGATCTTCCAGGACGCGCTCTCCTCGCTGAACCCGGTGCTCAGCGTCGGCTACCAGCTGGGCGAGATGTTCCGGGTGCACCAGGGGGCGAGCCGCAAGGAGGCCAAGGAGAAGGCCGTCGAGCTGATGGAGCGGGTGCGCATCCCCGCCGCCAGGCAGCGGGTCGGCGACTATCCGCACCAGTTCTCCGGGGGGATGCGCCAGCGCATCATGATCGCCATGGCGCTGGCGCTGGAGCCGGACCTGATCATCGCGGACGAGCCCACCACCGCGCTGGACGTCACCGTGCAGGCCCAGGTGATGGACCTGCTCGCCGAGCTCCAGGCCGAGTTCAACATGGGCCTGATCCTGATCACCCACGACCTCGGCGTGGTCGCCGACGTCGCGGACAAGATCGCGGTGATGTACGCCGGCCGGATCGTGGAGACGGCGCCGGTGCACGAGCTGTACGCGCGCCCGGCCCACCCGTACACCCGCGGGCTGCTCAACTCGATCCCCCGGCTGGACCAGAAGGGCCAGAACCTCTACGCGATCCAGGGCCTGCCGCCGAGCCTGCTGCGGATCCCGGACGGCTGCGCGTTCAACCCGCGCTGCGACCGGGCCCAGGACGTCTGCCGCACCGAACTCCCGCGCCTGGTCCCGGTGCTGGACGAGCAGGGGGCCGATCTGCCGGGCCGCCGCAGCGCGTGCCACTTCTGGAAGGAGACCCTCCATGGCTGAGCCCATCCTGGAGGTGAAGGACCTGGTCAAGCACTACCCGCTGACCCAGGGCATCGTCTTCAAGAGGCAGGTCGGCGCGGTCCGGGCGGTGGACGGCGTCTCCTTCGAGCTGGGGAAGGGCGAGACGCTCGGCATCGTCGGCGAGTCCGGCTGCGGCAAGTCGACGCTGGCCAAGGTGCTGATGAACCTGGAGCGGGCCACCGCCGGCCAGGTGCTGTTCAAGGGCGAGGACATCACCCGGCTCTCCGGGGCCGGGCTGAAGGCGGTGCGCCGCAACATCCAGATGGTGTTCCAGGACCCGTACACCTCGCTCAACCCGCGGATGACGGTCGGCGACATCATCGGCGAGCCCTTCGAGATCCACCCCGAGGTGGCGCCGAAGGGTGACCGACGCAAGGCCGTCCAGGACCTGCTGGACGTCGTCGGCCTGAACCCGGAGTACATCAACCGCTATCCGCACCAGTTCTCCGGCGGCCAGCGCCAGCGCATCGGCATCGCCCGCGGCCTCGCGCTCAAGCCGGAGGTCATCATCTGCGACGAGCCGGTCTCCGCGCTGGACGTCTCGGTGCAGGCGCAGGTGATCAACCTGCTGGAGCAGCTGCAGAACGAGTTCCAGCTCTCCTACATGTTCATCGCGCACGACCTCTCGATCGTCCGGCACATCTCCGACCGGGTCGGCGTGATGTACCTCGGCAAGCTGGTCGAGATCGGGACGGAGGAGGAGATCTACTCCCACCCGACGCACCCGTACACCCAGGCGCTGCTCTCCGCGGTGCCGGTGCCCGACCCGACCGGGCGCGAGCAGCGCGAGCGGATCCTGCTCAGCGGTGACATCCCCTCGCCGGCCAACCCGCCCTCCGGCTGCCGCTTCCGCACCCGGTGCTGGAAGGCGGAGGAGCGCTGCGCGAGCGAAGTCCCGCTGCTGGCCGTGCCGTCGGCGCTGAGCGGGCCGGCCGCGCACGAGTCGGCCTGCCACTTCGCGGAGGTGCGGGACGTGATCGGCTCGGGCTGAGCGCGTCCCCCGCGGGCGGGGCCCCGGAGTCCCCGCGGACTCCGGGGCCCCGTCGTGCGGCCGCGGACGGCGGAACATCACTTCTGGTAGCCGACGTTCTCCCAGATGATGTCGGACAGGCCCTGGGCGCCGATGTTGGCGAGGTCGGCGCGGGCGCCGAACAGCTGCGGGCGCTGGTAGAGCGGCAGCATCCCGGCCACCTTCCACAGCTCGCCGTCGGCCTGGTTGATGGCCTCGAAGGCGCCGGCCGCGTCGGTCGCCGCGGCCGCCCGGTCGAAGGCGGCGTCCACCGCCGGGCTGCCGGCCTGGGAGTGGTTGGTGCCGCCGTTGGTGGCGAAGTTCGTCCGGTTGCCGCTGGCCGGGAACGGCGTGCCGAGCAGCGAGTAGGCGGCGATGTCGAAGTCCCGCCGGTTGACGTACTTGTCGAAGTACTCGTTGGGGCTGGCGGTGACGGTGGTGACCTTGACCCCGACCTCCTTGAGCATGCCGGTGGCGACGGAGGCCTCGTTCTGGGCCTGGGTGACGCCGGCCGGGATGACCATCCGCAGGTTGAGCTCCCTGCCGTCCTTGCGGCGCACGTCGCCGTCGAGCTTCCAGCCGGCCGCGTCGAGCTTGCGGACGGCCTCGGCCGGGTCGTAGCGGCTGAGGCCGAGGGAGTTGTCCCGGTAGGCGTTCTGGTTGGACACCAGCAGGTGGTTGTTGAGGGTGACGGTGGGCCAGTCGAGCCCGGCGAGGTCGGAGCGGGTGATGGTGTCCCGGTTGATCGCCTGGAAGATCGCCTGGCGGACGGTCGGGTCGGTGAGCGCGGGGCTGCGGCTGTTCAGCGTGAACTGCCGGAAGTCGGGCCCGCCGGCCCGCCGGACGGCGGCGCCCGGGGTGCCGCGGATCAGCTGGTAGCCGGCCACGTCCGGGCCGTTGTTGAACAGGTCGAGTTCGCCCTTGTTGAAGGCGGCGGCCATCGTGTTGGGCACCATGGCGCGGAAGACGATCCGGTCCAGCAGCGGCTTGTCGCCCCACCAGGCGGGGTCGGCGACCAGGGTGACGGTCTGCGCGGCCCGGTCCATCCGCTCCACCTTGAACGGGCCCGCGGTGACCGGGATCGCGTCCAGGTAGGAGGTGTTGAACAGCTCGGGCGTGGCGACCCTGCTCGCCGGCAGCAGCGGGGCGTTGGCGGCGCCGTTGAACATCGACTGCCACTCGGAGTAGGGCCGCTCGAAGGTCATCACGGCCTGGTAGTCGTCCTTGCCGCGCTCGACCGCGGCGACCTGCTCGAAGCCGGTGCTGCTGGCCACCCGGTACGCCGGGTCCTTGCCGTTCAGCGCCCGCCAGTTGGCCTCGATGTCGCGCCAGGTGATCGGTGTGCCGTCGGACCAGCGGGCCTTGGGGTTCAGCGTCCAGACCACGACCTGCCGGCCGTCCCGCTGCTCGGCGTGCGCGTCCTGCAGATAGGCCGGGTTGGGGGTCTGGGTGCCGGCCGCGTCGGAGCGGAAGAAGGTCGGCAGCAGCGGCTTGCTGACGGCGATGGTGGAGGACTCGCCGCCGTCGGTCTGGATCGGCGACCACTGGGAGGAGTACTGGGGGATCGCCACCCGCAGGGTGCCGCCCTGGCGCAGCTCGGCGCGGTCGTGCGGGTTGATGTCGACGGCGGTGAGCTTGGGGCTCTCGACCGCGCTCGGCAGGGCGCGGGCGTTGCCGTCGGAGCCGCCGACCGGGGCGCAGGAACAGAGCGTCAGCGAGAGCGAGACGGCGGTCAGGCCGGCGAGCAGGGCCGTGCGGCGGTACAGGGGGCGGCCCATGGTGGTTCTCCCGGGACGGATGCGGCGGACGACAGGCGACACATCTTGCTGACCGGGGAGCGGGATTGTCGAGGGGCGGGCCCGGATCCGGGCCCGGCCCCCGATAACGGTTCGGTCAGACCGGGAACTTGTAGGTGCGGTCCCGGTCGCCGGTCTTGTCCAGCAGCGCGGTGATCTGGTCCGCGACGTCCTGCGGGGTGATCGGGACGAGCTGGCCGTTCTTCTTGGTCTTCACCTTGTCGAAGCCGCCGGCGACCATCTGGCGGTTGAGCGCGTCGAGGTCCCACTTGGGCACGAACTTGCCGTTGGCGTCCGGGACCAGGGTGAGCGCCACCGCGGCGGTCTTCGGCCCGAAGTCGAACTTCTTGGTCCCGGCCATGATGTGGATCTGGCCGTTCACCGCGGACTTGCCGAGGGTGTCCGCCGCGCCCTGGAGGGCCTGCGCGGAGGTCTTCGGCTGGGCCGCGGTCACCGCCAGCGCGACGGGCTGCTCGGGCTTGCCCGCGGCGCGGTCGCGGTAGGCCGCGTCGACCAGGTCGACGGCGGAGGCGGAGTCCACCGCCTGGCCGGCCCTGCCGGGGACGACGACGGCCTCGCCGGTCTCGGCGAACTTGACGTAGCCCTCCTGGAGGCCCTGCCCGGTGCCGCCGGCCAGCGCCTCCAGCGCGGACTTGAGCTTGGCCCGGTCGACCTTGACCTCCGGCGGCACGGCCTTCTCGTCGCCCTTGAGCGACTTGAGGACGTCCATCGGGTTGTAGGAGTGCTGGGCGAGCTTGTCGACGGTGGCCGTGGTGTCGAAGGCGAGCCCGGCGGCGACCGGGTCGAGGTCCACGGTCTGCTCGCCGACCTTCAGCTTGACCGGCTGCTGGCCGGCCTTGCCGACGCTCTCGTCGAGCTGGTGGATGGCCTGGTCGCGGCTGCTGCCGCCGATGTCGGTGCCGAGCACCACGGTGCCCTTGGGGACGTCGGACTGGTTCAGCATCAGCCCGGTGCCGTAGGCGGCGGCGCCGAGGAAGCCCACCCCGACGACGGCGTAGGTGGCGAGCTTGACCAGCTTCCTGGCGGCACCGGGCTTGGGCTTGGGGGCCGGCGCGGGCTTGGCGGCGGCGGGGGCCGGCTTCGGCGCGGACGGGCCGTCCGCGGCGGGGGCGGTGGCCGTGGCCGGCGCGGCGGGCTCGCTCCCGGGGTGCGGGCGGGCGGTCTGGAAGGGGTCGGCGGCGGGCTCGCCCTGGCGGCCGGGGGCACCGGGGAAGAGGCCGCCGGGGGCCGGGGCGCCGTTCGCGCCGGCGGCCGGCGGGCGCTGGGCGGCGAACGGGTCGGCACCGGCCGGGGCGCCCGGGAAGAGGCCGGGCTGCGGGGCGCCGCCCGGGGCGGCGGGGCCGGCGGGGGCGGCGGATATGGGCGCGGCCGGGGCGTCGTCGCGGATCGGGGCGAAGCCGTCGACCGAGGTGTCCTCGGGGCTCGGCGCGCCGGGCCCGCCGGTCGCCGGGGGCTGCTGGACGGCGAACGGGTCGGCCGGCGCGAACGGGTCGGTGGGCGCGAACGGGTCGGCCGGGGCCGGCGGGGCGAACAGCTCGGCCGGGGAGTCGGCGTAGACGCCGGCCTCGTCGGCGGGCAGCTCGGGCGCCGCGCCGTACGGGGAGGCGGGAGCGCCGGTCGGGTGCGCCACGGGGGCCTGGGCCTGGGCGGGCACCGGACGGCCGTTCGCGCGCGCCGCGCCGGGGGCGGCGGCGGGCCGCTCGGCCTTCTTCGGGCGCTCGGTCTGCGGGCGGGTGCCGTTCGCCCGGGCGGCGGCGCGCTGCGGGCCGGCCGGGGCGGCGGGCGCGGCGGCTCCGGCCTCGGCGGCGGCGGGGGCGGCGGCCGGCACCGGGGCCGGGGCGGCGCCCTCGGCGGTCGAGGCCTTCTTCTGGCGCGGGCGGAACCAGGCGCCGGTCGACTCGGCCTCCGAGGTGGCCGGCGGGATCTGCCACTCCGGCGGCAGGTTCGGCGGGGTGGTGCTGCGGCCGCCGTCCATCACGCCGAGCACCGGGGAGGCGGGCGCGGCGGAACGGTGCCGGGGACCGGCCGGCTCGGCGGCGGGCGCCGGGGTGTCCTCGCCGCCGCCGTCCTCGTTCTTGACGGTGCTGCGGACGACCACCGGCGGGATCGGGCGCGAGCCCGGGATGTTGATCCGGACCCGGGTGGTGAGGGTGGTCTCGGTCTTCGGGCCGTCGTCCTCGCCCTCCGGAGCCGAGCTCTTGGCGGCGCCGGCGCCGCCCGTGCGGTCGCCGCCGGGGAAGCCCGGTGTGCCGTAGGGCGGGGTGCCCGACGGGTAGGCGTCCGGGCCCGTGCGCCGAGGCGTCGGGTGGGCGTTGTCAGATTCGCGGCTGCTCAATGCTGCTCTGCTCCGGGTTCGCGGGCCGGGCCGTGCGGCGCGACCGCGGTCGTCGGCGCCGGACCTGGCGGGCGGCGTCGGGTACGGCGTTCTGCGGCACCACCATACTGGGAAGAACCGACCGGTGAACCGGTTCGGAGAGATCCCGATACGTCCGGTTCCTCCGGTATGAGAGTACGACCGGGCGGTGCTGACTGCCCGTCGTACCGGCCACCGTACGCGGGTGCCCGCCCGGGTCAGCGCGGTGGGCCCGCCACTCCGGGGAACCAGCCGGCGCGGGTCGGCAGGGTGGCGCAGATCACGCCCAGGATCGAGCCGGCGAACAGCCAGGCGAGCGAGGTGGCGTTGGTCCAGAGCACGTTGTCCCCCTCCGGGCGGGGGACCATCACCAGCAGCAGCGCCAGGAACCAGCCGGCTGCCGGGACGGCCGCGCCGAGCCGGGTGCCGGTCACCCGCAGGCCGCCGTAGAAGGTCGCGGCGGTGGCGGCGAGCGCCAGCAGTACTCCCACGGGCGGCCACAAGGCCTGCACGAAGGCTCCGCACACCGACACCGCGAAGCCCAGCGGGAAGAGCAGGACGTACACCGCGATCCGTGCGGCGCGCGGGGGCTGGGGCTCCTTCAGCCGCTCGTCGCGGGTGCCGAGGACGGCCGCCGGGATCGAACGCCGCGCGGGGGCGGGCGGGGTCATCGGGCACGCTCCTCGGAGGTCGCCGCGCCGTCGGGCGCCGCGGTGAGGTCCAGGCCGGCGAACAGGTCGTCCTCCGGCAGCCGCGGCCCGGCCTGGCCGTGCACCAGCTGGTAGTACTCGGTGGTGAGCAGCGGCTGGCCCAGGTCGTTGGAGAGCGCGAAGAACGCGCCGGTCGGGTCCACGGTGACCTGGGTGGCGTGCGCGGCCATCGCGGCGGCCTTGCGGCCGGCGTACGCGCTGCCGTCCACCACCGTGGTGACCAGCTCGTCGTCCACCACCCCGGGCACGTCCGCGGGCTCGGCCACGCCCGGGAACGGCGCCTTCCCGGCGGTCTCGGCGAGGCCCCGGGCGAGCACCGACCGGGGCACCCGGTTCCAGTACACCTTGGCGATCCGCCAGGCCGGGCCCAGCTCGGGCCGGTAGGCCGGGTCGGCGGCCAGCTCGTGGGCGCGCGTCGCGACCCGGTGCGCCTGGATGTGGTCGGGGTGGCCGTAGCCGCCCCGCTCGTCGTAGGTGACCAGCACCTGCGGGCGCACCTCGCGGACCACCGCCACCAGCCGGCCGGCCGCCTCGTCCACGTCGGCCCGCCAGAAGCAGCCGGGCGCGTCGTTGTCGGGCACGCCCATCATCCCGGAGTCGCGGTAGCGGCCCGGGCCGCCGAGGAAGCGCACGTCGGTGACCCCGAGCGCGGCCATCGCCTCCGTCAGCTCGCCGATCCGGTGCGCGCCGAGGGCGTCGTCCCGATCCGCCGTCAGATGGGCCAGCTCCGGCGGGATCACCTCGCCGCCCTCGCCGAGGGTGCAGGTCACCAGGGTGACGTGGGCGCCCTCGGCGGCGTACCGGGCCATCGTGGCGCCGTTGTTGATCGACTCGTCGTCGGGGTGCGCGTGCACCAGGAGCAGGCGGCGGCCGGTAGTCGCGGTCATGGGAGGAAGCCTAACGACCGGGGCGCCGGCCCGGTGACCGCGCGGCGGGTCAGAGCCGCAGGCCGTTGATCATCCCGGCCAGGTTGCTGGTGACCTGGCTGATCGAGGGGGCGATGGAACTGGACGCCAGGTAGAAGCCGAGCAGCGCGCAGACGATCGCGTGCGCGAGCTTCAGGCCGGAGCGGCGGATCAGCACCACCACGATGACCAGCATCAGCATGGCGGCGGAGATGGACAGGGCCATGGCGGCTCACACTCCTCGGGGCCTGGTGATCACACGTGCACCAGTCATACCCGAAGAGTGAGGGAGTCATGACGCTGGGTGAGTCCGCATGCCCCGGGGCACGGTGGCACCCGTGGGGCGCATGGGCCGGTCGGAGGGGGTGCGGACCCCATCCGGGCGTACTTGCGGCCGATGCTCCGAACGAGTGATCACCAACGGCCCACCCCGGGTCGTAGGGTCTGGTGCCATGACCACCCACACCTCAGCGGACACCTTCCCGAGGCAGTACGCGCGCACCCTGCGCTACACCGTCGGCGCCCCCCGGTCGTTCTCCGTCGCACCCGACGGCTCCCGGGTCGTCTTCCTGCGCTCCCTCTCCGGCGCCGACCGCGCCAACCTGCTCTGGACCCTCGACACCGCCACCGGCGAGGAGCGGATCGCCGCCGACCCGGCGGTGCTGCTCGGCGGCGGCGAGGAGGACCTCTCCCCGGCCGAGAAGGCCCGCCGTGAGCGCAGCCGCGAGGGCTCGGCCGGCATCGTCGGCTACGCCCTGGACGGCGCCGGCAAGCTCGCCGCCTTCGCCCTCTCCGGCCGGCTGTTCGTCGCCGACCTGGCCGCCGGCACCGCCACCGAACTGCCCGCCGAGGGCCCGCTGCTCGACCCGCGTCCCTCCCCGGACGGCGTCCACGTCGCGTACGCCACCACCTCCGGCGAGCTGCGGCTCACCCGCGTGGACGGCACCGGCGACCGCGCCCTCGTCCAGCCCGACGGGCCGAACGTGACGTGGGGCCAGGCCGAGTTCATCGCCCAGGAGGAGATGGGCCGCGACCGCGGCCACTGGTGGTCCCCGGACAGCGACCGGCTGCTCGTCGAGCGCGCCGACGACACCCCGGTCGACCGCTGGTGGATCGCCGACCCGGCCAACCCGGACCGCGAGCCCGCCGAGATCGCCTACCCGGCCGCCGGCACCGCCGACGCCGAGGTCGGCCTCTGGGTGCTCGGCCTGGACGGCACCCGCACCGAGGTGGCCTGGGACCGCGCGGCCTTCCCCTACCTGGCCCGGGTGCACTGGTCGAAGGGCGGCGTGCCGCTGCTGCTCGTCCAGTCCCGCGACCAGCGCGTCCAGCGCACCCTCGGCCTGGACGTCGCCACCGGCGCCACCGAGGTGCTGCACGAGGAGCGCGACGACGTCTGGCTGGAGCTGTTCCAGGGCGTCCCGGCGTGGACCCCGGACGGCAGGCTGGTGCGGATCTCCGACGAGTCCGGGGCGCGGTCGCTGGTGATCGGCGAGCACACCGCCACCGGGCCCGACCTGCACCTGCGCTCGGTGCTCGCGGTCACCGCCGACGAGGTCTTCTTCACCGCCTCCGGCGGCGCCGCCGAGACCGACCCCGAGCCCGGCTGGGTCGCCGTCGGCCGGATCAGCCACGACGGCAAGCGGCTCTCCTGGGAGTCCGCCAACGGCCGCCCGTTCACCTCCGTCACCACCGCGGTGCACGCGGCCGGCATCACCGTGCGGGCCACCGCCGAGCCCGACCTGCCCGGCACCCTGGTGCGGGTCGCCCGGGACCTGCCGGAGGGCGTGGTGGTGGACGACATCGCCGTCATCGCCTCGCACGCCGAGACCCCGGTGATCACCGCCCGCCCGGTGTTCCGCTTCGCCGGCGAGCGGCGCATCCCCGCCGCGGTCTTCCTGCCCACCGGCTACGACCGCGAGCGGGACGGCCTGCTGCCCGTCCTGATGGACCCGTACGGCGGCCCGCACGGCCAGCGCGTCGTCCAGGCCCACAACCCGCACCTCAACTCGCAGTGGTTCGCCGACCAGGGCTTCGCGGTCGTCGTCGCCGACGGCCGGGGCACCCCCGGGCGCGGGCCGGCCTGGGAGAAGTCGATCCGCCACGACTTCGCCGGGGCCACCCTGGACGACCAGGTCGACGCCCTGACGGCGCTCGCCGACGAGTTCCCGCTCGACCTCGGCCGGGTCGCCATCCGCGGCTGGTCGTACGGCGGCTACCTCGCCGCGCTCGCCGTGCTGCGCCGTCCGGACGTCTTCCACGCGGCGGTCGCGGGCGCGCCGGTCACCGACTGGCGGCTGTACGACACCCACTACACCGAGCGCTACCTGGGCCACCCGGCCGAGGTGCCCGAGGTGTACGACGCCAACTCGCTGACCGGCTACGCGGCCGGCCTGGAGCGCCCGCTGATGATCATCCACGGGCTCGCCGACGACAACGTGGTGGCCGCGCACACCCTGCGGCTCTCCTCGGCGCTGCTCGCCGCCGGGCGCCCGCACACCGTGCTGCCGCTCTCCGGCGTCACCCACATGACGCCGCAGGAGGAGGTCGCGGAGAACCTGCTGCTGCTCCAGGTCGACTTCGTGAAGAAGTCGCTCGGGATCTGAGCCGCGGCGCGCCGAGGAGGGGGAGCGGGGCCGGATCAGGGAACCCGGGCCCGCGGACGAGCGGTGCCGGGGCATGCCCATCCCGCTCCCCCTTGGCCGCGCGCACCCACGGGGGGTCGAGCTGTCCGGCCTCGACGTGGGCCACACGTTAGCGGGCGGGTCCGACAGCGGCGGACCGTGACCCCGGTCGTGCGTTCGGCATGACGGATGTCATGCCGAACGCACGACGGCGGCCACTGCCGCCGCACCCCGGCCCGGCGGGACCCTGATGGGGCGAGAACGGCACCGACAGGGAGGACCAGGGCCATGGACGCGGGAGAAGTCGCCGCCTTCCGGGGCGTCAGCAAGAGTTACGGGCGGGTCCGGGCCGTGGACGGCCTCGACCTCGTCCTGCGGCCGGGCGAGACCGTCGCCCTGCTCGGCCCGAACGGGGCCGGCAAGTCCAGCAGCCTCGACCTGCTGCTCGGCCTGCGCGAGCCCGACCGCGGCAGCGTCACGCTGTTCGGCGGCACCCCGCGCGCCGCGATCACGGCCAGCCGGGTCGGCGCGATGCTGCAGAGCGGCGGTCTGATGGCCGACGTCAAGGTCCGCGAGCTGGTGCGGCTCGCCTGCGAGGTGCACCCGCGCGGCCGGGCCGTCGCCGAGGTGCTCGCCGACGCGGGCGTCACCGAGCTCGCCGAGCGCCGCGTCGACCGGCTCTCCGGCGGCCAGGAACAGCGGGTCCGCTTCGCGCTCGCCATCGCCGGCGCCAATGACCTCATCGTCCTGGACGAGCCCACCACCGGCATGGACGTCTCGGTCCGGCAGGCCTTCTGGGCGAGCATGCGGGCCCAGGCCGACGCCGGCCGCACCGTGCTGTTCGCCACCCACTACCTGGAGGAGGCGGACTCGATCGCCGACCGCGTCCTCGTCCTGCACCGCGGGCGGCTGATCGCCGACGGCAGCTCCGCCGAGATCAAGGCCCGGGCCGGCGCCCGCCGGATCACCTTCGAGCTGCACGAGGCGGACGGCCCGTTCGACGAGGCCCCGCTGCGCCGGCTGCCCGGCGTCCAGGGGCTGGAGCTCACGGCCCGGGTCCCCGGGGTGCGGACGGTGCGGATCCGCGCCGCCGACGCGGACGCCGCCGTCGCCGCCCTCTACCGGGCGGGCCTGTACCCGCGCGGCCTGGAGGTCACCGGCCTGGGCCTGGAGCAGGCCTTCCTGACCATCACCGGCGAGCAGGACGCCGCGTCCGCCGCGTCCGCTCCGCCGACCGCGTCCGTCCTGGAGAGTGCGCGATGACCACCCTGATCCGCCTGGAGATCCTGCGGACCCTCCGCAACCGCCGCTACCTGCTCTTCACCATCGCCTACCCGGCGCTGATGTACGTCTTCTTCATCCACGCCTACGGCGGCACCGACCTCGCCGGCGGCCTGCCGGTGAAGACCTACTTCATGGTCTCGATGGCCACCTTCGGCGCGGTCGGCGCGGTGCTGACCGGCAGCGCGCAGCGGATCTCGCTGGAGCGCAAGAGCGGCTGGGTGCGCCAGCTGCGGCTGACCGCGCTGCCCGGCCGGGCGTACACCGTCGGCAAGATCGCGGCGAGCGCGGTGACCACGCTGCCCGCGATCCTGGTGGTCTTCGCGGTCGGCGCCGCCCAGGGCGTCTCGCTGGACCCGGCGCAGTGGATCGGCCTGGCGCTCGCGCTCTGGCTGGGCAGCTTCGTCTTCGCCGCGCTCGGGGTGGCGCTCGGCTACGCGGCCGCGCCGGACTCGGTGCAGACCATCGTGATGATCACCTACATGGTGATGGCGCTGTTCGGCGGGACGTGGTTCCCGGTGAGCGGTTCGCTGGAGCGCTTCGCCCGGTTCGACCCGGTCTACCTCTACAACCGGCTGGCCGCCTTCACCCGGCCCGGGCACGGCCTGGACACCGTCGCCGTCGCCGGGCTGGCGGCCTTCCTCGCGGTGTTCGTCGTCGCGGCGGCGACCCTGTACCGCCGCGACACCCGGCAGGCATGATGACCGTTATGAGCGACCCGCGTCCGACCCGGCGCACCGACGAGCACCCCGAGGTGGGTGCGGCGCGCGCGTCGTTCATGAACGTCCCCGGCGCCCCGGTGGAGACCAGGCGGCAGCTGCTGGTCAAGGTCTCCTGGATGCTGCTGTGGATGATCTACCTGGCCTACCCGGTGGGCAACCTGCTGCACGGCGGCCACGGCACGGGCGCCAGGGTGCTCGGCTGGACCTGCCTGGCGGCCTTCGTGGGCGGCTACGTCCTGCTGGTCGTCTTCCGCTCGCTGGCCGGCATGCGGCCACGGGCCTGCCGGGTGATCGTCGCGACGATGGTGGCGCTGGCCGTCGCCTCCGCCTTCGTGCTCGGCGACGCCTTCCTGACCCTGTTCATCTACGCCTCGGTGTGCGTCGCGATCATCACGCCGGCGCGCTACGCCCTGCGCGCGCTGCTCGCGATGGCGGCGCTCACCGCCGGCGTCGGCCTGCTGACCCACGCCGACATCGACAACGTGTGGACCTTCACCCTCAGCGCCTTCCTCTCCGGCGCCGCGATGACCGGTCTGCAGCGCCTGGTCGCCACCATGCGGGAGCTGCGCGAGGCCCGCGCCGCCGTCGCCCACCTGGCGGCCTCGGAGGAGCGGCTGCGGCTCGCCCGCGACCTGCACGACCTGCTCGGGCACTCGCTGTCGCTGATCACCCTGAAGAGCGAGCTGGCCGGGCGGTTCATGGACGCGGGCAAGGACGAGGCGGCGCGGGCGCAGGTCGCCGACATCGAGAACGTCGCCCGGCAGTCGCTGATCGACGTCCGGGAGGCGGTCACCGGCTTCCGCCGGCCCACCCTGCCGGTCGAGCTGGCCGCCGCCCGCACCGCGCTGGCGGCCGCCCAGGTGAGCCTGGAGGCGGCGCCGGAGCTGCTCGACGCCTGGCCGGGGCTGGCCCCCGAGGAGGCGGGCGCGCTGGCCTGGGCGCTGCGGGAGGCGGTCACCAACGTCGTGCGGCACGGCGAGGGGGCCACCGTCTGCACCGTGCGGGCCGACGAGACGTGGGAGGGGAGCGGCGAGCGGTACGCCGTCCTGGAGATCACCGACGACGGGCCCGGGCCGGGCAAGTCGCACCCGGGCAACGGGCTCTCCGGGCTGGGCGAGCGCCTCGCGCTGGTCGGCGGCCGGCTGGAGACCGGGACGGGGGAGCGGGGCAAGGGCTTCCGGCTGCGGGCCTCGGTGCCGCTGCGGACGGCCTCCGTGCCGAGTTCCCCGGCCTCGCGGGCGTCCCCGGCCCCGTAGGCGTTGGCGGGCTGGTCCGGGCGGAGGAACTCTCCGCCCCGCCCGCCCGGCGTGGCGGCGCCGCTCCCGGGCGCGGGCAGCATGACGGGCATGCCGAAGCCTGTCGCGGTGGTGCTCGTCGTCCTGCTCCTCGCCCTGATCCCGTGCGCCGCCCGCACCGAGGCCCGCGCCGCCGGCGCGGGGCCGGCGCCTACGGACGTTCGAACCGCGCCCGCCGGGTGACCCGGGTGAACCCCAGCTCCCGGAACAGCGCCGCCGAGGCCGGGTTGTTCACGTTCACGTCCAGGAACACCTCCGCGTCCCCGGCCGCCCTCAGCCGCTCCAGGGCCGTCACCGCCAGCGCCCGCCCGAGCCCCCGCCGCCGCCACCCGGGTACGGTCCCGACCTGTACCAGGAACCCTTCGGCACAGGCCACGAACCCGACCGGCGTCCCCTTCGCATCCCGCGCCACCAGGGAGGCGCCGGGCCGGAAGTCGTCCTCGACCAGCCAGCTCACCCACTGCTCCAAGGTCAGGCCGGGGAACCCCGGCCGGTCCGCGAACGACGCGCAGTAGGCCTCGTAGAACGCCCCCCTGGTCCCCGCGCCCCACTCCTCCACCCGCACCCCGTCCGGCAGGACGGTCTGCTCCAGCGGCGCCTCGGGGCCCAGCCGGAACACGTCCTCCGCGAACACCTGTCGCAGCCCCCGGGAGCGGAACAGCTGCTCGGTGGCGGGCGTCAGCGCCTCCGTCTCCACCTGGACGACGGTCTCCGCCACCGCCATCAGCCGGTCCAGCAGCTCCCCGCCGAGCCCCCGCCCCCGGACGTCCGGGTCCACCGCTCCCACCAGCGACCAGCGGCCGATGAGGGGCCGGGCCGCCCCGCAGGCCACCAGCCTGCCGTCCTCGTACGCCCCGATCCGGACGGCCCCCGGCCCGTCGTAGCGCCGGTCGACGAAGGACGGCTCGCCGGTCACCGGCAGGCCCCCGTCCACCGCGAGGCACCGCCGCACCACCGCCAGGACCGCCCCCGGCTCGCCGTCCGGGAGCACCTCCCGCCACTCCACGCCCATCCCCGCCCGCCTCCCGCTCCGCTCCAGTCCTCCCCGCATGCCATCCCGAAAGTCTCCCGGGCGCAACCGGGTTACGGCCGTGCGGAGCGGGAGGCCGGCCCGACGTCCTACTCCAGCGAGGCCCGCAGGGCGGCGGTGAACCAGGCGAAGACCTCGCGCAGGCTCTCCTGGACCGGCCAGCCGTTGATGGTGGCCAGCAGGTGCCAGTAGCGCTCGGCGCGGGCGTCGTCGGCGGTCTCGACGCGGTCGAGGATCCAGGCCCGCAGGGCGGCGTCGTCGGGGCGGCCGAAGGTGTCGGCGTAGGCGGCGGTGAGGGAGTCGAGGACGGGGGCGGCGGCGGGCGAGCCGGGGGCGATGCCCTCGGCGACGGCCGCGGCCACGGCGCCGCGGACGGTCTCGGAGAGGGCGATGTGCAGACCGGTGTCGTCGCCGGCCGCCCGCTCGGCCGCCTGGTGGGCGGCCATCCGGCGGACCGCGGCGCGGAAGTCCTCGTCCTGCACGAGCTCGCCCAACTCGATCCAGGCGTCGATCTGTTCGGCGGTCGGCTCGTCCGGCAGCTCCGGCATGGCGGAGCGCATCATCGCGACGAACTCCGGGTCGGCGTCCAGGCCGCCGAAGGTGGCGTCGATGAAGTCGTGGATCAGGCGCCGGCGTTCGGCGTCCGACAGTTTCGCGAGCTGGTGCATGCGTCTCATCTCCTCGGTCGTGGAGCCGCGTCCGGCGATCGCCCGCAGCACCGTCCGGCGCAGCCGGAGCGTGCGGATCTGCACGTCCAGCGCGTCGGCGTGCGCGGCCGCCACCTCGCGCAGCGGGGCGGAACGGTCCAGCACCCGCCGCACCGTGGCCAGGTCGAGACCCAGCTCCCGCAGGGTGCGGACCAGGTCGAGCCGGGCCAGCGCGTGCACGTCGAAGCGGCGGTAGCCGGCCGGCGTACGGGTGGTGGGCGGGACGAGTCCGGTGTCGGCGTAGAACCGGACGGCCTTCACCGTGAGCCCGGTGCGCCTGGCCAACTCGCCGATGGAGTACAGGGTGGTGTGCAGTTCGTCGTCCCGCATGGCCCCCAGCTTGGTGTCTCCCCCCGGAGGAGACTCAAGCGGGAACCGGTACGCCGTAGGGTCGGGCGGCATGAGTGACATTCGGAACGACCGCCCCTCCGTGCGGGTGCTGCTGGCGGAGGACCAGGGGATGGTCCGGGAGGCGCTGGCCGCGCTGCTCGGGCTGGAGGGGGACATCGATGTCGTCGCCCAGGTCGGACGCGGTGACGAGGTGCTGGACGCGGCGATCGCGCACGACGTGCAGGTGGCGGTGCTGGACATCGAGATGCCGGGGATGACCGGGATCGAGGCGGCGGCGCTGCTGCGCGAGCGGCGGCCGCAGACCAGGGTGGTGATCGCGACGACCTTCGGCCGCCCCGGCTATCTGCGGCGGGCCATGGAGTCGGGCGCGGACGCGTTCCTGGTGAAGGACGCCCCGGCCGCCGAGCTGGCGGAGGCGATCCGCCGGGTGCTGCGCGGCGAGCGGGTGATCGACCCGGCGCTGGCCGCGGCCGCGCTGGCCGAGGGCGCGAACCCGCTGACCGCCCGCGAGCGGGACGTGCTGGCGGCCGCGGCGGACGGCGCGGTGAACGCGGACATCGCCGGGCGGCTGCACCTGTCGGAGGGGACGGTGCGCAACTACCTCTCGATGGCGATCCAGAAGACCGCGGCCCGCAACCGCACCGAGGCGGTCCGGATCGCCCGCGAGAAGGGCTGGCTGTAACCCGGGAGGGGTCAGTTCAGCCGGTGGCGGGCGGCCCTGGCCTCCTGGCGGACCTTGGCGGCGGAGTCCGGGTCGAAGGCGTCCAGGATCCCGGCGTACTCGTCCATCTCCTGCGCCCCGCCGAGGAAGTCGCCGGTGCGCACCAGCAGCTCGGCGCGTTCGAGGCGGAGCTGGGCCGGGTGGCGGGGGAGCAGCAGGGCGAGCTCGGTGGCCCACAGCTGGGTGCGGGCGTGCTCGGGGCGGTCGGCGGCCCAGGCCCGGATGTTGCCGAGCACCCGCAGCACCACGTCCAGCGGCTGCGCGGGCGTGAGCAGCTCGGGCGTGAACTCGTGCCCGCCGGCGCGCACCAGCCGGGCCACGTCGTCGAGGTCGAGCAGCCGGCCGCCGTGGAACGGGTCGGCCAGGACGAAGTCGTCGCCGCCGGCGGGCCCGCCGACCGCGACGATGAAGTGGCCGGGCAGGGCGATGCCGTGCACGGTGAGCCCGGCCCGCCGGGCGACGGCGGACCAGACCAGCGCGAGCATGATCGGCAGCCCGCGCCGGCGCCGCAGTACGTCGGGCAGCAGCGAGGACTCCAGCCGCCGGTAGTCGGACTGCCGCCCGTGGAACCGCTCGCGCCCGCCGAGGACGGCCGCCAGCAGCGCCGCGGTCTCCTCCGGTCCGGCCGGGGCCCGCTCGGCGACGGCGAGCCGGACGGCGCCCGCGTGCCGCTCCAGGGCCGCCGAGCAGGCGGCGAGCAGGGCGTCGACGGAGGGCGGGCCCTGGAGGTCGTCCGGGTCCCCCGGGTCGGGGGCGCGGGTGTGCTCGGCGGCCGCGAGCAGGCAGAGCAGCACCGGATCGGGGTGCTCGGCCCGGGCCTCGGTCCGGAAGCGTGCTCTGCTCTGCTCGGTCACGGCGGTGGCGGCGGCTTTCGTTGGACGGGTGGACAGACAGGCGGTTCCAGGCGGACGGGCGGTTTTGAAGCGGGCGGTTCCGGGACGGGCGTTCCGGGACGGGCGGTTCCGGGGCGCGCCTACCCCTGGGGCAGGAGCGCGTAGTGGTAAGTGTGACTGGTCGTGAAGCCCAACCCGGCATAGAGCGCGATCGCCCCGGCGTTCTCCGCCTCCACCTGCAGGTAGGCGCCGGTCGCGCCCTCCTCGGCGGCCCGGGCGGCGAGCACCGCCATCACCGCGGTGGCCAGGCCGCGGCGGCGGGCCCACGGCGCCACCTCGACGGCGCTGAAGCCGGCCCACGGGCCGTCGACGACACAGCGTCCGATCGCCAGCACGGGCGGGGTGCCGTCGCCCTCGGTCCCGCAGCCGTAGGTGTCGTGGACGGTCGCGAACCAGACCGAGGGGCCGCCGTGGACCACCGCGCGAGCGGCCTCCTCCACCGCCGGATCGCCGCTCACCCGCCGGTACAGCGACATCCAGTCGGCGGAGGCGGTCCGCGACAGCCGCACCCGCTCCCGGCCGGCCCGGTCCCCGAGCCTGCTCAGCGGCGCCGGCCCGGCCACCTGGACCAGGGTCGGCGCGTACGCCGCGCCCAGCCGGTCCAGCTCGGCGCGCAGCGGCTCCGGCGAGCCGGGGGTGGTGACCTCCACCCAGGCCGGCAGCCCGCGCGCCGCGTACCACTCGCGCGCGGTGGTGAGCGCCTCGTCCAGGGGCACGCCGGGGTCGCCGAGCGCCTGCACGGAGTTGGCGCGCCGGGTGAAGCCGGCCGAGGCGCGCAGCGTCCAGGCGCCCAGCCGCGCCTGTTCGACGGCGGGCCAGCCGCGCGCGGCGACCCGCTGGAGCCCGGCCGGGTCGGCCGGCGGCAGCGGTGCGCGCCGGGCCGGGAAGAGCGGCACGGGTTTGGCCGCGACCAGCAGCCTCTCGTCGAAGGAGACCGGATCGCCGGCCCTGGGCACCACGGTCAGCCCGGTGTCGTCCCAGGATTCGAGCACACCGATCACATCGCGGAACACTGGCCGGTTGTCGCCGGTGAAGCCGGAGAGCCGCCGGACACTGACCCTGCGGCCCACGTCAGAGCGATCCATCCGGACCTCCGGACGGTCCTGAACCGGCCCTTCGGCGGTCATCTGGGCACCTCCTGTGCATTTGCGGTCTCCGACCCGCGATACTAGGGGCGGGCATCGACGACGCCGCGCTCACCCGCGCACGCGAGAAAACAGAATGGGCCGCCGAGCCCTTCCGAGGAGGAACGACAGCGTGACCTACGTCATCGCGCAGCCTTGTGTCGACGTCAAGGACAAGGCGTGCATCGAAGAGTGCCCGGTTGACTGCATCTACGAGGGCGAGCGATCGCTCTACATCCACCCGGATGAGTGTGTCGACTGTGGCGCTTGCGAGCCGGTCTGCCCGGTCGAGGCGATCTTCTACGAGGACGACACGCCGGAGGAGTGGAAGGACTACTACAAGGCGAACGTCGAGTTCTTCGACGACCTCGGCTCGCCCGGCGGCGCGTCGAAGCTCGGCCTGATCGAGCGCGACCACCCGTTCATCGCCGCTCTGCCGCCGCAGAACGCCGACCACTGACGACTGGTGGCAACTGAGCTGTGAGTACCAAGAACAGCACGCACGCGCCGTTCCCGGGCCACCCGGGGGCGGCGCGCCGCGTTTCCGACCTGCTGCCGGTGTTCCCCTGGGACAAGCTGGAGCCGTACAAGGCGACCGCGCTGGCCCATCCCGGCGGGCTCTGCGACTTCTCCGTCGGCACCCCGGTCGACCCGGTGCCCGAGGTGATCCAGAAGGCGCTCGCCGCGGCCACCGACACGCCCGGCTACCCGACCGTCTGGGGCCCGCTGGAGCTGCGCGAGGCGATCGCCGGCTGGCTGCGCCGCCGGCTGGGCGCCGAGATCGGCCCGCAGGCCGTCCTGCCGACGGTCGGCTCCAAGGAGCTGGTGGCCTGGCTGCCGACCCAGCTGGGCCTCGGCCCCGGCGACCAGGTCGCCTACCCGCGGCTGGCCTACCCGACGTACGAGGTGGGCGCGCGGCTCTGCGGCGCCGAGCCGGTCGAGTACGACTCGGTGGACGAGCTGGACGGCTCCCGGGTGCGCCTGCTCTGGGTCAACTCGCCGTCGAACCCGACCGGGCGGGTGCTCGGCGCGGGGGAGCTGCGCCGCGCGGTGGAGTGGGCGCGCGAGCACCGGGCGCTGCTGGTCAGCGACGAGTGCTACCTGGAGCTCGGCTGGGAGGCCGAGCCGGTCTCCGTGCTGCATCCCGAGGTGTGCGGCGACGGCGGCCACGAGGGCCTGCTCGCGGTGCACTCGCTGTCCAAGCGCTCCAACCTGGCCGGCTACCGCGCGTCCTTCGTGGCGGGCGACCCGGTGGTGGTCAGGGAGCTGCTGGAGGTGCGCAAGCACGGCGGGATGATCGTGCCGGCCCCGGTGCAGGCGGCGACCGCCGCCGCGCTCGGGGACGACGCGCACGTCGCCGAGCAGCGGGAGCGGTACGCGGCCCGGCGGGCGGCGCTGCGGGCGGCGCTGGAGGCGTACGGCTTCCGGATCGAGCACTCCGAGGCCAGCCTCTACCTGTGGGCGACCCAGGACCGGCCGTGCTGGGAGACGGTGGCCGAACTCGCCGGTCTCGGCATCCTGGTGGCGCCCGGCGACTTCTACGGTCCGGCGGGCGCGCGGTTCGTGCGGGTCGCGTTCACCGCGACCGACGAGCGGGTCGCGGCGGCCGTCGAGCGGCTGCACGCGGCCGCCACCGCGCGGTAGGCCGGCCGGCACACGAGGGGCCGGCGTCCGGGAAACCAGGACGCCGGCCCCTCGCCGCTGTGCGGACCGGCCGATGGGCCGGCTCAGCCGATCGGCAGGCCGCTGAGCGAGCCGCCGTTGAGGCCGCCCAGCAGGCCGCTGACCGGGCCGAGCGCGCTGGTCAGGCCGGACAGGCCGTTCAGCGGGCTGTTCGGGCCGAGGTCGGCGCCGCCGAGGCGGTTGGCCGACCCGTGCTCCGCCAGGCCCAGCAGGTCGGCGGCGGGCAGGTCGGCGGGCAGCGCCCGGGTGACCGTGCCGATCGGCAGCGCGTCGGTGACCGTGCCGGTGCTGGGAATGGCCTGGGCGACCCCGCTCGCGCCCGGGACCGCCCCGGTGAGGGTGCCGGTGGTCTGGGCGAGCCCGCCGACCGGGCCGGCGCCGGCCTGCGAGCTGCGCTGCGGGGTGACGCTCTTGCCGGTGACGGCCTCGCCGAGCTTGCCGGCCAGGGTCCGGGCGAGCTTCGGGGTGACGGCGGAGAGCTCGCCGGTGGTGGCGGCGGTCTGGTCGAGCGGGGCGGTCAGCGAGCTCGCCTTCTCGTTCGCCTCGGGGAGCTGCTGGGCGACGATGCTGCCGGTCGCGTCGGCGGCGGCGGGCACGCCCGCGGCGACGGTGGCGGCACCGGTGTTCCCGGCCGCCTGGCCCAGCTGGTGGGTGGTGTGCTGCAGGGTGGACCCGGCGTCGGTGTTGGTGAGCTGGCCCAGCGGGGCGGCCAGGTCGCTCTTCGGCAGCAGGGCGTCGGCGGCGGACGCGGAGCCGGCCGCGACCAGCGGGGTCGCGCCGGCCGCCACGAGCAGTGCGGCCTGGGCGATCCGGCGCGTGAGGGGGTGAGACATGGGGCTCCTCGGAGGGTCTGGGTCCGTCCCGTCCGCCGGGCGGACGACGTTGTTACCGCTTGAGAAGCCAGAAGGTTGCGGCCCGTGCAAGGAAAGCGCCGGGCCGACCATCGGATGGTAGGACCGCTCACGGAGCCGTTCCGGGCACCGGACCGGGGGTGCGCGCCCATGACGGGCCAAGGGGAGTGACGGTTCTGCGCCCCGCCCGCCCCGGCCGGGGCGCCGTCCACCCGGGTTGACGCGAATCACCCGGGCGGCGGCAACCCGGACACCAGTGCGTCAACGGCCCCGGCCCGCGGGTCTCAGCCCTTCGCGGGGGCGGCCAGCGAGACCAGCACCAGTTTGGTCGACGTCCCCGTCGGCTGCGGCTTCCAGCCGTCCTCGGACTTCGCCTGCCGCCAGATCCTCCCGTCGTACGCGACGGTCTCGATGCCCAGCTTCTGCGCCTGGGTGACCGCCCAGTGCGCCACCGCCCAGCCGTTCTGCCGCTCGGCGTCCGGGCCGGAGTCGGTGGACGCGGTCGGGTCCGGGGTCAGCGAGACGGCGTTCTCCGCGCCCTTGACCGTGGAGGTGTAGCCGGTGGCCGGGGTCACCGTGCGGCCGAACTCCCGGCGCACCCGGTCGCTCAGCACCTGGGCCCGGTCCGGGCGGGCCGGCGCGGCCCCGGCCGGTGCCGGGCTCTGGCTCTCCTCGTCGGCGTCCGGTGCGGCGAAGTCGTGCACCACGCAGTTCAGCGAGGCCGCCTCGCGGCCGGTCAGCGCCGAGGCCAGCAGGGTGGCCTTGGTCTCGTGCTTGGCGTAGGCCTGCGGGTAGCCGCTCTTCTGCACCTGCTGGGCCGCGTCGGTCAGCGGCAGCCGGGTGTAGCCGGGGACCTTGACCAGGCCGTCCAGGAACTTGTTGGTCGCGTAGACCGGGTCCATGATCTGCTGCACGGTGCCCCAGCCCTGCGAGGGCCGCTGCTGGAACAGGCCCACCGAGTCCCGGTCGCCGCCGGACAGGTTGCGGATCTTGGACTCCTGCATCGCGGTGGCCAGCGAGATGGTCACCGCCCGGTCCGGCAGGCCGCGGGAGTGCGCGACGGCGGCGATGGTCGCCGCGTTGGCCGCCTGCGGGACCTCCAGGGTGCCCTCGCCGGCCGGTGTCTTCACCGAGCAGCCCTCGGGGGTCAGCAGTTTGTTGTCGCGCAGCCAGAACACCGCCACCGCGACCACGGCCAGCACCAGCACGCCGATCAGCACCGCCCGCAGCGGCCTGCGGCGCCGCGGCGCCGCGTCCTCGCCACCCCCGCCGCGCTCTCGCCTCGCCACCGCCGCCCCTCTCCGCCGAGCACATCCGAACCGACACCGTACCCACTCGGACGGGTGTGCGGGGCCCGGCGGTTGCCGCTCTCCTGTCACAGCGTCGCCACAAGGGGCTCCGGCAGGCGGACTAGGCTGGGCAACCATGAGCAGCCCGAAGACGCCCCTGGACCTCACCCTCGACGGCGGCGCGCTGACCGCCCAGCTGGTCGACTTCCCCTCCGTCAGCGGCGACGAGCGGGCGCTCGCCGACGCCGTGGAGACGGCCCTGCGGGTCTACCCGCACCTGACCGTCGACCGGTACGGCAACAACGTGGTGGCCCGCACCGGCCTCGGCCGCGCCGAGCGCGTCGTGCTCGCCGGCCACATCGACACCGTGCCGATCGCCGACAACGTGCCCTCCTGGGTCGAGGGCGACCTGCTCTACGGCTGCGGCACCTCGGACATGAAGGCCGGCGTCGCCGTCCAGCTCCGGCTCGCCGCCACCCTGCCCGAGCCCAACCGGGACCTCACCTTCGTGTTCTACGACTGCGAGGAGGTGGAGGCCGCCCGCAACGGCCTCGGCCACCTCGCCCAGGCCCACCCCGACTGGCTGGCCGCCGACTTCGCGGTGCTCATGGAGCCCAGCGGAGCGGTGGTCGAGGGCGGCTGCCAGGGCACCCTGCGCGCGCAGGTCCGGCTCGGCGGCGTCCGCGCCCACGCGGCCCGCAGCTGGCTCGGCGACAACGCCATCCACAAGGCCGGCGAGGTGCTGCGCCGGCTCTCCGAGTACCGGGCGCGGAAGGTCGAGATCGACGGCCTCGAGTACCACGAGGGCCTCAACGCGGTGCGCATCGACGGCGGTGTGGCCGGCAACGTCATCCCCGACGAGTGCGTGGTGACGGTCAACTTCCGCTTCGCCCCGGACCGCGACGAGGCCGGCGCCGAGAAGCACGTGCGCGAGGTCTTCGACGGCTTCGAGGTCACCGTCACCGACTTCGCCCCGGGCGCGCTGCCCGGCCTGAACCAGCCGGCCGCGCAGGCGTTCCTCGCCGCGACCGGCGGCACCGCCCGCGCCAAGTTCGGCTGGACCGACGTGGCCCGGTTCAGCGCGCTCGGCGTCCCGGCGGTCAACTACGGTCCGGGCGACCCGAACATGGCGCACAAGCGGGACGAGCACTGCTCGCTGAGCGCCATCGCCACGACCGAGGAGCGGCTGCGCGCCTGGCTGACCGCCTGAGCCGACCGCCCGGGCCGGCCGTCGGGGCCGGCGACCGGAGGCCATCTTCCGGTCGCCCAACCGACCTTCGGACGTTGCCTGAAAAAGCGGAGGGGCGGGCGTAGGGTTTCGTCATGACAGGCACTGCAGACGAGAAGCACTACGGTCACGGCCCCGAGCAGGTGGGCGAGCCGGGTCCGAAGAAGGCGTGGCCCGAGAAGCAGAAGGGCCCGGTGCTGGTGCGCCGGGACCAGGTCGGCGAGAGCACCACGGACCAGCGCCTGCTGGACACCACCGGCCCGACCGACTGGCTGCACACCGACCCGTGGCGGGTGCTGCGGATCACCTCCGAGTTCGTCGAGGGCTTCGGCGCGCTGGCCGAACTCCCGCCCGCGGTCAGCGTCTTCGGCTCCGCCCGGACGCCGGTCGACTCGCCCGAGTACGCGGCGGGCGTGGCGATCGGCCGGGCGCTGGCCGAGGCCGGCTACGCGGTGATCACCGGCGGCGGCCCGGGCGCGATGGAGGCGGCCAACCGCGGTGCCTCGGACGCCGGCGGGCTCAGCGTCGGGCTCGGCATCGAGCTGCCGTTCGAGCAGGGGCTCAACGAATTCGTCGACCTCGGGCTGAACTTCCGTTACTTCTTCGTCCGCAAGACGATGTTCGTGAAGTACGCGCAGGGTTTCGTGGTGCTGCCCGGCGGGCTCGGCACCCTGGACGAGCTGTTCGAGGCGCTCACCCTGGTCCAGACGAAGAAGGTCACCCGCTTCCCGGTGATCCTCTTCGGCAGCGCCTACTGGGGCGGGCTGGTCGACTGGCTGCGCGACACCCTGGTCGCGCAGGGCAAGGCTGCCCCGCGCGACCTGGAGCTGTTCCACGTCACCGACGAGATCGACGAGGTCATGAAGATCCTCGCCGACGCCCGCCGTCCGGTGAACGAGATCTAGCGCGAGCGCCCCGGAGGCGAGCCGAGCGCCATCAGGAGAGCCCCCGGCGGGCGACCGCCGGGGGGCGGGTGCCGCGGATCGAGGCGACCATGTCCAGCACCTGCCGGGTCTCCGCCACCTGGTGCACCCGGTACACCTGGGCGCCCAGCCAGGCGGAGACCGCCGTGGTCGCCAGCGTGCCGAGCAGCCGCTCGTCCACCGGCTTGTCGAGCGTCTCGCCGACGAAGTCCTTGTTGGACAGCGACACCAGCACCGGGAACCCGGTCGCGGTCATCTCCGGCAGCCGCCGGGTCGCCTCCAGCGAGTGCCGGGTGTTCTTCCCGAAGTCGTGCCCCGGGTCGATGATCACCGCGTCCCGCCGCACGCCCAGCTCCACCGCCCGCTCGGCCAGTCCGACGGTCACCCGCAGGATGTCCGCCATCACGTCCTGGTAGCCGACCCGGTGCGGCCGGGTGCGCGGCTCGGCGCCCCCGGCGTGGGTGCAGACCAGCCCGGCGCCGTGCCGGGCGGCCACCTCGGCCAGCCGTGGGTCCACCCCGCCCCAGGCGTCGTTCAGCAGGTCGGCGCCCACCTCGCAGACCGCCTCGCCGACCTCGTGCCGCCAGGTGTCGACGCTGATCACGGCCTGCGGGTGGCGCTCGCGCAGCTCCGCCACGAACGGCACGGTGCGCCGCAGCTCCTCCTCGACGGTCACCTCCTCGCCGGGGCCGGCCTTCACCCCGCCGATGTCCAGGATCGCGGCGCCCTCGGCCATCGCGCGGTCGGCGGCGGCGAACGCGGCCTCATCGGCGAACGTCGCGCCCCTGTCGAAGAACGAGTCGGGCGTGCGGTTGACGATCGCCATGATCACCAGCTCGTCGTCGCCGAACTCCCGTGGTCCCAGGCGCAGTGCCACCGATGTCTCCTCCACAGCTGCTTCGGGTGCGATGATGGCCCCCGGCCCATCGGGACCATGATCCCACTCCAGTCGGGGCCGGCCGGAAAATCGGGAGGACCGCTCGTGTTCTGGGTGATCGTGGTGGCGATGGCCGTGGTGGTCGGCGGTGCCGCGCTGGTGGCACTGGGCGGCGGCGGTTCGCTGCCGGAGGCCGTGCAGGACCGTATCTCCGCCCGGCTCCCGCAGGACCGCCCGCTGGGCCAGGGCGACGTCGAGGCGCTGCGGCTGCCGATGGCCGTGCGCGGCTACCGGATGGACGAGGTGGACGACGTCCTCGACCGGCTGGGCGCCGAACTCGCCCACCGTGACGCCCGGATCGCCGAACTGGAGGCGCTGGCCGCGGTGCGCGGCGCCGTCGAGGCCGACGGCCGCCCGGAGCCCGGCGCCGAACCGCTGCCCGGCCTGGAGGAGTTCGCCCGGGTCGTCGAGCCCGCCGTCGTCCTCGCCAAGACCCCTTCGGCGCAGCCCTCCCCGGCGCCGGGGCCCGAGGACGCCAAGCCGGAGGAGTCGCGGTGAGCACGGAGCCCGGCGGCGCGGTGCTCGGCACGGACGGGCTGCGCCGCTGCGGCTGGGGCGACTCGTCGGACGACTACCGCGTCTACCACGACACCGAGTGGGGACGCCCGGTGCACGGCGACGACGCGCTGTTCGAACGGGTCTGCCTGGAGGCCTTCCAGTCCGGCCTGTCCTGGATCACCATCCTGCGCCGCCGCGAGGGCTTCCGGGCGGCCTTCGCCGGCTTCGACATCGCCGAGGTGGCCGGGTTCGGCGAGGCCGACGTGGAGCGGCTGCTCGCCGACACCGGCATCATCCGCAACCGGGCCAAGATCGAGGCGGCGATCGCCAACGCCCGGGTCGCCCGCGACCTCGAGGGCGGCCTGGACGCGCTGATCTGGCAGTTCGCCGGTGACCCGGACCGGCCGGCGCCCCGCACGCTCGGCGAGGTGCCGGCCGTCACGCCCGAGTCGACGGCGCTGGCCAAGGCCCTGAAGAAGGCCGGCTTCCGGTTCGTCGGCCCGACCACCGCGTACGCGCTGATGCAGGCCTGCGGCCTGGTCGACGACCACCTGGCCGACTGCCACGTGAGAAGCGGCGGGTGAGCCGGACCACCGCCCCGATCACCGGCCCAGGTACGTCGGCTTCTCCTTGGCGATGAAGGCGCGGACCGCGATCCGGTGGTCCTCGCTCTCGCCGGCCAGTGTCTGCAGCTCGTCCTCCTTGTCGAGCAGTTCGCTCAGCGCGTGCGAGGCGCCGTACGCCAGCGACTCCTTGATCGCGCCGTAGGCCACCGTCGGGCCCTCCGCCAGTTCCTTGGCGAACTCCCGGGCGGCGGCGGCCAGTTCGGCGGCCGGCACGACCTTGGTGGCCAGGCCCAGCTCCCTCGCCTCGGCCGCCTTCACGGTGCGCGGCAGCATCAGCAGCTCGGTCGCCCGGGCGTGCCCGACCAACCGGGGCAGCGTCCAGGAGGCGCCGGAGTCGGCGGTCAGCGCGATCCCGGCGAACGCCGTGTTGAAGCCGGCGGTGTCCGAGAGGATCCGGAAGTCGCAGGCGAAGGCCAGCGAGGCGCCCGCGCCGGCCGCCACCCCGCCGACCGCCGCCACCGTCGGCTTGCGCATCCCGGCCAGCGCCCGCAGCAGCGGGTTGTAGTGCTCGGCGACGGTCTTCAGCGCGCCCTCGCCGGTCTCCTCGGCCCGCTTCAGCAGGCCCAGGTGCTCCTTGAGGTCCTGCCCGACGCAGAACGCCCGGTCGCCCGCGCCGGTCAGCAGCACCGCCCGCACCGCCGGGTCCTCGGCGGCCGCGGTCACGGTGTCGCGCAGCGCCACCTTGGTCGCCACGTCCAGCGCGTTCATCGCCTCGGGGCGGTTGACGGTGATGACGGCCAGGCCGCCGTCCAGCTCGTACAGCACGGAATCGGACATGGGCGAGGGCTCCCTTGCTCGTGATCGGCTCTGATCGTCGCTGCCAGGATGCCGGAGAGCCCGGCCGCCTGGGGAGTGTGAGGTATCGCACCTTTCGGCGGCGTACGGACCGCCGCCGCGCCGGGGCTTATGCCGGAAAATGTGCGGGATTGCGGTGGTCCGGACGAGGTTGCACCGAGAGTGATGTTGGTCATCAGGCCGTGGCATGCGGGATAATGGCTTCCGATCAATGCGTTCGATACCGGCGGTGGACGGACTGCCGGTGCGTAGCTGAGCGGTTGCAGGAAGGGGAACGAGCATGGCGGCCATGAAGCCGCGGACGGGTGACGGCCCGCTCGAAGTCACCAAAGAGGGGCGGGGCATCATCATGCGCGTTCCGCTCGAAGGCGGCGGACGCCTTGTGGTGGAGCTCACGCCTGACGAGGCCGACGCCCTCGGCGAGGCCCTGAAGAAGGCCTGCGGCTGACCGCAGCGGGTGCTCGCCATCTCCTGGAGATGTGCTGCCGGGCCCGGGTACGACCATCGCGTCGGCCCGGGCCCCGTACTTTTCCGGGCGGCGCCCCCGAGCGCTCCGGCTAGCGCTTCACGGCGCAGAGCAGCCCGTCCGAGACCGGCAGCAGGGCGGGCAGCAGCGCCTCGCTCTCCCGGACGGCCTGGACCAGGTCCCGCACCGACTGCGTCTGCGGGTCCTGCAGCTCCGGCTCGGCCAGCCGGCCCTCCTGGAACACGCCCTCGAAGCAGACCATCCCGCCCGGCCGCAGCAGCCGCAGCGACTCCGCCAGGTACTCCCGGGACTCCGCCGGGTCGCCGTCGCAGAACACCAGGTCGTACTGGCCGTCCGCGAGCCGAGGCAGCACCTCCAGCGCCCGGCCCGGTATGAACCGCGACCGGTTGGCCGCGAACCCGGCCGCCTGGTAGGCCTCCCGCGCCAATTGCTGGCGCACCGGCTCGGAGTCGACGGTGGTGAGCACCCCGTCCGGCCGCATCCCGCGCAGCAGGTAGACCCCGGAGACACCCGTCCCGGTGCCGATCTCGGCCACCGCCTTGGCGTCCAGCGCGGCGGCCAGCAGCCGCAGGCAGGCGCCGCCGCTCGGTCCGATCGCCCGGATCCCGGTCCGCGCGGACTGCGCCCGGGCGTAGGTCAGCACCGCGTCCTCGCCGACGTAGGTGTCGGCGAGAGCCGCGCGTGCGGGCCCGAACTCGCTGATGGCTGCCTCTTTCGGAGCCCCGGGTGACGGCCCGGCGCCGAGCGGATGTCGATATTTCCTGCCACAGATTACTGGCCGGACGGGAACCGCGTACGGCGGCGGGCCGTTGGTTCGGCAGGGACCGGGGGAACGGGACGTCCCGGACACCCTCCGGGCCGGTCAACCGGCCGGCCGGTCCCGGGCGGTTCTTATCCGGGCTTGACGGGCGAGGTGGATATGGTGGTGGCCCTGCTGGGCAGAAGAGCCGACCGAGGAGGTGTGGCCGAGGGCGACGTCCCTGTGCGGCGGCACTCCCGCGGCACCGCGTCGACCCGTACGCCGAAGCCCGTGATGAACCAGCCTGCGCACTCCACCCTGGACCAGCCGGCCCCCGCGCCCGAGGCGCCCGCCGCCGGCACCGCCGAGGCCCCCGCCCTCGCGACCTTCGCCGAGGGCCCCGACGCGCAGACCTGGACTCCGCCCAGCTGGGAGGAGATCGTCGAGGCCCACAGTGCCCGCGTCTACCGCCTCGCCTACCGCCTGACGGGCAACCAGCACGACGCCGAGGACCTCACCCAGGAGGTCTTCGTCCGGGTGTTCCGCTCGCTGTCCACCTACACCCCCGGCACGTTCGAGGGCTGGCTGCACCGGATCACCACCAACCTGTTCCTGGACATGGTCCGCCGCCGTCAGCGGATCCGCTTCGACGCGCTCGGCGAGGACGCGGCCGAGCGGCTGGCCTCCCGCGAGCCCAGCCCGGCGCAGCACTTCAGCGACACCCACTTCGACGCCGACGTCCAGCACGCGCTGGACACCCTGGCGCCCGAGTTCCGCGCCGCCGTCGTGCTCTGCGACATCGAGGGCCTCTCCTACGAGGAGATCGCGGCCACGCTCGGCGTCAAGCTCGGCACCGTCCGCAGCCGCATCCACCGCGGCCGCTCGCACCTGCGGGCCGCGCTCAAGCACCGCGCCCCCGGCTCGGCCCCCGGCCGTGAGCGCCGCGGCGGCGGCGAGGAGCAGCCGGTGCCGGTCGGCGCCGCCGCCGGTGGGGCCGCGGTCGCGCCGGGCGGGCGCGGACGGAGGCGATCGTGAGCGGAACCGGCCGATCGGGGCCGGGGCATCCGGAGACGCCCGGCCGCACCCTCGCCCGTCGCGCGGGCTGGCCCGCACTGGGCCGCCGGGGCCAGGACGGGCCCGCCGCCGACACCGCGCCGCATCCGGCGCCCCCGGGAGAGCCGGCGCTGCGCGCCGTCGCCGTGCGGGCCGTCGAGCCCGCCGCCGAGGAGCACCACCTCGGGGAGCGGCTCTCCGCCTTCGTCGACGGTGAACTCGGCCACGACTCGCGCGAGCGCGTCCAGGCCCATCTGGCGACCTGTCCGCAGTGCCTCGCCGAGGCCGACGAGGGCCGCGCCGTCAAACACCTGCTCACCCGCACCGGCACGCCCGGCCCGTCCTCCGGGCTGATGGCCCGGCTGATGGCCGTCGGCGCGCTCCCGGAGGACGAGCGGCAGCCGCGCGCCGACCGCCCGCGCCGGGACGACGACGACCTGCCCGGCGGCGGTGTCGCGGCCGCCGGCACGCTCGGCGGCAGCCGGCTGGACGGCGGCTCGTTCGGCCGCGGCGCCGGGGCCTCCTTCGGCGCGGGCGCGCTCGGCGCCGACGCTCCGGTGCCCGGTGTCGACCCCCGGGCCTTCGGCCGCGGCTCGGTGCTGCGCCCGCTGATGGGCCGGCGCTCGCCCCGCCCCGACGCCCCGGTCCAGCCGCTGGCGGCCGCCGCGGCCGCCCCGGTGGTCCGGCAGGCCCCCGCGCGCGGGCGGCGCTTCGTCTTCGCCGCGGCCGGCGCCTTCTCGGTCGCCGCGGTGACGCTCGGCGGCGTCGGCACCCTCGGCGGCGGCGACGACCAGCACGGCACCACGGTCAGCCCGGCCGGCGGCGGCCGGGGCGGGATGCTCCCGATGAACGCCCAGGTGCCGGCGGTGGACCTGCCGGTGCGCCCGGTGGCGGTCACCCGGGGCACGACGCCGCCCCACGAGCTGCCGGACCGCTCGCCGAGCTCCGGCGTCGCCGGCCTGCACCACGAGAACAGATAGGTCCCACGGGTCCCTCGCGGCCCTGATCATCGGCGGGTCTTCACCACGGCTTCATCACACCGGGGGTCATGGACCCGCCGATGGCCATTACGCTGTGAGGAGCGTCTGTCCGATCCGATCGCGAGCTTAGGGAGCTTTGGTGTTCAGCGACGTGGGCACACTGGAGATCCTGACCCTGGTCATCATGGCCATCGTGATCTTCGGTCCGGACAAGCTGCCGAAGCTGATCCAGGACACCATGGGCTTCATCCGGAAGATCCGGTCCTTCGCGGACACCGCGAAGGAGGACATCCGCAGCGAGCTGGGCCCGGAGTTCAAGGACTTCGAGTTCGAGGACCTCAACCCGAAGACCTTCGTGCGCAAGCAGCTGATGGGCGGCGACGAGGACCCGCTGGGCCTCAAGGAGATGCGGGACACCCTCGACATCCGCTCGGTGCTGGACGACAAGCCGGCCGCCCCGGTGAACGGCACCGGCCGCTCGGGCAGCGTCTCCTTCGACAAGGCCGCCGCCCCGGCCCCCGCCTCCGCCGGCGCCCCGCTCGCCCCCGGCGAGCGCCCGCCCTTCGACCCCGACGCGACGTAATTCGCCCTGACTCGATGCGCGATCGCTGACACCGGGCCCCGCCAACCCCACGGTTGAGCGGGGCTCCGGCGTACGCGCCGCTATTGTGCTGATTGTTCCCGCTGTGCCGTCCGTCACTTCCGGTCCCGTCCGGGGCGAAGGCGGTCGGTGGGGGCGCCGCGGTACGCCACGATGGGAGCGTGCCACGGCAGGCAAACGTCGTTTGAGGAGGCCCCGGGGATGGACGCGACGAGTCAGGCGGTCGGGACGGCCACGGCGGGCGGACCCGTGGTCGGCGGGCAGGCCGGCCCGGCGGACCCGCTGGTGCCGTACCTGTCCGCGGACTTCCCCTGGTACGGCCTGGACGAGGGCTGGAGCGGCCGCCGCTTCCTGCTGCCGAGCGGCTTCGGCGGCCCGCGGGCCGGCGCGCACGGCACCGTCGACTACGGCAGCCTCGGCCACGGCGAGGAGCCGGCCCGCCAGTACGAGCCGCGCGACGTGCGGAAGTTCGCCGTCGTCGTCACCGTCGCCCGCCGGGAGAGCCGCCGCAGCGCCGACAACACCGGCACCCTGGAGGCGACGTCCGCCTCCTCCGCCGCCTGGCTGGCGAGTTCCGGCCTGCTCGCCGCCACCTGGCCCGGCCAGCTGGACCGCGCGCGGCGCCAGGACTGGCTGGACCAGCAGTCCACGCTCGCCTGGGACCTCGCCGACGACCTGGAGGGCCCGGGCTGGTCCACCCTCAGCCTCCCGGTGAACGGCCTGCCGCAGCCGTTCCGCTACCGCGAGTCCGAGTACGGCTGGGTGCTCGCGGGCGAGGCCCCGGGCGTCCTGCTCGGCGCCTACGGCCGCGGCGTCAGCGCCTACGGCGCCGGCTTCGCCGCCGTCCCCGACCTGGTCGCCTACACCCGCCCCTAGGACGCCCTGACCCCCGCAGAACGCCCGCAGGGGCCCGCCGGACGCTCCGGTGGGCCCCTGCGGGCGTTTCGGCCGACGCCGGGTCAGAACTTGTTCTTCGGGGTGAGGCCGAGGGAGAGGCCGGAGAGGCCCCGCTGGCGGCCGCCGAGCTTGCCGGCGACGGCGCGCAGGGCGGTGCCGGCGGGGGAGTCGGGGGCGGCCAGGACGACCGGGCGGCCGTCGTCGCCGCCCTCGCGCAGGCGGACGTCGATCGGGATCGAGCCGAGCACCGGGACGGTGGCGCCGACGGTGCGGGTCAGCGCGTCCGCGACGGTCTGGCCGCCGCCGGTGCCGAAGACGTCGATCATCTCGTCGCAGTGCGGGCACGGCATGCCGGACATGTTCTCGATCACGCCGACGATCTTCTGGTGGGTCTGCACCGCGATGGTGCCGGCCCGCTCGGCGACCTCGGCGGCGGCCATCTGCGGGGTGGTGACGATGAGGATCTCCGCGTTGGGGACCAGCTGGGCCACCGAGATGGCGATGTCGCCGGTACCGGGCGGCAGGTCCAGCAGCAGGACGTCCAGGTCGCCCCAGTAGACGTCGGCCAGGAACTGCTGCAGCGCGCGGTGCAGCATCGGGCCGCGCCAGACCACCGGGGTGTTGCCCGGGGTGAACATGCCGATCGAGATGACCTTCACGCCGTTCGCCTGCGGCGGCATGATCATGTCCTGGACCTGGGTGGGCCGGCCCTCGACGCCCAGCATGCGCGGCACGCTGTGGCCGTAGATGTCGGCGTCCACCACGGCGACCTTCAGGCCGTCGGCGGCCATCGCCGCGGCCAGGTTGACGGTCACCGAGGACTTGCCGACGCCGCCCTTGCCGGAGGCGACCGCGTAGACCCGGGTCAGCGTGCCGGGCTTGGCGAACGGGATCTCCCGCTCGGGGGCGCCGCCGCGCAGCAGCTGGGAGAGTTCCTTGCGCTGCTCGTCGCTCATCACGTCGAGCTCGACCTCGACGCCGCTCACGCCGGGGACGCGGCCGACGGCCTCGCGGACCCGGGTGACGATGGTGTCGCGCATCGGGCAGCCCGAGACGGTCAGGTAGACCGCGACCCGCACGGCGCCGCCCTCGCCGATCTCGACCGATTTCACCATGCCGATCTCGGTGATCGGGCGGTTGATCTCCGGGTCGTTGACGGTCGCCAGCGCCTGGCGCACGGACTCCTCCGTGGCGCCGGCCGCGACCTCTGTCTCGTTGGCCATGCCTTGATGGTACGGCGCCGCGCGGGGTGCATAACCGGTCGGTAGCGTGCTGCGGGTCACAGCATCTCGGGGGCCTCCCGGCGCTCGTCGAGCTCCTTGAGCAACGCCTGCAGTTCGGAGCGGACGAAGTCCCGGGTGGCGACCTCGCCGAGGCCCTGGCGCAGCGCCGCGACCTCGCGGGTCAGGTACTCGGTGTCGGCGATGTTGCGGTCGCTGCGGGCGCGGTCCTGCTCCATGTTGACCCGGTCCCGGTTGTCCTGCCGGTTCTGCGCCAGCAGGATCAGCGGCGCCGCGTAGGAGGCCTGGAGGGAGAGCATCAGGGTGAGGAAGATGAAGGGGTAGTCGTCGAACCGGGCGGCGTCGGGCAGCAGGGTGTTCCAGGCGACCCAGAGGATGATCACCACCGTCATCCAGACGATGAACCGGCCGGTGCCGAGGAAGCGGGCGATCCGCTCGGAGAGCTTGCCGAAGGCCTCCGGGTCGTAGGACGGCAGGGTGATCAGCCCGGGGCGGGCGGTGCGCGGCTGGTCCAGGCGGCTGCGGGGGCCGGGGCCGGTGGCGGCGGGCTCGGTGCGGCGGTCCCGGGCGCCGCCCTCGCGGGCGCGCAGCTCGCGCAGCTGGCGCAGTTCCCGCAGCTCGCCCTGGAGCCGCTGGCGCGGGGACTCGTCCCGCCGGCCCTTGCGGTCAGCGTCCACCGGTCACCTCTCTCTCGTCGGCGGGTCCGCCGTGCAGCGAGGCCTCCCGCCAGTCCTCCGGCAGCAGGTGGTCGAGCACGTCGTCCACGGTGACCGCGCCGACCAGGTGGTCCGCGTCGTCGACGACCGGCGCGGCGACCATGTTGTACGTGGCCAGGTAGCTGGTGATCAGCGACAGCGGGGTGTCCGGCGGCAGCGGGTCGAGGTCGTCGTCGACCAGCGAGCCGACCAGGGTGTACGGGGGCTCGCGCAGCAGCCGCTGGAAGTGCACGGTGCCCAGGTACTTGCCGGTCGGGGTCTCGTTCGGCGGGCGGCAGACGAAGACCTGCGCGGCGAGGGCCGGCTTGTGGTCGGAGATCCGCACCCGGGCCAGCGCCTCGGCCACCGTGGCGTCCGGCTCCAGCACGATCGGCTCGGTGGTCATCAGACCGCCGGCGGTGTTCTCCTCGTAGGTCAGCAGCCGGCGCACCGGCTCGGCCTCGTCCGGCTCCATCAGCTGGAGCAGCCGCTCGGCCTCGTCGCCGGGCAGCTCGGAGAGCAGGTCGGCGGCGTCGTCCGGGTCCATCGCCTCCAGGATGTCGGCGGCCCGTTCGTCCTTCAGCTTGCCGATGATCTCGACCTGGTCGTCCTCGGGCAGCTCCTCCAGGACGTCGGCGAGCCGTTCGTCGTCGAGCGCGGCGGCGACCTCGGCGCGGCGCTTGGCGGACAGGTGGTGCATGACGTTGGCGAGGTCGGCGGCGCGCAGCTGGTCGAAGGTGGCGAGCAGGTTGGCGGCGCCCTGGTTCTCCTCGGGCAGGGTGAAGCCGGTGACGTCCTGCCAGTCCAGGGTGAGCGTCTCGCCGCGCGCCTTGCGCAGCCGGCCGACCCGGCCGACCTGGACGAAGACCTTGCCGATCTCCCACTCGCGCAGCCGGGTCTGGGTCATCGCGACGTCCAGGACGGTGACGTCCTGGCCGCTCTTGGTCCAGGTGACGGTGCGGTCCAGCAGTTCGGCGAGGACGAGCGTCTCGGCGGGGCGCTGCTCGAAGCGGCGCATGTTGATCACACCGGTGGTGATCACCTGGCCGGACTCCAGGCTGGTCACCCTGGTCATCGGCAGGAAGATCCGGCGCCGGCCGACCACCTCCACCACCAGGCCGAGCACCCGGGGCGGCCGGCCGCCGACCCGCAGGGTGACCACGACGTCCCGGACCCGGCCGACCTGGTCGCCGTTCGGGTCGAAGACGGCGATGCCGGAGAGGTGCGAGATGAAGACCCGGTTGCCTGGCCCTGCCATGGACTTCTGGACTCCCTCGCCTCGCTCGACGCCTGGTCGGGTGCGCGGGCACGCCCCGCGGCCAAGGCTACTCGGGCATCACCGCCCAGGCTCGGCGAAAGCCGGGCGAATCGGGCGGCCGGGGGGAGGGGGCGGGGGCGTGGCGGGGCGTCAGCCCTTGCGGCGCTTGAGCAGCAGCTTCGGCAGCCCGGCCGGGATCGGGCGGCGGGTGGTGGCCGGGGTGGGCAGCGGGGCCGCGACGTGCGAGTCCGCCGGCATCGCGCCGGGCCGCTCGGCGAGTTCGGCGCCCGCCGTGCCGGCCGGCTCCAGCCGCAGTACCCGGCACTCGCGGGCCCAGCGGTCGGCGATGGTGTCGGTGTCGGGCGCGTTCAGCCGCTTGCCCTTGAGCTCCTCGACGGCGCCCAGCCAGGCCTCGCCGCCCGGCGCCAGCTCGACCACCCGGGCCGGCCAGCCGGTCAGCCGGCCGCCCTTGTCCTTGCTGCGGACGGTCACCGTCGCGCCCGTCCCGCCGGCCAGGCCGTGCAGCGGCTGCTCGGCGCCGTCGCCGACCACCACCACCGCGCCGTCGTGCCAGGCGTGCCAGAGCGCCCGCGCGTGCTCCTGACCGTCCGCCCGGACCCAGAGCAGGCCGGACTTCTTCGCGGCCTCCTCCAACAGGGCCCGGTCGAGGAAGTCGTCGGCGGTCGCGGCTGCGGCGGGCGTACGGTCCATGGCGCACAGCGTACGGCCTGCGCCGGGCGGGCGAGGGTCCACGGTTCGGGCGACAGTTCCATGGACGGCGCACGGGCCTTACCGTAGGAGCCGCCCCGCCCCCGCCCGCCCCCGCAACGCCCCGCCGACCCGAGGAGCGCCGTGCCCGCCGCCCGGCCCGAGACCGCCGCGCCCGCCGCGGTCCCCGCCCCCGCATCCACCGCCCCCGTCGGCCCGGCCGGCCCCGCGCGACCGCTCCCCAGGACGGACCTGCTGCTGCTCGCGGTCTCGGTCGCCGGCATCTCGCTCTCCGCCCCGCTGATCAGCGCCACCGCCGCGCCCGCCCTGGCCATCGCCTTCTGGCGCAACCTCATGTCGGTCGGCGTGCTCGGCCCCTGGGCGCTGCTGCGCCACCGCGCCGAGCTGCGTGCCGTCTCCCGCCGCGCGCTGCTGCTCGCCATGGCGGCCGGCGCCCTGCTCGCCGTCCACTTCGCGCTCTGGATGCCCAGTCTGCGGATGACCTCGGTGGCCTCCGCGACCGCCCTGGTCACCACCACCCCGCTGTGGACCATCGTGCTGATGCGGCTGCTCGGGGTGCGGGCGCCCCGGATGGTCTGGATCGGCACCGCGGTGGCCTTCGCCGGCGTGCTGGTGCTCACCGGGGTCGACCTCTCGCTGTCGCCGCGCGCCCTGGCCGGCGACGCCCTCGCGCTGGCCGCCGGGCTCGCCGCCGCCGGCTACCTGCTGCTCGGCGCCGAGGTCCGGCGCACCGTCAGCACCACCGCGTACACACTGGTCTGCTACGCCACCACGGCGGTCGTGCTGCTGGTCGTCTGCCTGGCCGCCGGGACGCCGCTGTCCGGCTGGCCCGCCGGGGCCTGGTGGCAGATCGTGCTGCTGATGGTCACCGCCCAGCTGCTCGGCCACTCGCTCAGCAACCGGGTGCTGCGCACCCTCGGCCCCTCGGTCACCTCGACCGCGATCCTGCTGGAGACCCCGGGCGCCGCGCTGATCGCCGCGCTCTGGCTCGGCCAGTGGCCCCCGGCCGCCGCCTACCCGGCGGTGGTGCTGATCCTGGCCGGCCTGGTCCTGGTCGCCCGCGCGGACCGGCGGTAGGCCGGGGTCTACAGCCAGCCGTTGCGGCGGAAGCCTCGGTACATGCCGATGCAGATCAGCACCACGCTGCCCAGCACCATCGGGTAGCCGTACTTGTGGTGCAGCTCCGGCATGTAGTCGAAGTTCATCCCGTACACGCCGGTGATCATGGTCGGCACGGCGAAGATCGCCGCCCAGGCGGTGATCTTGCGCATGTCCTCGTTCTGCGCCACCGAGACCTGCGCGAGGTTCGCCTGGAGCAGCGAGTTGAGCAGCTCGTCGAAGCCGTGCACCTGCTCGGTGACCCGGGCCAGGTGGTCGGCGACGTCCCGGAAGTACTTCTGGATCTCCGGATCGACCAGCCGCTGCAGCGGCTCCGACAGCTGCTGCATCGGCCGCAGCAGCGGCGCCACCGCGCGCTTGAACTCCAGCACCTCGCGCTTGAGCTGGTACACCCGCCCGACGTCCGCGCCCCGGCCGCCCCGGTTGGAGAACACCTCGAACTCGATCTCGTCCACGTCGGTCTGCAACTGGTCCGCGACCAGCAGGTAGTTGTCCACCACGTGGTCGGCGATCGCGTGCAGCACCGCCGACGGGCCCTTGGCGAGCAGCCCGGAGCCGTCCGCGTCGGCCTCCAGCCGGTGCCGCAGCTCCTTCAGCGAACTGTGTCCGCCGTGCCGCACGGTGATCACGAAGTCCCGCCCGGCGAACACCATCAGCTCGCCGGTCTCGACCACCTCGCTGGTCGGGGTGAGCTGGTCGTGGTCGAGGTAGCGGATCGTCTTGAAGACGGCGAACAGCACGTCGTCGTACCGCTCGACCTTCGGCCGCTGGTGCGCGTGCACCGCGTCCTCGACCGCCAGCGGGTGCAGCCCGAACCGCTGCGCGATGCCCTCGAACTCCGCCTCGGTCGGCTCGTGCAGCCCGATCCAGCTGAACGAGCCGTCGCCGTCCGGCAGTTGCTTCGACGCCTTGACCAGCCGGGCCGCCTCGCGCGGGCTGCACGTCTCGCCGTGCCGCTTCCCGTGCTGGTAGACCGCGCAGTCCACCACCGCCGACGGCGTCGCGCCCGGGTGGATCGAGTCGAACAGGGCCGCCGCGGAACGGCGGCGGTTGGTGCGGACGGCTGCGCGCAGGCTGTTGATCATCGACATGGCTGGCTCCCTTGGGCAGGAACCGCCGCACGACGGCGCGACGACGAACGGCCGCGGTGCGACGGCGGAGGAACACCGATGGACTCCGGCGCCCGCGGCCGTCCCCGGGTGCCTTGCCGGGGCACGGGAATCGGAACGGCCGGACGTCGGTGAAGGTGCTCTCCCGGCCGGACCGGAGTTCCGCCGCGCGTCGGCACGGGGAAGGCTGGGGTCCGCAGTGCTGGGGAGGAGGCCCGGCGATCGCCGAGGTCTCTCAGGCCCGCTGTTTCAGCCCGCGCGTCGAGGGGTACGGGGAAGGCGATCGGGCCGGGTAGAGCTGCCGGTACTGCATGGTCGGCTGGTATCCACCGCAACCACCTCCTTCGCGCCGCTGCCCCGGAGGATGAGGATCCCCGGTAGCCAGTCGCTCACACTAACATCCGAACCGCCTTCGCCGCGCCCGCGTTCACGTAAAGGCCGTGCCAACGGCCCGGGGTCCGCGGGTTACGCTCACCGGCATGGCCCACGACTTCCCGCTCTTCGGCGACCCCTCCGGCGGCAGCCCGCACGGCCCCTCCCGGGAGGCGGTGCTGGCCGCCGTCGAGGCCCGGCTGCTCACCGTCTTCGGCGAGCCGAGCGGCCGCGCCGCCGTCACCTTCCTCGGCGCCGACCGCGTCGAGGTGCTGCGCTTCGGCCCGGATGCCGAGGGCCTGGTCCGTTACGCCACCCTCGGGATGTCCGCCGCGCCGATGGCCGACCCGGCCGCGGCGGTGGTCGACCAGGTCCGCGGCCCGCGCGCCGAGTTGGTCCTGACGATCCGCGGCGGGCGCGACGACGTGCTCCGCCCGCTGGCCACCTTCGCCGCGACACCCCAGGTGGAGGGGCTGGTGGTGGCCCCCGGCGGCTCGCTGGACCTCGGCGCCCCGCTCTGGGACGGCGCGCCGTTCACCTCCGTCCTGGCCGCCGAGCCCGGCGGGCTGGTGGAGGACCTGGAGCTGGACGCGCCGGCCGACCCGGTGCGCTTCCTGCCGCTGCTGCCGATGACGCCCAACGAGGCGGGCTGGAAGCGGGTGCACGGGGCGGCGGCCCTGCAGGAGCGCTGGCTCCAGCACGGCACCGACCTGCGCGACCCGGAGCGCCGGGGCGTCCGGCTGGACTGACCCGGCGTCAAGCCGGCCCGGCGGGTGCGGTGGGCGGGCTCAGCCGCCGATCGGCTTGGCGCCGGTCGCCTGGTCCACCAGCGCCTCGTAGACGGCCGGGTCGGTGGTGAACTCGCCGAGGCGGACGGTCTTGCGGGCGCCGTGGTAGTCGCTCGACCCGGTGGTCAGCAGTCCCAACTCGGCGGCCAGGCCCCGCAGATGCTCCCGGGTGGGCTCGTCGTGGTCGATGTGGTCGATCTCCAGCGCGGCCAGCCCGGCCGCCGCGAGGTCGGCGATGACCTGGTCGGAGACGGTCCGCCCGCGCTTCACCGCCCCCGGGTGGGCGAAGACCGGCACCCCGCCGGCCGCCCGGACCAGCCGGACCGCCGTCACCGGGTCGGTCTCGTGCTTGCGGACGTCCGCCCGGCCGCCGTTGGCCAGCCAGTCCGCCGTGAAGGCGTCCGACACCGAGGCCACCACGCCCGCCTCCACCAGCGCGCTGGCGATGTGCGGACGGCCCACCGAGCCTTCCCCGGCGATCCGCCGCACCTGCTCCCAGCTGATGTCCGCGCCCAGTTCGCGGCAGCGCTCGACGATCGCGCGCCCGCGCCGGAACCGGTCGGTGCGCACCAGTTCGCGCTCGGCCGCGAACTCGGGCTCGGCCGGGTCGAAGAGGTAGGCGAGCAGGTGCATCGAGATGTCGTCCACCACGCAGGACAGTTCCGCGCCGGGGACGAGCGTCAGCCGGGTGCCGGCCGGCAGCGCGTGCACCGCGTCGGCCGCCTCGGTGTGGCCCGCCACCGTGTCGTGGTCGGTCAGCGCCACCACGTCCAGCCCGGCCCCGACGGCCGCCGCGACCAGTTCGGCCGGGCTGTCCGTGCCGTCGGAGGCGTTGCTGTGGGCGTGGAGGTCGATGCGCACGGGTGGTGCTCCCTCGGGGGTCGGCGCCGGGCGGCGCTGGCGCCGGCACGGCCTGCCGGCGGGGTGACGCCCAGGATAGTGCGGCGGGGGCGGGGGTCAGCCGAGCAAGCGGGGGGTGAGGGCCCCGCAGGGCAGCAGGTCCAGCTCCGCGCCGGCCTCCCGCAGATCGGTCAGCACCAGCTCGTCGTACATCACCAGGGCCGACTGCTCCGGCCAGGCCACCGCCCAGAGCCAGAGGCCGCGCGCCTCGCCGACGAACACCGCCCGGTCCGCCGGGGCGTCCGGTACGTGGAACATCGGCGTCGGCCGGCCGGCCGCCATCAGCTTGGCGTCGGCGGGCTTGTAGAGGCCGACGTCGTCGCCCGGGTCCGGGCCGGCCAGGCCCGCGTACCGCGCGCCGAGCCCCACGCCCAGTTCCTCGGCGACCAGCACCAGTTCGCCGAAACCGCCGAGCGGCGCCGGCCCGGAGCAGGCGACGGCGGTGGCCCGGGCCCCCGAGACGTCGTCCCCGACGTGCGCGATCCCGGTGTACAGCCAGCCGACCGGCAGCGGCCAGGGGAGCCAGACGGGGACCTGCGAGCGGGCGACGGCGACGCCCAGCGCCTCCACGCTCGGGGGCAGCACCGGCTGCATCGGGTGCACGGCGCCGTGCCGGTCGCACTGCCACGTGTCTGAGAACAGACCGGGGGCGCGGACCCGACCGGCGCACCTCGGGCAGCTTGGCTCGCCCCTCATAGCCGTCAACGCTCCTCCCTCCGGACCGCCGCGTCAAGGACGATCACCCGTACGGAGGGCGGCTCGGCGGCACCTGTCGGTGGCGGGCGCCCGCGCGGCGCGGGGTGGGCGCGGTGCGGGCGGCTCCCGTTGGGAAATGTCCCGTGGGGGGCGGCGGCAAACGTCCGCGGCGCGCGCCGGGGTGCGCCGCGCGCCGTGCGGGGACAGGGCCCGAACGCGCTGACGCCCCGTTGTCGCTGGTGCGATGACGGGGCGTCAGTCGGGTATCGGAACGTCCGGGTCGGACGGGCCGGGCTCGTCGGCGGCGGGGGAGTGCTCGGGCTCCCGGGGGCCGCGCCCGGTCAGACGGTCGGGCACGGACGGATGAGCAGGCGTTCGCCGGTGCGGGCGGCGGCCTGGACGAGCTCGCGGACGGTCTCGGCGTCGGCGATCAGGCGGTCGGTGGCGGTGCCGTTGGCGTCGTCCAGTCGGAGGATCTCGAAGCGCATGGGCCTGTCCTTTCCTGGCCCCGTCGGGCGGGGCGGTCGTGGCTGAGTCGCAATCAGCCCATTCGGGGTCCGTCGGGTCGATTCGTCGACCGACCGCTGTCGCGGCAAAGAGGGCTCCCCCCTGCTCGCCAGAGGCGCGTGGTCCCTCGTGAACCACGCTGCGGTGGCGCTGCTACCGGGTCGTTGCCCGTCCGTGAAGTCCTGGTTTCGGATGGATCGCGTCGACGGAGCGCCGACGGCACTGTCGACGATGTTTCCAGGACCGAATCAAATATTACCGCAACTAACGAATTTTGTCGCCCCCCTTGTACCAGGGGCCTCCCGGAGGTGTCGAGCCGGGGCCCCGGCGCCGGCCCGAACGGGCCGCGGGGTCAGCCCCAGAGGGCCAGCAGGGCCTCGGCGGTCGCGGCCGGCCGTTCGGCGTTCGGGGAGTGCCCGGCGTCCGCCACCACCACCCGGCGGGCGCCGAGGCGCCGGGCCATCGCGGTCTGCTCCGGCACCGGCCACGCGTAGTCGCGTTCGCCGGACAGCACCAGGGCGGGCAGGCCGGCGGCCAGCACCGCGGCCAGCTCGTCCACCCGGTCCGGCGCGGCGACCAGATGGCCGCCGGTGGTGATCAGCGCCTGCGGCACGTTCGCCAGCCAGCGGTGGTGCAGGAAGCGGGCGACCTCGGGGGAGGGACGGCGGGCGCGGTCCCCGCTGCCCTCCTCCATCTGCTGCATCACCCGCCAGATCTCCTCCAGGCCCATCGTGGGCAGGACACTGATCAGCAGCCGGGTCCGCTCCGCCTCGGCCGGGTCGATCGCCCCGGGGCCGGTGGACATCAGGGTCAGCGACGCCCACGGCAGCGCCGGGACGTCCGCGTCCGCCTCGGCCAGGACGGCCTCGCGGACCACCTGGCCGCCGAAGGAGTGGCCCAGCAGGTGCAGCGGCCCGGTGCCGCCCTCGGCCAGCAGCGCGGCGGTGAGCGCCCGCACGTCCGCGCCCAGCGCGGCCACCGTGTAGGCGGACGGGTCGTCCGGTCCGCCCGTCTCGTACTGGCCGCGCTGGTCGACGGCGGTCACCCGGTAGCCGGCCGCGGCGAGCGGCTCCAGCAGCGCGATGAAGTCCTCCTTGCTGCCGGTGAAGCCGGGCACCAGCAGCGCCGAGCCGCGCACCGCCCCGGCCGGCTCGGCCCGCAGCGCCGCGAACTCCCCGCGCGCCGTCACCACCCGCAGCGCGCGCGCACAGGGCGGGAGGGCGAGGAACGGCGGCGTGCTCATGAACGGACCTCCGGCGACCGGGGCGAACTGGCGGGTGACCCGAGGGTAGATCGTCCCCGGGAACGCCGAAGGGGCGGCCCGGGAGTCCGGGCCGCCCCTTCGCGGGAACGCGGGTCAGCTCTCCGGGGTCGCCTCGGGGGCGGCCGCCGGGCGGCGGGTCCGGGTGCGGGTGCGCTTGGGCTTCTCGGCGGCCGGCGCGTCGGCGGCGGCCTCGGCGGGAGCGGCGGCCGGGGCCTCGGCGGCGGCGACCTCGGCCGGAGCCTCGGCCTTCGCCCGCGAGCGGGTGCGGGTGCGCTTGGGCTTCTCGGCGGCCGGCGCGTCGGCGGCGGCCTCGGCGGGAGCGGCGGCCGGCTCGACGACCGCGGCCTCGGCGACCTCGGTGGCGACGGTCTCGGCGGCCGTGCCCTCGCCCGACGCCGGACCGCGCGAGCGGCGACGGCGGCGGCGCGGGGCCGCGGACTCGCCCTCGGCGCCCTCGACGGCGGCCGGAGCCTCCGGCGCGCCGGGCGTGACGGGAGCGTCGGGCGCCCCGTCGACGACCGCCGCGACCCCGTCGACCGCGCTGCCCCGACGGGTGCGCCGGCGCTCACGGGTCTTGCGGGCCGGCTTCTCCTCGGCCGCGGCCGGCTCGACGGCGGCCGCGGCCCGGCCGGAGCCGCTCCGCCCGCCGCGCCCGCGCCCGCCGGAGCGCGAACCGCGCCCGCCGGTCTCGCCGAGGTCCTCGACCTCCTCCGCGCCGAGCCCGGCGCGGGTCCGCTCCGAGCGCGGCAGGATGCCCTTGGTCCCCGGCGCGATCTTCAGCAGCTCGTACAGGTGCGGCGAGGTGGAGTAGGTCTCCTCCGGCTCGTTGAACGGCAGGTCCAGCGCCTTGTTGATCAGCTGCCAGCGCGGGATGTCGTCCCAGTCGACCAGGGTGACGGCGGTGCCCGAGGCGCCGGCCCGGCCGGTGCGGCCGATCCGGTGCAGGTAGGTCTTCTCGTCCTCCGGGCACTGGTAGTTGATCACGTGCGTGACGCCCTCGACGTCGATGCCGCGGGCCGCGACGTCGGTGCAGACCAGCACGTCGACCTTGCCGTTGCGGAACGCGCGCAGCGCCTGCTCACGGGCGCCCTGCCCGAGGTCGCCGTGCACCGCGCCGGCCGCGAAGCCGCGCTGGGTCAGCTGGTCGGCGACGTCGGCGGCGGTCCGCTTGGTCCGGCAGAAGATCATCGCCAGCCCGCGGCCGTCGGCCTGCAGGATGCGCGAGACCATCTCCACCTTGTCCAGCGAGTGGGCGCGGAAGATGTGCTGCTCGATGTTGGCGACCGTGGTGCCGGTGTCGTCCGGCGCGGCGGCGCGGATGTGCGTCGGCTGGCTCATGTACCGGCGGGCGAGGCTGATCACCTGGCCCGGCATGGTCGCCGAGAACAGCAGGGTCTGCCGCTTGGCCGGCAGCATGGTGATGATCTTCTCGACGTCCGGCAGGAAGCCGAGGTCGAGCATCTCGTCGGCCTCGTCCAGGACCAGCGAGCGGACCTCGGACAGGTTCAGCTTCTTCTGGCCGGCCAGGTCGAGCAGGCGGCCGGGAGTGCCGACGACGATGTCGACGCCCTTCTTCAGCGCCTCGACCTGCGGCTCGTAGGCGCGGCCGCCGTAGACGGCGAGCACCCGCACGTCGCGGACCTTGCCGGCGGTCTGCAGGTCGTTGGTGACCTGGGTGCACAGCTCGCGGGTCGGCACGACGATGAGCGCCTGCGGGCAGTCGGAGAGCTGCTCCTCCTGCGCGCGCCCGGCGTCGACGTCGGCCCGCACGACGACCCGCTCGATCAGCGGGAGGCCGAAACCGAGGGTCTTGCCGGTGCCGGTCTTGGCCTGGCCGATGACGTCGTGGCCGGTCAGCGCGACCGGGAGGGTCATCTCCTGGATCGGGAAGGGGTGGACGATGCCGACGGACTCGAGGGCCTCGGCGGTCTCCGGGAGGATGCCCAGGTCCCGGAAGGTGGTCTTGGTGGGTTCAGCGGTGGTGGACAGGGTGCTGCCTCTTCCGTGTGGAGGGGCCGAGAGCGAGCGGCGGGCGGGCAGCCGCGCGGCTGCGTACGGGCCTGGACGGCCCCGAATACAGCTGCGCGGACGCACAACCGCGCCGGTCCCTGCGGCCGGCCGGTGCGCGCGGCCCGGTCAAGGGGCGCGTCGCCGGCGGCGTCGGGGAGGATTCCCGTGAGGGACCTGCGCGGGACCTGCGCCGGCTGGCGCGGTCTCGGCGGCCCTCGCTCGGCCACTGATGCGGTGCCAAGGCTTGAAGTCCAAGCCCTGGTCGGAGCCGATCGGCTCTCCGACCGGGCATCCGCGTACGTTGAGTACCCGGCTTCCGCGCGGCGCGTCCTTCGGGGGACGGAGTCGCTGCGGAGCGGGCTTGCCCGGCGGCACCGAGACGGCGGTGACACCGTGCGAGCACGACGGGCCTCCGTACCACCATACAGTCACCCGACGACTCGAACACGTGACGCGGACGACATCGCAGGTCGGAGCGGTGGAAGAGGTGCCCGGGGACGGAGCGGCACTAAGGTGGCGGGTCATGGAGAACCGTGGTGAGACGCAGGACGACGTGGCGGCCGGCTCGATCGGCGACTGGGCGGCCTGCTCGGCCGACCCGGGCTACCGGGCCGCCGTACTGGACCTGCTCGGCGCCCTCGCGTACGGCGAGCTGAGCGCCTTCGAGCGGCTCGCCGAGGACGCCAAGCTCGCGCCCGACCTGGCCGACAAGGCCGCGCTGGCCCGGATGGCCTCCGCCGAGTTCCAGCACTACCAGCGGCTGCACGACCGGCTCGCCGAGATCGGTGCCGACCCGCAGGAGGCGATGCGCCCGTTCGTCGAGCCGCTGGAGCTCTTCCACCGGATGACCGCGCCCTCGGACTGGCTGGAGGGCCTGGTAAAGGCCTACGTCGGCGACGCCATCGCGACCGACTTCTACCGCGAGGTGGCCGTCCGGCTCGACGACGACACCCGTGACCTCGTGCTCGGCGTCATGTCCGACACCGGGCACGCGCAGTTCGCCGTCGACAAGGTGCGCCAGGCCATCGAGGCCGACCCGCGGGCCGGCGGCCGGCTCGCCCTGTGGGGCCGGCGGCTGATGGGCGAGGCGCTCAGCCAGGCGCAGCGGGTGGTCGCCGAGCGGGACGCGCTGTCGAACCTGCTGGTCGGCGGTGTCCGGGTGCAGGGCTTCGACCTGGTCGAGGTCGGCAAGATGTTCAACCGGATCACCGAGGCGCACACCCGGCGGATGGCGGCGCTCGGCCTGGCCTCCTGACCCCGCCGGTGGACGGGGCGCCCGGCGTGCGCGGGGCGCCCGGCGCGGACCGGCGGCTCAGGCGTGCCGCTGGCGCCGGTGCGCGCCCGCCCGGTGGGCGCCCGCCCGGTGCGGGCGGTGGCGGTGCGCCGGCGCCCGGCCGGCGGCCAGGTCGGGCCGGGCCAGCACCGAGGTGAGCAGGGCCGAGGCGACCGCCGAGACCGCGATGCTCGCCGCCGGGTACCGGCCGTCCATGGTGAAGTGCGCGATCACCCCGGCGAGCAGCGCCGAACCCAGGGCCGTGCCCAGGGTCGGCGCCCGTCCGGCCGGGAAGTAGGCGGGCCAGGACAGCAGCGCGGCGGCGCCCACGACCACGCCGACGAGGACGAAGGCGAACGTCTCGACGAGCAAGGATGCCTCCCCGGGGTACCGGCGCCCGGCGCTCGGCCGGCCGTACTGTCGCCGTACCCCGGCCGCCCCACCCGTACACCCGGCCCCGTCCGCGCCGGGCGCCGCCCCGGACAGGACGGTTCCCCCGGAGACGACGGCCCCCCGGAAACGACGGTGCCCCGCTCCCTCGGCCGAGGGAGCGGGGCACCGGACGAGGCCCGTGGCTCAGAGCGTGCCGAAGCCGACCTTGCGCGCGGCCGGCTCGCCGATCTCCACGTACGCCAGGCGGTCGGCCGGGACGATGATGCGACGGCCGTGCTCGTCGCTCAGGGAGAAGAGCTTCTCGGTGCCCTCGAGCGCCTTCGTGACCGCGTCCTGGACCTCATCGGCAGTCTGCGAGCTCTCGATCACGATCTCGCGCGGCGCGTTCTGCACGCCGATCTTGACCTCCACGGCTTCCGTCCCTCCGGGGTTGCAGCCATCCACGCGCGGCACCGCGCCGCCTGGGACAGGCGGGCCCGGCGACCGCGCCGTACCGCTTCACCATAGAGCACCCGGTCGGCACCCCGGCCAGGGTCGGTGGATCACTGGCCGGCGGCGGGTGCCTCCGGCGACTCGTTGGGGTGCATCGGGAAGCCCTTCAGCCCGCGCCAGGCCAGGCTGGCGACCAGCCGGACCGCCTCGTCGCGCGGGATCTCCAGGCCCTGCGAGAGCCAGTACCGGGCGGTGATCTGGGCCAGCCCGCAGACGCCCGCGGCCAGCAGCTTGGACTCCGCCTCCGGCAGGTCGGTGTCCTCCTGGATCACCTTGCTGACCAGCGTCGCACTGGCCTCGGCGGCCCGCTCGACCCGCTCCCGCACGGCCGGCTCGTTGGTCAGGTCCGACTCGAAGACCAGCCGGAACGCGCCCGACTCGCTGGAGACGTAGTTGAAGTACGCCTCCATCGTCGCGGCCACCCGCAGCTTGTTGTCGGTGGTCGTCTCCAGCGCCTCCCGGGTCGAGTCGACCAGGGCGTCGCAGTGCTTGTCCAGCAGCGCCAGGTAGAGCTCCAGCTTCCCGGGGAAGTGCTGGTACAGGACCGGCTTGCTCACCCCGGCACGGTCGGCGATGTCGTCCATGGCGGCCGCGTGGTAACCCTGCGCGACGAACACCTCCTGGGCGGCACCGAGCAGTTGTTCACGGCGGGCGCTTCGCGGCAGGCGGGCACCGCGCGGGCGCTCCTGCGCCTCCTGGATGGCCGTCACGGCGCTCCTCACTTCACGGGTCGTACGGGGTCGGCAAGATGACCGATTCTACTTTCGGGTAACCGCGTTCGCGCTCGGCAGGCACGAGAAAAGCGGCGATCCCCCTTGTCAGGAGCCCACAATACGGCGCTCACCACGGCCGTCGGCAGTGCTGAGCACGGGGCAACGGGGAACCCCGCGGCACCGGGGCGGCCCGTCGGCCGCGGCGGCACCGGCTCACTACCATCGTCCCCCATGGACAGCGCTGAGCAGCAAATACTCCCGGAACCGGCCGCCCTGGCACCGCTGCGCACCGTCGAGGTGTCCGGCGCGGCCCTGGCCGTGCACCGGCCCGCCGGGGACCCCGCCCCGGACGGCGGACGGGAACCCGCGCTGTTCGTGCACGGGCTCGGCGGCTCCGCGGCCAACTGGACGGAGCTGATGGCCCGGCTCACCGGACAGCTCGACGGCGAGGCCCTCGACCTCCCCGGTTTCGGCCACTCCGCCCCGCCCGCCGACGGCAACCTCGGCCTCTCCGGGCACGTGCGCGCGGTCATCGGCTACCTGGAGGCCACCGGCCGCGGCCCCGTCCACCTCTTCGGCAACTCGCTCGGCGGCGCCGTCGCCGTCCGGCTCGCCGCCCTGCGCCCCGACCTCGTCCGCAGCCTGACCCTCGTCTCGCCCGCCCTGCCCGAGCTGCCCCCGCAGCGCACCGCCTGGTCCACCGGGCTGCTCGCCGTCCCCGGCCTGCCCGCGCTGCTGCGCCGGCTGCCGGCCGGCCGGCGCGGCCCCGAGCAGGTCACCGACGACCTGCTCCGGCTCGTCTGCGGCGACCCCGACAGCCTCTCCGAGGCCACCCGCGCCGAGGCGCTCGCCCAGTACCGGCGCCGCACCGAGCTGCCCTACGCGATGCGGGCGCTGGCCGGCTCGGCGCGCGGGATCGTCTCCGCCTACACCGAGCGCGGCGACCAGGCGCTCTGGCGGCAGGCCGCCCGGGTGAAGGCGCCCGTCCTGCTGGTGTACGGGCTGCGCGACAAGCTCGTCGCCTACCGCTCCGCCCGCCGGGCCTGCGCGGCCTTCGCGGACTCCCGGCTGCTGGTGCTCCCGGAGTCCGGGCACGTCGCCATGATGGAGCACCCCGACGCCGTCGCCCGCGCGGTGCGCGAACTGCTCCGGCGGGCCTGACGGCGGCCTCGACGGACACCCCGTGACCGGCCGCCGTTAACGCCGTGATCGGGACGAGGTCACTCCGGTTCACTCGTTCAGGTGGCAGCCAGGCAAGTGACCGATGGATCACCCCGGGCCGGACCTACCTTTCTGCTGTCGGACCGAACAGGTGTGGGGGAGTCGCGGCCGCCGGAGAACCCGGAGGGCGGCCGCGCGAGGGACACCGGCAGCCGGTGGCGGCCGCCGGCCCGGCCGCGGTGCCTCCGGCGGACCGCCCTCCCCCGCCCCGGGCCGCCCGAGCGGAGCGCGCACCGCCCCGCTCGGCCCGCCGGGGTCGCCTCAGCCATCCGTCGATCCGCTCTGTCCTTGGAGGTCCCCCCGTGCGCGTTGCACTGCTCACCGAGGGTGTGCGCCCGCACGCCCCGCGTGGCACCGGCGGCTGGTGCGACCGGCTGGTGGACGGCCTGCGCGAGCACGACTTCGAGTGGTACGTCCTCACCGGAGCGCCCGGCCCGGCGCCCGCCGACCCCCGTCCCGGCACCCGGGAGTTCGCCCTCCGGGGCCGCCGCCCGGCCGGCCGCGCACCCGGCGCGCCGCGCCGCCGCCAGTACACCGCCGCCTACGAGCAGTTCGTCCGCGCCCTGGTGCGCCCCGGCGAACGCGACGCCTTCGGCCCCGGCCTGTACCGGCTCGCCGCACTCGCCCGCGCCGACCGCGCGCTGCCCGCCTTCCTGGTCTCCGCCCACGCCCGGCGGGTGCTGGAACGGGTCTGGCGCTCGCCCGGCGCCGACACCTCCGCCGGACAGCCCCTGGTCCGCGACGTCCTGGTCGCCGCCGACCTGCTCGAACAGTGCCTGCGGCCGCTCTCCGCCCCCTGGTACGGCACCGCCCCCGGCGGCCTCGGCGCCGCCGACCTCTGCCACGTCGTCGGCGGCGGCCCGGCCGCGCTGCCCGCGCTGGTCGCCAAGCGGCTGCACGGCGTCCCGTTCGTGGTCACCGAGCACCGGCCGCACCTGCGCGAGCAGTACCTCGGCCACCGCGAGGCCCCCCACCGGTGGCCGGTGCGGGCCCTGCTGCTCGCCTTCTTCCGGGCGCTCACCGAGGAGACCTACCGGCAGGCCGCGATACTCACCCCCGGGAGCGCCCACGACCAGCGCTGGCAGCTGCGCTGCGGGGCCGATCCGGCGCGCACCCGGGTGGTGTACGAGGGGACCCCGGCGGTCGGGCGGCCCGCCGCCGGCCCCGAACCCGCCGCGCCCACCCTGGTCTGGGCGGGCGCCCTGGAGCCGGGCCGCGACCCCGAGCTCGCCCTGCACGCCTTCGCCCGGGTCCGCGCCGAGCTGCCCGCCGCGCGCCTGGTCGTGTACGGCGAGGAGGCCGTCCCCGGCTACCTGGCGCACTGCGCGGCCGTCGCCGAACGGCTCGGGGTGCGCGAGGCGGTGGAGTTCGCCGGTCGGCCACGCTCGACCGCCGACGCCTGGGAGGCCGGCGGCGTGGTGGTCTTCTCCGCGCTCTCCCAGCACCGCCCCGGGCCGCTCGCCGACGCGATGCTGAGCGGCCGGGCGCTGGTCGCCACCGACGTGGGGGTGGTCCGCGAGGTGGTCGGCCCGACCGGGCTGCTCGTCCCGGCCCGCGACCCGCGGGCGCTGGCCGGGGCCTGCCTCGCCCTGCTGCGCGACGAGGAGCGCCGGGCCCGCCTCGGGCCGGCCGGCCGGCTGAGGGCGCAGGAACGCTTCGCCGTCGAACCGGTGACCGGGGCCTTCCGGGAGATCTACCTGGAGCTCGTCTCGCACTGGCCGGCCTTCCCGGCCGGCGCCCCCGGCCCGCGGCCCCGCCCCTTCGCCCGCCCCGCCGAGTACTGGCTGGCCGACCGCGGGCCCGTCGCCGCGGACGCCGCCACGGCGGCGGGTCACGCGGCGGGCGCCGAGGCGATGGCCGGGGGGTCCCGCGGTGGCCCGTCGGCGGGGGAGCCGGCCGTGCCGGCCGGGGCCCTCGCGGAGGCGGTCCGATGACCGGGGCCGGGGGCGCCGCGACGGTGTCGGGGGATCCGGTCCGGGAGGTGATGGCCCGGCACCGGGCGCTCTGCGAGCGGGCCGTCGACCCCCTGGAGATCGCCGCCGGGCTGGAGGAGGCCGGGCTGGGCCCGGCGGCCGCGGCCCGCTGCCGGCACGCCGATCTGTTCGCGCTCGCCGAGGAGCTGTACGCCCGGGTGCCGCGCCGGCCGCCCGCCGAGGAGCCGGCCGTCCCGCCGGCGCCGCTCACGCGCCGGCCCGGTGCGGCGGCGCGCACCGCGGTGTCGGCCGCGCTGCCGTGCGCGGCGGCGGTCGCCCTCGGCGCGGGCCGGCCCGTGCTGCTGGCGGCGGCCGTGCCGCTCGCGCTGGTGTCGGCGCGGGGCGGGCGGGGCGGACCGCAGGACGCGGGGCCCGGCCGGTGGCGCCGCTGGGGCGCGCCGGCCCAGGGGGCGGGGGTGGCCGCGCTGCTGCTGGCGCCGCTGGCCGTGCCGTCCGGCGGGCCGGGGGAGCGGCGGGTGACGGCGGCGCTGGTGCTGGCGGCGGCGCTGTCGGCCGGGTCGGCGCGGTGGGCGGCCCGGTGGTTCCGGCAGGTCGCCCGGGGGCATCTGGACGCGGCGGCGACGCTGGCCGAGTTCCGCTCCCGGATGCGGCCGGTGCTCCCGGTGGCGCTGGCGCTGCACCTGGCGGTGCTGGGGGTGCTGAGCTTCGCGGCGCTCGCCGTGCTGACCGCCCTCGCGCCGCGCCCGGGGCCGGGCCACGCCGGCGGCCTGCTGCACCTGGCGGCCGAGCGTGCCGCGCCCGCACAGTGGGCGGCACAGGGGGTGCTCGGCCTGCTGCTGGTGCTGCCCGCGCTGCTGGCGCGCTGCGGCCGGACGGGGACGGCCGCGCTGGGCGCGCTGGCGGGGGCGGCGGGAACGGCGGTGCCGCCGGCACCGCTCACCGGGCCGTTCACCGCACCGCTCGCGGGCGGCGCGGTGGCGCTGGCGCTGCTGGCGTACGCCTGGCCGGCGCTGGGCCGTCCCGAGGCGCACCGGTGACCCTCCGGGCGCGCACCGGTGCGCGCCGGCCGCCCGCTCCCTCCGATTCGATCCGCTCGACCTCGTTGTTCACTCGGACCCGCCGGACCGTTCCCCGGTCCGGCTTCGTGGAAGGACACCCCCGATGAGGGTGCTGCTGCTGGGCGCCGACGGCTTCATCGGCCGTCGGGTCACCGACCGCCTGCTCGTGGATCCGGAGTTGCAGGTGACGGTGCTCGGCCGGCGTGACTCCGCCGACATCCGCTTCGACCTGACCACCGGCAGTCCGGGGGCGCTGGCCCGGTTCCTGGACGCGGTCGCGCCGCAGGTGGTGATCAACTGCGCGGGCGCCACCTACGGCAGCTCGCGCACGCTGATCCGGGCCAACACGCTCGCCGTGGCGACGGTCTGCGAGGGGATCCGGCGCAGCCGGGAGCCGGCCCGGCTGGTGCACGTCGGCTCGGCGGCCGAGTACGGACCGGTGCCGGGCGGGGTCCCGGTGTCGGAGAGCGCCGAGCCGCGCCCGGTGGGCCCGTACGGGGTGTCGAAGCTGGCCGGCACCGAGCTGGTGCTGGCCTCGGGACTGGACGCGGCGGTGCTGCGGGTGTTCGACGTGGTGGGGCCGGGGGCGCCGACCGCCTCGCTGTTCGGGCGGCTGGCGGAGGGCCTGCGGCGGGCGCTGGAGCGCGAGGAGTCCCAGGTACGGATGCCGGACCTGTCCGGATACCGGGATTTCGTGGACGTGCGGGACGTCGCCCGGGCGATCCAGGCGGCGGCGGTGTCGGCCGCGACGGGGGTGATCAACATCGGCAGCGGGCACGCCGTCCGGGCGCGCGAGGCGGCCCAGCTGCTGGTCCGGGCGTCCGGCTTCGAGGGGACCGTCGTGGAGGAGAACCGGCAGGTCGTGCTGCCTTCGCAGGCCGGCGGGCCGGTCGAGCACGTGCCGGGCCATGTGCCCGCGCACCACCTGCCGGGCCACCGGCCGGTGGAGCCGCGGCCGGGCGAGGGACGGGTGGCCCCGGGCGAGCCGGTGCCGTGGCGGCAGGCGGACGTGCGGACCGCCCGGGACCGTCTCGGCTGGCGGACGCAGGTGCCGCTGGAGGAGTCGCTGGGGGACGTCTGGCTGGAGACGGCCTGCCGGGTCTGAGGCCCGCCGCACCCACCGGCCGCACCCACCCGGCGGGCCCGCGACCGGCCCCGGACCGGCCCCGGACGCTCCGGCGGGGGCCGGTCCGGGGCCTGCTCCGTGGTCCCACCATCCGGCGCGGCCCGTCTCGCCCATCGGACGAGCTGTCTCGGAATACCGGAGCGGCATGACACTGTTGGCGTAGCAGAGCCACCTGTGTGGCGGAGCAACAAGCCCCTAGAGGTTGGCCCTGGCCACCTGAACTGACGACCATCGGAGTCCCCGTGTCGCTGCCACCCCTGGTCGAGCCGGCCGACGAGCTCACCGTTGACGAGGTCCGCAGGTACTCCCGCCACCTGATCATCCCCGACGTGGGCATGGCCGGGCAGAAGCGGCTGAAGAACGCCAAGGTGCTGTGCGTCGGCGCCGGCGGCCTGGGCTCGCCCGCGCTGATGTACCTCGCGGCGGCCGGTGTGGGCACGCTCGGCATCGTCGAGTTCGACGTGGTCGACGAGTCGAACCTGCAGCGTCAGATCATCCACGGCCAGTCGGACATCGGCCGCTCCAAGGGCGAGTCGGCGCGCGACTCGGTCAAGGAGATCAACCCCTACGTCGACGTGATCCTGCACGAGGAGCGCCTCGACAACTCCAATGTCATGGAGATCTTCTCCGGCTACGACCTGATCGTGGACGGCACCGACAACTTCGCCACCCGCTACCTGGTGAACGACGCCGCGGTGCTGCTCGGCAAGCCGTACGTGTGGGGTTCGATCTACCGCTTCGACGGCCAGGCGAGCGTGTTCTGGGCCGAGCACGGCCCCTGCTACCGCTGCCTCTACCCGGAGGCGCCGCCGCCGGGCATGGTGCCGTCCTGCGCCGAGGGCGGCGTGCTGGGTGTGCTGTGCGCCTCGATCGGCTCGATCCAGGTCACCGAGGCCATCAAGCTGCTGGCCGGGGTCGGCGACCCGCTGGTCGGCCGGCTGATGATCTACGACGCCCTGGAGATGAACTACCGCCAGGTGAAGGTCCGCAAGGACCCGAACTGCGCGGTCTGCGGCGAGAACCCGACCGTCACCGAGCTCATCGACTACGAGGCCTTCTGCGGCGTGGTGTCGGAGGAGGCGCAGGCCGCGGCCGCCGGTTCGACGATCACCTCCAAGCAGCTCAAGCAGTGGCAGGACGAGGAGGAGGACATCTTCCTCATCGACGTCCGCGAGCCCGGCGAGTACGAGATCGTCAACATCCCCGGCGCGGTGCTGATCCCGAAGAACGAGTTCCTGATGGGCAACGCGCTGGAGCAGCTGCCGCAGGACCGGAAGATCGTGCTGCACTGCAAGTCGGGCGTCCGCTCGGCGGAGGTGCTGGCCGTGGTGAAGTCGGCCGGCTTCGCCAACGCCGTCCACCTGGGCGGCGGCGTGCTCGGCTGGGTCAACCAGATCGAGCCGCACAAGCCGGTGTACTGATCCGCACCGTGTGAGGACGTGTGAAAGGGCCCGCTCCGGCGGGCCCTTTCGCGTGCCGGAAGCTACAGGGCGCCCTTGCGCTGGAGCACGTTGTAGGAGATCCAGCCGGGCAGCACCGGCAGCCAGAAGGTCAGCGCCCGGTAGAGGAAGACCGCCGGGGTGGCGACGGCCGGCGGCACGTCGGCGACGGTGAGCGCGCCGATCAGCGCGACCTCGACCGGGCCGATGCCGCCGGGGGTGGGGATCGCGGAGCCGGCCGCGTTGGCGGTCAGGAAGACCACGGCGACCGCCGAGAAGGAGATCGACCCGCCGAAGGCCTGCACCGAGGCGTCCAGGCAGGCGGTGAAGGAGAGCGTCAGCAGCAGGATGCCGCCGAAGCCGGTGATCAGCTTGCTGGGCGTCTGCATCAGGTCGAGCATCCGCGGCACCACGCCGAAGAACAGCGAGCGCAGCCGGTTCAGCACGAACCGCCGCAGCGGGGCGACCGCCGCGACCACCAGGGCCAGCACGGCGGCGCTCAGCACGCCGATGATCACCGCCCGGGAGGCGGAGAGGTCGCCGTTGGTCTGGCTGCCGGTGATCAGGCCGAAGCTGAACAGCAGCAGCAGGTGCCCGGTCAGGCCGGCCAGCTGGGAGGCGCCGACCGAGGCGACCGCCTGGCCGGAGCGGATGCCCGCCTTCTGCAGGTAGCGGGTGTTCAGCGCGATGCCGCCGATCGCGGCCGGGGCGACCAGCTTCACGAACGACCCGGCGAGCTGGGCGGCCACGGTGCGGCGGAACGGCAGCTTCTCCGGGACGAAGCCGGTCAGGCTCATCGACGCGGCGACGTAGGAGAAGGCGGCCGCGGCGAGCGCCACCGCCGCCCAGGCCCAGTTCATCTGGGAGAGCTTGAGCTGGGCCGGCTTGACGGTGGTCAGCGCCAGGTAGGCGGCGAAGGTGAGCGCGACCACCATGATCAGGCTCTTCGGCTTGAGCCGCTCCAGCTTGGCCGGCTCCATCGGCGCCTCGGGGGCGATCTGCAGGATCTGGGCGCGGATCCGGCTGAGCAGGTCCTCGCCGGCCGCGGCGATGTCCTCCTCGGCCTGCTGCTGGGTGCGCTCGCCGGCGGCGACCTGCTCCAGCGCCCTGGCCCGGGCGGCGGTCTTGCGCTCCTTGGTGAGCTTCTTCAGGTCGATGCGGGTCGAGCGGCTCATACCGACCGGCTGCAGCAGCGGCAGCGACTGGGCGACCCGCTCGGCGCCGAGCACCGCGTTGGCGGTGGCGACCGTCCGCTCGGGGCCGATCCGCAGCGCGAAGGTGGTGAGCAGCTGGGCGACGTCGATGCGCAGCGTCAGGTCGGTGGCGGCGATGTCGCCGCCGGAGAGGTTGACCAGGCAGGCCGTCTTCCCGTCGACGACCAGCAGCGACTCGCCGGTCAGCCGGCGGTGGGCGATCCGGCGCTCGTGCAGGGCGGCGACCGACTCCCACAGCGAGGCCATCACCTGGTCGGTGACCTCCTCGTCGGCGAGGTCGTCCAGGGTGCGGCCCTCGACGTTCTCGTAGACCAGGATCGCGGCGTCCGGGCCCAGCTCGGAGGTGGCGACCAGCTGCGGGGCGCGGGCGCCGGAGGCGGCGGCCGCGTAGGCGATCAGCGCCTCCTGCTCCAGTGCCTGGCGCAGCGACTGCGGGCTGCGCCGCACCGCCACCGAGCGCAGCCGCAGCCGGCGCCAGGCCCGGTAGAAGAAGCCGGAGGCCTGCTGCTCGCGGTCGACGATGTGGACGTCCAGCGGCGGGCCGCTCTGCTGGGCGACCAGGTAGCGGCGGGTGCCGCCGGGGGCGTCGGGGGCGCGGTGGGCGCTGGCCGGGGTGAAGCCGACCTTGCGCAGGCCGATCATCAGGTGCTGGCCGGTGGGCCGGATGTTCGGCGAGCCGATCGCGTAGAGGGTGCCGTAGGCGACGGACCAGCCGATCAGCACGGTGAGCAGCAGGGACAGCGGGGTGGTGTAGCCGCCGAGCAGCTCGGTGATGCCGCTGAAGACGACCACCACCCACAGGGCGACCCGCCACCGGGGTCTGCTCGACATGCCGACCGCCGTCATGTAGGCGATCACCGGGGCGAGGTAGCCGTGCACCGGGTCGGTGAGGGTGCCGACGGAGTCCAGCGGGAAGCGGGTCAGCGCGTCCCGGATGTGGTCGGAGGCGCCCTCGGCGACCCACCAGTCGATGCCCAGCGAGACGCCGTAGGCCAGCACCGAGGCGAGCACGCCGTCGGCGACCCGCAGGCCGTCGCGCTTGATCAGCCGCTCGACCGCGAAGGCGAGCGGGACGGCCAGCACCGCGACGTTGGAGATCAGGCCGGTGATGGTGGACAGCACCGGGGAGAAGCGGGGCGCGTTCTCGGCGATGTCGATCTCGATGCCGGTGGTGGTCGAGGTCGCCACCCCGGCGAGCACGAAGACCGCGACGATGCCGAGGACGCCGGCCAGGAAGCGGATGAGGTCGGAGGGCCGGTGCGCGCGGGCGGCGAGCAGCGGCTCGTCGACGTCCAGGTGCGGGGCGTCGTCCAGCGGGTCGGGCCCGGGGCGCGGGCCGGGGTCCGCGGGCTGGTCCCCCGGCTGGTCCGGCGTGGTCGCGGCGGGCCCGGAGGCCGCCTCGGGCGCGGTCGGCTGGGTCGGTACGACGGCGGGGGCCCCGTTCGCGGGGCCGGCCGGCTTGGGGCTCTTGATCGTCCGGTCCTTGATCAGGGAGACTTCCGGTGGCGCTTCGGCGGCGGTGTCGCCACCGCCACCCGCGGGCATGCCGTCGGAGGACTCGTCGGAGCCCTCGTCCACACCCACGTCAGCCGTCCCGGTCATCTGGTCTTGTCCTCGTATCACCACTCACCGCCCCGAAGATGGTGGCATGCCTCGGCGCCCCGCGCTGGACAGGGGCCGGATCGGGCGCGGCGGATCACCCGCACCGGGCCCGCGGGCCGGCCCGATGCGGAAGAATGCCGCAGGTGACGGACGCCCCCGACGACGCCGGCCACGGCGAGCTGCCGCCCTTCGCCGAACTGGTGCTCGACCTGACCGAGCGGATTCCACCCGGCCGGGTGATGACCTACGGAGACGTCGCCGAGTACCTCGGCCAGGGCGGCCCCCGCCAGGTCGGCCGGGTGATGGCCCTGTACGGCGGCGCCGTTCCCTGGTGGCGGGTGATCCGCGCCGACGGCCGCCTGCTGCCCGGCCACGAGCACCGCGCCCTGGCCCACTACGGCGAGGAGGGCACCCCGCTGCGCGACCTCGCCGACCCGCCCCGGGTCGACCTGCGGCGCGCCCGCTGGGACGGCCGGCCCGCCGGGGAGTGAGGATCCGCGGAACCCCGTGCGCGGACGGGAATGACGGGGCAGGATCGTAGGCTCGATACGGCGGGCCCCTCGGCGGGGTCCGCCCGCAGTTGCCCGAGCACGACCCCCAGGACGTCCGTGAGCTCCCCCTACCGTCTGGTGCGCAGCCCCCTGGTGCCGCCCGCCCCGCCCGAACTCGACGCCTACCAGCGCGCCGTGGTCGAGCACGCGGGCGGCCCGCTGCTGGTGCTCGCCGGGCCGGGCACCGGGAAGACCACCACCCTCGTCGAGGCCGTCGCCCGGCGGATCGAGGACGGCGCCGACCCCGAGCGGATCCTCGTCCTCACCTTCAGCCGCAAGGCCGCCATGGAACTGCGCGACCGGATGGCCGGCCGGCTCTCCGCCACCGCCGCCGGCTCCCGCGCCGCCGCCCCGCAGGCCACCACCTTCCACTCCTTCTGCTACGCCCTGCTGCGCGCCCACCAGGACCCGGCCGACTACGCCGAGCCGCTGCGCCTGCTCTCCGGCCCCGAGCAGGACGTCATGGTCCGCGAACTGCTCGCCGGCGGCGCCGAGGACGCCCGGCGCGGCCGCTCCCGGATCGCCTGGCCGCTCGACCTGCGCGCCTGCCTCACCACCCGCGGCTTCGCCGACGAGGTCCGCGCCGTGCTCGCCCGCAGCCGCGAGCTCGGCCTCGGCGAGGCCGAGCTGGCCCGCTTCGCCGAGGGCGTCCAGCGCCCCGACTGGGCCGCCGCCGCCCACTTCCTCGCCGACTACCTCGACGTCCTGGACCTGCGCGGCGTCCTCGACTACGCCGAACTGGTGCACCGCGCCGTCCTGCTCGCCGACCGCCCCGAGGTCGAGCGGAGCCTGCGCGAGCGCTACGACGCCGTCTTCGTCGACGAGTACCAGGACACCGACCCCGCGCAGGTCCGGCTGCTGCGCCGGCTCGCCGGCGGCGGGCGCGAACTGGTCGCCGTCGGCGACCCCGACCAGTCCATCTACGCGTTCCGCGGCGCCGACATCAACGGCATCCTGGAGTTCCCGCAGACCTTCCGGCACGCCGACGGCCGCCCCGCCGAGGTCAAGGTGCTGCGGGTCTCCCGCCGCTCCGGCGCCGTGCTGCTCGCCGCCGCCCGCGAACTCACCCGCCGGATGCCGATGGGCCGGCTGCCCGCCGACAAGCTCGCCCAGCACCGCGCCCCGCTGCCGGTCCGCGAGGGCGGCCGGGTCGAGGTCTACACCTACCCGACGCCCGGCGCCGAGCTGGACTCGATCGCCGACCTGCTGCGCCGCGCCCACCTGGAGGACGGCGTGCCGTGGGGCGAGATGGCGGTGCTGGTCCGGGCCGGCGCCCGGTCCATCCCCGGCGTGCGGCGGGCGCTCGGCGCGGCCGGCGTCCCGCTGGAGATCGACGGCGACGACCTGCCGCTGCGCGAGGAGCCGGCCGTCGCGCAACTGCTGCTCGCCCTGCGGGTCTGCGCCGAGCAGGCCCTGCGCGACCGGCAGGAGAGCGAGGGCCTCGACGGCGGCCCCGACCCGCTCACCACCGACCACGCGCACGCCCTGCTCACCGGACCGCTCGGCGGGCTCGACGGCGCCGACCTGCGCCGCCTCGGCCGCACCCTGCGCGAGGAGGAGCGGGCCGCCCTGCGCGAGGAGGCCGCGCACGGCGACGGCGCGCCCGCCGCCGTGCCCCGCCCGGCCGGCGAGCTGCTGCGCGAGGCCCTCGCCGAACCGGAGCGCCTCGCCGTCCTCGACGCCCCGTACGCCCGCCGCGCCCACGACCTCGGCACCCTGCTGCGCAAGGTCCGCGAGGCGCTGGCCGGCGGCTGCACCGCCGAGGACGCCCTGTGGCAGCTGTGGGAGGGCTCCCGCCGCTGGCGCGAGCGGCTGGAGCGGGCCGCCCTGCGCGGCGGCGCCGGCGGCCGCAACGCCGACCGCGACCTCGACGCGGTCTGCGCCCTGTTCGAGACCGCCGCCCGGGCCGAGGAGCAGGTCACCGGCCACCGCGGCGCCCTCGACCTGCTCGCCGAACTGGAGGCCCAGGACATCGCCGCCGACACCCTCACCGTGCGCACCGTGCGCCCCGAGGCCGTCCGGCTGATGACCGCCCACCGCGCCAAGGGCCTGGAATGGCGCCTGGTCGTCGTCGCCGGCGTCCAGGACGGCCTCTGGCCCGACCTGCGCCGCCGCGGCTCCCTGCTGGAGGCCGACCGGATCGGCCGCGACGGCCTCGCCGAACCGCTCACCCCCACCGCGCTGCTCGCCGAGGAGCGCCGCCTCTTCTACGTCGCCGCCACCCGCGCCAGGGACCGGCTCGTCGTCACCGCCGTCAAGGCCCCCGCCGACGACGGCGACCAGCCGTCCCGCTTCCTGCGCGAGCTCTACCGCGAGGACCTCGACCCCAGGACCGGCCGCGTCCTGCGGCGCACCCCGCAGGTCACCGTCGAGGACGTCACCCACCGCCCGCGCCGCCCGCTCGCCGTGCCCGCGCTGGTCGCCGAGCTGCGCGCGGTCACCGTCGACCCCGCCCGCTCGCCCGAACTGCGCCGCGCCGCCGCCGAACGGCTCGCCACCCTCGCCCTCGCCACCGACGACGAGCAGCGCCCGCTGGTGCCCGCCGCCCGCCCGGAGAGCTGGTGGGGCCTGGACGACGCGACCGCCGCCCCCGACCCGCTGCGCTCCGCCGACCTGCCGGTGCGGCTGTCCGGCAGCGGCCTGGAACAGCTGGAGGACTGCTCGCTGCAGTGGTTCCTCGACAAGGAGGTCAAGGCCCGCGGCACCTCCTCCGCCGCGCAGGGCTTCGGCAACGTCGTGCACGCCCTCGCCGACGAGGTCGGCTCCGGGCGCACCCCCGCCGACCTGGCCGTCCTGATGGAACGCCTGGACACCGTCTGGGACGCGCTGGCCTTCGACGCGCCGTGGAAGTCCCAGCAGGAGAAGACCGAGGCCCGCGCCGCCCTGGAGCGCTTCCTCACCTGGCACGTGATGGCCCGCGGCCGCGAGGTGGTCGCCACCGAGCACGGCTTCGACGTCACCCTCGACGCCGGCGGCGTCCAGGTGCGCATCCGCGGCTCGATGGACCGCGTCGAGAAGGACGAGGCCGGCCGCGCCTACGTCGTCGACTTCAAGACCGGCAAGCAGGCGCCCACCGACAAGTCCCTGCCCGAGCACAAGCAGCTCGCCGTCTACCAGCTCGCCGTCCGCTCCGGCGCCCTCAACGGGCTGCCCGGCTTCGACGCCGCCCCCGAGTCCGGCGGCGCCGAACTCGTCCAGCTGCGCAAGCCCGACAAGGGCGCCGCCGACGCGCCCAAGGTGCAGCGCCAGGACCCGCCCGAGGGCGAGCCGTGGATCGAGAACCTGCTCGCCGACGCCGCCGGGCGGATCCTCGCCGAACGGTTCGTCCCGCGGACCGGCGGCGGCTGCGACCGCTGCGCCTTCCGCCGCAGCTGCTCCGCCCAGCGCGACGGCGACCAGCTCGTCGAGTAGCGGAACGCCGGGTGGACGCCGGATGTGGCGGACGCGGCACGTGGCCGTCGCCACAGCGGCGCCCCGGCTGTCGGTGCCCCCGGCTACCGTGGCGTGGTGACCGCCGTGCTCAGCCATCCCGACCAGCTCAAGGAGCTGCTGGGCATCCCCTTCAACCGGGAGCAGATGGCAGCCATCGGCGCCCCGCTGCGGCCGGCCGTCATCGTCGCCGGCGCCGGCTCCGGCAAGACCACCGTGATGGCCGCCCGGGTCGTCTGGCTGGTCGGCTCCGGCGCCGTCCGCCCCGAACAGGTCCTCGGCCTCACCTTCACCAACAAGGCCGCCGGCGAGCTCGCCGAACGCGTCCGCGCCGCCCTGCACCGCGCCGGCGTGGCCGACCCCGACGGCGACGAGGCGCTCGGCGACCCCGAGATCTCCACCTACCACGCCTTCGCCGGCCGCCTCCTCAAGGAGCACGGCCTGCGCGTCGGCATCGAACCCGACACCCGGCTGCTCGCCGACGCCACCCGCTTCCAGCTCGCCGCCAAGGTGCTGCGCACCGCCCGCGGCCCCTTCCCCGCGCTCACCGGCACCTTCGCCAACCTGGTCGCCGACCTCACCGCCCTCGACGGCGAACTCGCCGAGCACCTCGTCGACCCCGCCGCGCTGCGCGCCTTCGACGAGGACCTGCTCGACACCCTCGCCGTCGCGCGGCTGAGCAACGAGGACCTGCGGGCCGTGCCCGCCACCGCCCGCGCCCGCCTGGAACTGCTGCGCCTGGTCGAGGACTACCGGCGCCGCAAGACCTCCGCCGGCCTGATGGACTTCGGCGACCAGATCGCCGCCGCCGCCCGCCTCGCCCAGCAGCGCCCCGAGGTCGGCGCCCTGCTGCGCGACCAGTACCGGGTGGTGCTGCTCGACGAGTACCAGGACACCTCCGTCGCCCAGCGCCTGATGCTCGCCGGACTCTTCGGCGCCGGCCCGGACGGCGCCGCCCCCGGCCACCCGGTCACCGCCGTCGGCGACCCCTGCCAGGCCATCTACGGCTGGCGCGGCGCCTCCGTCGCCAACCTCGACGACTTCCCCCGCCACTTCCCGAACGCCGACGCCACCCCCGCCGACCGGTACGCGCTCAGCGAGAACCGCCGCAGCGGCGGGCGGCTGCTCGCCTTCGCCAACGACCTCGCGGCGCCGCTGCGCGCCATGCACGAGGGCGTCGAGGCGCTGCGCCCCGCCCCCGGCGCCGAGTCCGACGGCCGGGTGCGGGCCGCGCTGCTGCCCACCCACGCCGAGGAGGTCGACTGGCTCGCCGACGAGATCCTCCACCTGGTGCGCACCGGCACCGCCCCCGGCCGGATCGCCGTGCTGTGCCGGGGCGGCGCGGCCTTCCCCGACGTGCACGCCGCACTGGTCGCCCGGGACGTACCGGTCGAGGTGGTCGGCCTCGGCGGGCTGCTCCACCTGCCCGAGGTCGCCGACCTGGTCGCGGTCTGCGAGGTGCTCCAGGACCCGACCGCCAACGCCGCCCTCGTCCGGCTGCTGATCGGCCCGCGCTGGCGGATCGGCCCGCGCGACCTCGCCCTGCTCGGCCGGCGCGCCGCCGAACTCGTCCGCACCGAGCGCCCCGAGGGCGTCGAGGCGCTCGCCGCCGCCGTCGCCGAGACCGACCCCACCGAGGTGGTCTCGCTCGCCGACGCCCTGGAGACCTTCCTGGACGCGCAGGACGACGACGAGCTGCCGTTCTCCGCCGAGGCCCGGCTGCGCTTCGCCCGGCTCGCCCGCGAGCTGCGCGAGCTGCGCCGCTCGCTCGCCGAACCGCTGATGGACGTGCTGCACCGGGTCCTCGCCGTCACCGGCCTGGAGGTCGAACTCGCCGCCTCCCCGCAGGCGCTGGCCGCCCGCCGCCGGGAGACCCTGCACGCCTTCCTCGACGTCGCGGCCTCCTTCGCCGACCTCGATGGCGACCCCGGCCTGGCCGCCTTCCTCGGTTTCCTGCGCGCCGCCCAGGAGCACGACCGCGGCCTGGACGCCGGCCTGCCCGGCGGCGAGGACACCGTCAAGGTCCTCACCGCGCACAAGTCCAAGGGCCTGGAGTGGGACGTCGTCGCCGTCCCCGGCCTGGTCAGGGGCGTCTTCCCGTCCTCCTCCCCGCGCGAGCGCTGGACCAGCACCAAGCGGGTCCTGCCGCACGCGCTGCGCGGCGACGCCGTCACCCTGCCCGATGTGCGCGGCGGCTGGAACGCCAAGGCGATGAAGGAGTTCAAGGCCGCCCTCGCCGAGCACTCGGCCGTCGAGGAGCTGCGCCTGGGCTACGTCGCCTTCACCCGCCCGCGCTCCCTGCTGCTCGCCTCCGGCCACTGGTGGGGGCCCAGCCAGAAGACCCCGCGCGGCCCGTCGGCCTTCCTGGAGCAGCTGCGCGGGCACACCGAGCGGCCCGGCAACGGCGAGATCGCCGTCTGGGCCGAACCGCCCGCCGACGGCGAGGAGAACCCGGCGCTCGCCGCGCCCGTCGAACGTCCCTGGCCGCTGCCGCTCGACCCGGCCGCCCAGCACGCCCGCCGCCGGGTCGCCGAGGTCGTGCACCGCCGGCTGGCCGGCGCGCCCGCCCCCGAGCCCGAGCCGATGGCCCCCGAGGACCGCCGGCTGGTGGAGTCCTGGGACCGCGACCTGAACGCGCTGCTCGGCGAGTTGGAGCGCTCCCGCAGCCGGGTGCGCCAGGTGCCGCTGCCCGCCTCGCTCTCCGCCACCCAGCTGATGCGCCTGGCCGCCGACCCGGACGGCTTCGCGCACGACCTCGCCCGCCCGATGCCCCGCCCGCCGCAGCCCGCCGCCCGGCGCGGCACCCGCTTCCACGCCTGGGTGCAGTCCCGGATCGAACCGCTGATGCTGATCGGCCCCGGCGCGCTGCCCGGCGCCGACGACGACGGCATCGAGGACGAGCGGGACCTCGAACGCCTCAAGGAGGCCTTCCTGCGCACCCCGTACGCGCACCGCGAGCCGCTGCGGGTCGAAGCGCCGTTCCACCTGGTGCTGGCGGGCCGGGTGGTGCGCGGCCGGATCGACGCGGTCTACCGCGAGGGTGACGACGGGTCAGAATTCGGCGGCGCGTCACGCTACGAAGTGGTGGACTGGAAGACGCACCGCGAGGAGACCGCCGACCCGCTCCAACTCGCCGTCTACCGGCTGGCGTGGGCCGAACAGGCGGGCGTCCCCCTGGAGCAGGTCACGGCGTCGTTCCTGTACGTCCGCAGCGGCCGGATCGAACAACCCGCAGGACTTCCCGGTCGAAAAGAGTTGGAACGGCTCCTGATCGGGAACAGTGAAGAATGAGTCACGGAGAGCATTCAAGTCATCACGGCATCGGGCGAAACCTGTGCGTAGTGCACGTTTCGCGCATATTGTGGGGTCGGTAACCGGTCAACCCCCGAGCTCCGGCCGCCAGCGAGGCCCGCATTCCCTAACCCTCAGTCATCACCGCAGGTGCCCACGGGCATCGGCGTCTTCTGCTGGAGAACCGAAGTTGAGCGCGACCGGATGGATCAGAGATCGGTTCGCCGGGCCGGCCCCGGGGGCCGCCGCCGGCGCGACCGGCACCTGGCCGAGGACGGCACTGACACTGCCGTTCATCGGCATGGCGCTGGTCGTCGTCCTCGACTACTTCACCGACGCCGCAGTGACCGTCGAACCGGCGCTCACCGCCGTCCCGGCGCTGGCCGCCGTGGTCAGCCGCCGCACCTGGTACCCCCTCGTCATCGGCGCCTGCACCGAGGCCGCCGCGTTCCTGATGGCCTTCCGCAACGACGTGCTCGGCGAGTCCGTGCACAGCGCCACCGTCTTCGCCATCGTCCTCGTCGCCGCGATCGGCTGGGTCAGCGCCACCCTGAGGCTGCGCCAGGAGCGCCTGCTCGCCGACGCCCAGCTCGTCGCCTCCATCGCCCGGCGCGTCCTGCTGCGCCCCGTCCCCGACCGCGTCGGCACCGTGCGCGCCGCCGTCCACTACGCGGCCGCCGCCGCCCACGCCCGCATCGGCGGCGACCTCTACGAGGTCGTCAACACCCGGCACGGCGTGCGCGCCGTCGTCGGCGACGTGCGCGGCAAGGGCCTGGGCGCCGTGGAGACCGCCGCCGCCGTGCTCGGCGCCTTCCGCGAGGCCGCCCACCAGGAGGCCGCCCTCGACAAGGTCGCCGGCTGGCTCGCCGACAGCCTCGACCGCGCCCTGCACGAGAACGACCACCCCGGCGTCGAGGAGGAGTTCGTCACCCTCGTGCTCATCGGCGTGGGCCACGACGGCACCGCCGAGATCGTCAACTGCGGCCACCCCGCCCCGCTGCTGCTGCGCGGCGCCGAGGCCGCCCGTCCGCTCGAACTCGCCGAGACGGTGCCCCCGCTCGGCGTCCTCGACCCCGCCGACGTCCGCCCCCCGGTCCACCGGGTCCCGCTGCTCCCCGGCGACCGCGTCCTGCTCTTCACCGACGGCGTCATCGAGGCCCGCGACCGGTCCGGCGCCTTCTACCCGCTCGCCGAACGCCTCCCGGGCTGCGCCCACGGCGGCCCCGTCGACGTGCTGCGCCGGCTGCACGAGGACGTGGTGCGCCACGTGGGGCGCCAACTCGGCGACGACGCCGCGATGCTGCTCCTGCAGTACGAGCCCCCGCCCGCCGCCGGCCGGCCGGAGCTCGCCGCCGCGGAGCCCCTCGACCCCGCCCGCCCGCTCACCCCGCCCGTCCCCTCCGTCCCGCCCCTTCCGCTCGTGCCCCAGCAGAACGGGCACCTGTCCCGGCAGTGACCGCCCCCGGACGCCCCTAGAGCGACACCCGCACCACCAGCGGCCGGTGGTCCGACACCACCGAGCGCGGCGCGGACGCCGCGCCCACCGCGGAGCGCGGCACCCCCACCGCCAGCACGTGGTCGAACTGCACGGCCGGCCGGTGCGACGGATAGGTCGGCGTGCGCACCAGGTCCGACCAGCCCTGCAGCCGCGCCCGCGGCTCCCGGACCCGCCGCCGGCGCGGCTCCACCAGCGCCGGCCGGGCCCGGCGGGCCGTCCGCAGCTCCCGCACCCGCGCCCGCGGCGCCGACCGCTCCAACGCGCTCGCCCCGCCCAGCACCGTGCGCGGCACCGCGCCCACCAGATTGAAGTCCCCCAGCACCAGGTACGGCTGCGGCAGGTCGGCGATCCACCGGCGGATCGCCGCCAGCTGCGCCATGTTCCAGCCCGGCACGAACGACAGGTGCGCGGCCACCACCGTGAACGGGCCGTGCGCGCCCTCCAGGACGGCCGCCAGCGCGGCCCGCGGCTCGTCCGGCACCGGCGTCAGCCCGCGCCGCCCGGCCACCCGCAGCGGCAGCCCGAACGGCGCCGGCGCGAACCGGCGGGCCCGCCAGTGCCGCACCGGCAGCCGGGTCAGCAGCGCCGTGCCGTAGGAGGGCGGCGCGCCGTCACCGATCTCGGCCGGCCCGTAGACCCGGATCCCGGCGGGGGCGGAGGCCTCCGGCAGCCAGCCGGCCACCGGTGCCGGCCGGCCGTGCAGGGCGGCGGCGAAGCGCCAGTCCGTCGCGCCCATCGCGGCGGCGGCCACGGCGGCCTGGTCGGTGCCGCCGGAGCGGGCCTGGCGGCGGTCCACCTCCTGGAGCGCCAGCACATCGGCGTCCAGCGCGGCCACCGCCTGGGCGAGCGGCCCGCCGGGGTCGGCGGGGTAGGGCCGCGGGGCGCCGTCAAGCGCGAGCGGCTGACCGTGCAGCAGATTGAAGGTGGCGATGCGCAACTGGCTCACGCCCCACGACGTTACCCGCCGCCGGTGACGGCCCGGACCCCGGCCGGACCGCCGCCCCGCCCCCCCGGCGGCCGGTTGCCCGACCGGACCGTCCCGGCTTGACCCGTCGAGCATACCCGGTATACATACTCGGTATGTCCATCCGTCACGGCCTGCTCGCCCTGCTCGACCAGGGGCCGCGCTACGGCTACCAACTGAGAACCGAGTTCGAGGCGCGCACCGGCGCCACCTGGCCGCTCAACGTCGGCCAGGTCTACACCACCCTCTCCCGCCTGGAACGCGACGGCCTGGTCGTCCCCGCCGGGGAGGACGACGAGGGGCACCAGTTCTACGCCGCCACCGACGCCGGCCGCGCCGAACTGCGCGCCTGGTTCGACACCCCGGTGCCGCGCACCAACCCGCCCCGCGACGAACTCGCCATCAAGCTCGCGATGGCCGTCACCGTCCCCGGCGTCGACGTGCCCGCCGTCGTCCAGGGCCAGCGCCGGCACAGCATCAAGGCGCTCCAGGACTACACCCGCCTCAAGGCCCGCGCCCTCGCCGGCGAGAGCCGCCCCGGCGGCGCCGGCGAGCCCGGATCCGACCTCGCCTGGCTGCTCGTCCTCGAACAGCTGATCTTCCAGACCGAGGCCGAGGTCCGCTGGCTCGACCACTGCGAGACCCGCCTCGCCAAGCACGCCGAGGTCGAACAGGCCCGCGCCGCCGAGGCCCGCTCCGACGACAGCCCGCCCGCGCCCACCCGGTTCGGGCGCCGGCGCAGCAAGGCCTGACCACCCGGGGGCCACGGCCCCGTCCGAACCGCAGGAACCACCGGCCCGCCCCCGCGCGACCGCGCGGCGGGTCCCACCACAGCAGGGGGAATCGTGTCCCACACCGGTCCGAGCGGGAACGGCGCCGGCGCCGTTCTGCACCTGGACAACGTCACCCGCGTCCACGGACAGGGCGCCGCCGAGGTCCAGGCGCTGCGCGGCGTCGACCTCAAGGTCCATCCCGGCGAGTTCGTCGCCGTCATGGGCCCCTCCGGCTCCGGCAAGTCCACCCTGCTCACCCTCGCCGGCGGCCTCGACACACCCAGCACCGGGCAGGTCCTGGTCGAGGGCGTCGCCCTCGGCGGACTCAGCCGCAAGAGGCTCGCCGAGGTCCGCCGCCGCTCCGTCGGCTACGTCTTCCAGGACTACAACCTGATCCCGGCCCTCACCGCCGCCGAGAACATCTCCCTGCCGCGCGAACTCGACGGCCTCTCCACCCGCGCCGCCCGCCGCGAGGCCCTCGCCGCGCTGGAGGAACTCGGCATCCGCGAACTCGCCGACCGCTTCCCCGACGACATGTCCGGCGGCCAGCAGCAGCGCGTCGCCATCGCCCGCGCCCTGATCGGCGACCGCCGCCTCGTGCTCGCCGACGAACCCACCGGCGCCCTCGACTCCACCACCGGCGAGGCCGTCCTCGCCGTGCTGCGCGCCCGCTGCGACGCCGGCGCCGCCGCCATGATGGTCACCCACGAAGCCCGGCACGCCGCCTGGGCCGACCGCGTGGTCTTCCTGCGCGACGGCCGGATGGTCGACGAGAGCGCCAGCCAGGACGCCGGCAGCCTGCTCGTCGCCGCCGCCGCCAACGCGAAGGGCCCGGTGGGGGAGTGAAGCTCGGTTCCTGGCGGGTCGCCCTGCGCATCGCCCGCCGCGACGCCCTGCGCGCCAAGGGCCGCAGCGCCCTCGTCGTCGCCATGGTCGCGCTGCCCGTCCTCGGCGTCACCGGCGCCGACGTGTTCTTCCGCAGCGCCGAACTCGACCCCGTCGAGAAGATCGAGCGCACCATGGGCCAGGCCGACGCCTCCCTGGAGATCCTCGACCGCGGCGCCATCGTCCTGCAGACCCCCGACCCCGAAGTCGACCGCAAGATCACCACCGTCGACGACGCGAAGAAGGAGAACGGCAAGCCCGTCCTCACCCCCGAGCAGCAGCGCGGTCTCGACACCGCCCCCGCCGACCTCGCCCGGCAACTGCTGCCCGGCGCCACCCTCGTGCCGCTGCGCGAAGGCCCCTTCATCACCACCAGCACCGCCGAGGGCCTCGCCAACGTCCGGATCACCGAACTCGACCTCGCCGACCCCGTCTGGCAGGGCCGCTTCGACCTGGTCAAGGGCCGCGCCCCCAGCGCCGACCACGAGATCGCCGTCACCCAGGCCTTCCTCGACACCTCCGGGCTGAAGATCGGCGACCGCACCTCGCCCCGCGGCCTCGAAGCCACCCCGTACACCATCACCGGCGTCGCCGAGTACCCCGGCGACCTGCGCAGCGTGGGCCTGTTCGCCCGCCCCGGCGCCCTGATGGACCAGCTCGCCAGGCTGCCCGGCGCCGACTCCGGCTCGCACGGGCGCACCTCCGTCAGCGACGAGGTCAACGACTGGCTGGTCAAGATGCCGGCCGGGACCACCCTCGACTGGGCCAAGGTCGTGGAGCTCAACAAGTACGGCTTCCTGGTCGGCTCGCGCACCGTGCTCCTCGACCCGCCGCCCCGCTCCGAGGTGCCGTTCTACGTCGACCAGGACAGCCGGGGCCGCGGCAGCTCCACCCCCTTCCTCGACCGGGCCTCCGTCGTCGTCCTCGGCACCGTCATGGGCATGGCCCTGCTGGAGATCGTCCTGCTCGCCGGCCCGGCCTTCGCCGTCGGCGCCCGCCGCTCCCGCCGCCAGCTCGGCCTGCTCGCCGCGGGCGGCGGCGACCGCGCCCAGGTGCGCGCCGTCGTCCTCGGCGGCGGTGTCGTCCTCGGCCTCGCCGGCGCCGTCGTCGGCCTCGTCCTCGGCGTCGGGCTGGTCGCCCTGCTGCGCACCCGGGCCGAGGAGTTCTCCGGCGAGCGCTTCGGCCACTTCGACCTCCAGCCGCTCGACCTGCTCGGCATCGCCCTGATCGGCCTGGTCACCGGCCTGCTGGCCGCCGTCGTGCCCGCCGTCCAGGCCTCCCGGCAGGACGTCGTCGCCGCCCTCACCGGCCGCGACACCCTCAAGCCGCCCAGCAAGAAGCTCGCCCTGCTCGGCCTGCTGATGCTCGGCGGCGGCTCCGCCCTCGCCCTGCTCGGCGCCACCGGCGACTTCGGCGGCCGCTCGCTCAGCGTCCTCGGCGGCTCGGCCCTCGCCGAACTCGGCATGGTCGCCCTCTCCCCGTACCTGGTCGGACTCTTCGGCCGGCTCGGCCGCTGGCTGCCGCTCGGCCCCCGCCTCGCCCTGCGCGACTCGGTGCGCCACCGCGGCCGCACCGCTCCCGCCGTCGCCGCCGTCATGGCCGCCGTCGCCGGCTCCGTCGCCGTCGGCATCTACACCGTCAGCTCCGACGAGGAACAGCGCCGCCAGTACGTCGCCTCCGGCCCCGACCACTCCGTCGTCCTCTCGGCCGGCTGGGGCGCCGGCTCCGACGGCTCGCTGCTGCCGCAGATGCGCGGCGCCGTCCAGAACTCCGTCCCCGGGCTGGGCAGCCGCGCCGACGTCCAGCGCGTCAACTACCAGGGCGACTGCATGATCAGCCGCGACGGTGAGTGCGGCTGGGCCTCGCTCGTCATGCCCGAGGAGCGGCGCTGCCCCAACCGCGGGATCAACGCCCTGCGGATGGGGCCGGAGGAGTTCGAGCGGCTCGCCCGCGAGGACCCGCGCTGCCAGGAGGAGCGCATCTCCCGCGGCAGCCCCTTCGGCATGGTCCAGGCCGGGGACGCCGCCCTGCTGCGCAACCTCTACGACGTCACCGACCAGGCGGCCGTCCAGGCCCTCGCGGCGGGCAAGGCCATCGTCTTCGACGAGCGCTACATCAAGGACGGCAAGGCCATCCTGGAACTCACCGAGCCCAGGGACGCGAACAACCCGGAGGCCGAGCCGACGATCCACCCCGTCACCGTCGACGCCCACCTCGCCGCCGCCCCGCTGGGCCCGACCGGCCAGGTGGTGCTCAACCCCGACACCGCGAAGAGCATCGGTCTCACCACCCGCGACATCGGTTCGGTGTGGCGGCCCGACGGCCCGACCGCCGACGGCGCCGAGCAGAAGGCCCGCGCCGCGCTCGCCAGGCTCGCCGACGGCGTGCAGTTCGAGATCGAACGCGGGTACCAGTCCCCGGGCGACCTCGTGACCCTCGGCCTGACCCTGTTCGCCGGCCTGGTCGCCCTCGGCGCCGCCGGCATCGCCACCGGCCTCGCCGCCGCCGACTCCCAGCGCGACCTGACCACCCTCGCGGCGGTCGGCGCCGCGCCCCGGATCCGGCGCACCCTGTCCGGCTTCCAGTGCGGCGTCATCGCCGCCATGGGAGCCGTCCTCGGCGCCATCGCCGGCGTCGTGCCCGCGATCGCGCTGCGCAAGGTGGAAGGCGCCGCGAACGCCTACCCCGGGATGAGCCTGCAGGAACAGGAGGCCCAGGGCATCGTGGTGTTCCCGTGGCTCAACATCGGGGCCACCGTGATCCTGCTGCCGCTGCTCGCGGTGGCGCTGGCCGCGCTGCTCACCCGCTCGCGGATCTCGCTGCTGCGCCGCACCGGCTGAGCCGGTTCCGCGGCCCCGTTCCCGTCACCCCGGACGCCCCCGTGCGTCCGGGGTGACGGACGTAACAGGCCCGGGGATGCCCACCCTTCGGGACCGGGGCCGCTCGCGGGCACCCGGGCGAACTAAAGTCGTCCGTATGACGAGAACCCCGGACAGCGTCGTCCGCTCCTTCATCGATGAGCACCGGCCCGACTTCCTCGCGGACCTCGCCGACTGGCTCCGCATCCCCTCGGTGTCCGCCGACCCCGGCCGGGCCGGCGACGTGCGCCGCTCCGCCGAGTGGCTGGCGGCCAAGCTGCGCGACACCGGCTTCCCGGTGGCCGAGGTCTGGGAGACGGACGGCCTGCCGGCGGTCTTCGCCGAGTGGCCCTCCGGGGACCCGGACGCGCCGACCGTCCTCGTCTACGGCCACCACGACGTGCAGCCCGCCGCCCGGGAGGACGGCTGGGCGACCGACCCGTTCGAGCCGACCGTGGTCGGCAACCGGCTGTACGCCCGGGGCGCCGCCGACGACAAGGGCCAGGTGTTCTTCCACACCCTGGGGGTGCGCGCCCACCTGGCCGCCACCGGGCGCACCGCTCCGGCCGTCAACCTCAAGCTGCTGGTCGAGGGCGAGGAGGAGTCCGGCTCCCCGCACTTCGCCGGCCTGGTCCGCCGGGAGGCCGCCCGGCTGGCCGCCGACGTGGTGATCATCTCGGACACCGGCATGTGGTCCGAGACCACGCCGACCGTCTGCACCGGCATGCGGGGCCTGGCCGACGCCCAGATCGACCTGTACGGGCCGGACACCGACATCCACTCCGGCTCCTTCGGCGGCGCCGTGCCCAACCCGGCCACCGTCGCCGCCGAACTGGCCGCCGCCCTGCACGACGCCGACCACCGGGTCGCCGTCCCCGGCTTCTACGACGGCGTGGTCGAGCTGACCGACCGCGAGCGCGCGCTCTTCGCCGAGCTGCCCTTCGACGAGGCCGCCTGGCTGCGGACCGCCAAGTCGTACGGCACCCGCGGCGAGGCCGGCTACTCCACCCTGGAGCGGATCTGGGCCCGGCCGACCGCCGAGGTCAACGGCATCTGGGGCGGCTACACCGGCCCCGGCGGCAAGACCATCGTGCCCGCCTCGGCGCACCTGAAGCTCTCCTTCCGGCTGGTCGCCGGGCAGGAGGTCGAGAAGGTCCGCGAGGCCGTCCGCGCCTGGGTGGCCGACCGGGTGCCCGAGGGCATCCGCCACGAGCTGGTCTTCCCGGGCGCGACCCGGCCCTGCCTGACCCCGCTCGACCACCCGGCGCTGCAGTCCACCGTCCGGGCGATGGGCCGGGCCTTCGAGCAGAAGATCCTGTTCACCCGTGAGGGCGGTTCCGGTCCGGCCGCCGACCTGCAGGACGTGCTCGGCGCGCCGGTGCTGTTCCTCGGCATCTCGGTGCCCTCGGACGGCTGGCACTCGGTGGACGAGAAGGTCGAGCTGGACCTGCTGGCCAAGGGCGTCGAGACCGCCGCCTACCTGTGGGCCGACCTGGCCGAGAACTGGCGGCCGGGCGGCGGGAGCGCGTGAACCGCGGGCGGGTGCGGGCGGACCGGGGACGGGCCCGCCCCGGCCCGGCCGCCCGAGCGCACCCGACCGTGAGCCCGACCATGGACCCGACCGCGGGACCCGAACCGTCCGGAAGACTCATCACGTGGGGATGGAACAGTTGAGCACCGTGCCTGAGACCGAACGCCCGCTGCACCTGGCACTGGCCCGGGCCGGGGTGGACCGGGCGGCCCAGCACCGGTTCGACGAGCCCTGGCTGGCGGCCGCGTGGAGCCACCCGACCACCAAGGTGCTGCCGATCGCCGGCGGCGAGGCGTTCGTGGTGGACACCGGGCAGGGGACCGAGCTGGTCCTGCTGCCCTCCTTCGAGGCGCCGCAGAGCGGTGACCGGTACTTCCTCGGCACCGACGAGGACGGCGTCTCCTACTTCGCGCTGGCCGGCGAGAGCCTGCCGGGCCGGCTGGACGGCGACGCCCGTCCGGCCGGGCTGCGCGAGGTCGGCGCGCTGCTCTCCGACCGGGACGCCGGGCTGCTGGTGCACGCCGTCGCGCTGGAGCACTGGCACCGGCTGCACAGCTTCTGCTCGCGCTGCGGCCACCCGACCGAGAAGGCCGGCGCCGGGCACGTGCGGCGCTGCACCTCCTGCGCGGCCGAGCACTACCCGCGCACCGACCCGGCGGTGATCATGCTGATCACCGACGAGCGGGACCGCTGCCTGCTCGGCCGCCAGGCGCTGTGGCCGGAGGGCCGCTGGTCGACGCTGGCCGGCTTCGTCGAGCCGGGGGAGTCGATCGAGCAGGCGGTGGTGCGCGAGGTGCGGGAGGAGGCCGGGGTGGGGGTCGCCGAGGTCTCCTACGTGGCCAGCCAGCCGTGGCCGTTCCCGTCCAGCCTGATGCTGGGCTTCCTGGGCCGGGCGCACCCGGAGGACACCGAGATCACCGTGGACGGCGAGGAGCTGGCCGAGGCGCGCTGGTTCTCCCGGGAGGAGCTGCGGGCGGGCATGGCGGCGGGGGAGATCCTGCCGCCGTCGGGGATCTCGATCGCCCGGCACCTGGTCGAGCTCTGGTACGGGGAGCCGCTGCCGTCGGCGGCCCGCTGGTAATTCCGGCGGTCACGGGGCGCTCCGTGGATTCACGGGGCGCTCCGTGGATTGGGGGCGCGCGGAGTTGATCCGCGCGCCCCCGATTTCCTTTTCGAACCCGTCTCCCCAGGATGTTCGTAACCGGAGCGGCCCTGTCCAGTACGGCCCCCGGGGCTCCGGCCGGCGGAGTCACCGATCCCGGCGGACTTTGCCGCAAACGCCTGAAAGCCCCTCACCCGTCTCGCTACATTCACTCGGGTGACAATCCCCCGGGGCACCGCCCAATCCCCCAAATACCAGCGCCTCGCCGCCGACCTGCGCCGGCGGATCGCCGAAGGCGAGTTCACCACCGCGTCCGCCCTCCCGGTCGAGAGCGAACTGGAACGGCAGTACGGCGTCGCCCGCAACACCGTCCGCCTCGCCGTCGACGTCCTCGTCAACGAAGGCCGGCTGGTCCGCCTCCAGGGCAAGGGCACCTATCTGCGCGAGCACCCCGTGCTCGACCACCGCGCCTACGGGCCCGCCCCCCGCCTCGAACCGCAGGACGCCGTCCCGCGCGACTGCCTGGCCGTGCCCAGCGCCGTCTACCGGGGCGAGGCCGCCGAGAGCGGGCGCGAACTCACCGTCGACTTCGAGATGATGATCGTCCGGGCCCGCGTCGACATCGCCGAACGGCTCGGACTGCGGCCCGGCGAGGCCATCGTGGTCCGCCGCCAGCTGCGCATGCTGGACCGCGAGCCGTACTCCATCGAGGAGAGCCACTACCGGGCCGGCCTCGCCGCCGGCACCCCGCTGATGGAACCCGACCAGATCGACGGCGGCGACGAGGCGGTGCTCGCCGCCCTCGGCCGCACCGAGATCGGCGCCGTCGACCACCTCGTCGCCCGGATGCCCGGGCCCGAGGAGTCCCAGTGGTTCCAGGGCGGGCCCGGGGTGCCGCTGATGGTGCAGACCCGGGTCACCTACGACCGGCGCGGGCCCGTCCGGGTCATCGAGACCCGCTACTCCGCCGACCGCAGCCGGCTGGTCTACGGCGTCGGCGACCTCGGCGCCCGGGCCTCGCTGCCCGGGCCCGCGGCGCCCGTCGACCCGGCCCGGGCCGACGCGCCGTAGCCGCGGTGGGCGGTGCGCGCCGGCCCGGCGCCGCAGGGTTCGCGGGGGTGCCGGTCGCCGGGCCGGGCACCGGGCCGTCCCGGTGCCGGGTGTCAGGCCGCCAGGGCCTTCTTGACCTGCAGCAGGCTCGGGTTGGTCATCACGACCTGCTCGCCGCCGCCGGCCGGCTTCACCAGCACGGTCGGAACGGTCTGGTTGCCGTTGTTCACCGACTCGACGAAGGCCGCCGACGCCGGGTCCTCCTCGATGTTGATCTCGGTGTAGCCGATGCCCTCGCGCTGCAGCTGGCTCTTGAGCCGGTTGCAGTAGCCGCACCAGGTCGTGCTGTACATCGTCACGCTGCCGGACATCGAGGGGACTCCTTCGAGTAGGGGAGGGGCCTGCAGGGGGGTGCCGCGCACAGCGCGCGGCTCCGGGGGGACAACGTCCACCGCCCGGCGGTCATTCCGTACCACGACCGGCCCGGCCGCGCCGGCGCGCGCCCACCCGACCCGGCGCGAGGCGCAACACCCGCGCCCTCGCGTACCACCACCCGCCGTCCGCGTCCCGATCATCGTGCGATCACACCGCACCTGTGGACAACCCCGCCCGGGATGTCCGCGCGGACTGAGAGGATGGAACGCATGCAGGAAGACCTCTTGAGCGGCAGCCCGTTCGACGGACACCAGGACGCCCACCGCTTCGGCGACGCCGCCGCCGGCGGCCCCGACGCCGTCCTCGCCGGACTCGACCCCGAACAGCGGGCCGTCGCCACCGCCCTGCACGGTGCCGTCTGCGTCCTCGCCGGCGCCGGCACCGGCAAGACCCGCGCCATCACCCACCGCATCGCCTACGGCGTGCGCAGCGGCGTCTACCAGCCCCAGCAGGTCCTCGCCGTCACCTTCACCGCCCGCGCCGCCGGCGAGATGCGCGGCCGGCTGCGCCAGCTCGGCGCCGAGGGCGTCCAGGCCCGCACCTTCCACGCCGCCGCCCTCCGCCAGCTCCAGTACTTCTGGCCGCGCGCCGTCGGCGGACCCGTCCCCCAACTGCTCGAACGCAAGGTCCAGCTGGTCGCCGAAGCCGCCGGCCGCTGCGGCCTGCGCGTCCAGCGCACCGAACTGCGCGACCTCACCGCCGAGATCGAATGGGCCAAGGTCACCCAGACCGGCCCCGACGACTACCCCGCCGCCGTCGCCAAGTCCGGCCGCGAAGCCCCCCGCGACCCCGCCGAGACCGCCCAGGTCTACCGCGTCTACGAGGAGACCAAGAGCCGCCGCGGCAACATCGACTTCGAGGACGTCCTGCTGCTCACCGCCGCCATCCTCGAGGACCGCCCCGACATCGCCGACCAGGTCCGCGCCCAGTACCGGCACTTCACCGTCGACGAGTACCAGGACGTCTCCCCGCTCCAGCAGCGCCTGCTCGACCAGTGGACCGGCCCCGGCGGCGGCGCCAGCCTCTGCGTCGTCGGCGACGCCAGCCAGACCATCTACTCCTTCACCGGCGCCACCCCCGACTACCTGCTCGGCTTCCGCAACCGCCACCCCGACGCCACCGTCGTCAAGCTCGTCCGCGACTACCGCTCCACCCCCCAGGTCGTCCACCTCGCCAACGGACTCCTCTCCCAGGCCCGCGGCGAGGCCGCCCGCCACCGCCTCGAACTGATCTCCCAGCGCGAGGCCGGCCCCGAACCCGTCTACACCGAGTACGAGGACGAGCCCACCGAGGCCGAGACCACCGCCCGCCGGATCAAGGACCTGCTCGCCGCCGGCGTGCGCGCCAGCGAGATCGCCGTCCTCTTCCGCACCAACGGCCAGTCCGAGGTCTACGAGCAGGCCCTCGCCGACCTCGGCGTCCCCTACCAGCTCAAGGGCGCCGAACGGTTCTTCGAACGCCCCGAGGTCCGCGACGCCGGTGTCCTGCTGCGCGGCGCCGCCCGCGCCGCCTCCGACCCCGTCACCGACGGCGCCCCCGACCTCGCCGGCCAGGTCCGCGCCGTCCTCGCCACCCGCGGCTTCACCGCCGAACCCCCCGCCGGCTCCGGCGCCGTCCGCGACCGCTGGGAGTCCCTGGCCGCCCTCGTCCGGCTCGCCGAGGAGTTCGAACGCGGCCGCACCGCCGAGGGCCTGGGCACCGACCTCGCCGCCTACGTCGCCGAACTCGACGCCCGCGCCGCCGCCCAGCACGCCCCCGCCGTCGAAGGCGTCACCCTGGCCTCCCTGCACGCCGCCAAGGGCCTCGAATGGGACGCCGTCTTCCTCGTCGGCCTCACCGAGGGCACCCTGCCGATCATCTACGCCAAGACCGACGAGCAGGTCGAGGAGGAACGCCGCCTCCTCTACGTCGGCGTCACCCGCGCCCGCAAGCACCTCACCCTCTCCTGGGCGCTCTCCCGCTCCCCGGGCGGGCGCGCCTCCCGCAAGCCCAGCCGCTTCCTGGACGGGCTGCGCCCCGGCTCCAGCGCCCCCGGCAGCCGCCCCGCCGGGCGCGCCGGGCGCGGCGGCGAGGCCGGCGAGCGCTCCGCCGGGCGCCGGGTCCGCGGCCCGGTCACCTGCCGGGTCTGCGGGCGGGCCCTGACCGAGGCCGTCGAGCGCAAGCTCCGCCGCTGCGAGAGCTGCCCCTCCACCATGGACGAGGCGCTCTACGAGCGGCTGCGCGAATGGCGCGCCGCCCAGGCCCGCGAACAGGGCGCCCCCGCCTACGTCGTCTTCACCGACGCCACCCTGATGGCCATCGCCGAGGACGTCCCCGCCAACCGCCAGGAGCTCGCCGGCATCTCCGGGGTCGGCGCGATGAAGCTGGACAAATACGGGGCCGCCGTGCTCTCGTTGTGTGCGGGGGAGGAGCCCGTCAGGGATCCGGTGGACGTCATGGACGACCAGCCGGACGAACCGGCCTGAGCCGGTCCGGGGCGATCACAGCCGGCGCCGCGAGGCGCCGCGGAGACCGTCGGGAAACTCGCCGGAAAAATAGTTTGCGCGCCGTACCGGGAGCGCAATAGCCTGCCGGAGCGGTCAAGGGGACGCGATCGGACGGGGTGACGCCTGCCGCCGCACGCCCTTGCGCCCATCAGCTCGAACCAGCTCCACCAGCTTCATCAGCTTCACCGAGACAGACATCCGAACAGTTCGGAGCCCGGGAGACCAGGCTCCGCGAGACGCCGAGAGGAGGCGAATGCAGTGGAAACCATGATCACCAAAATGACTGGCCAGACCGTCGTCGCCGCCTCGCTGCGCGCCGCCAACCAGCGGCTCGCCGTCCAGCTGTGCGGAGCCGGTCTGGGTCTCGGCACCACCGGTGTCTCCGTCGTTCCCGCCTCCCCCGCCCCCGCTGTCAGTGGCCTCGGACACACTGGCCCCGGCAGCAACGGCATCCAGGGCGGCAGCCTCGACGGCACCAGTGTCGAGACTGGTCTGTCCCGCGACTGGGCGTCGGCCGATGCTTCGCGCTCCCTGCGTGATGAGCGACCGACCCAGGCATCGAAGACGGCCGTAGCCATTGCCATGCATGGCGGCTATGCGCGGGTCATCGGTGCCGGAAACACCCAGAAGCAGAACGAGCAGCAGATCAACCAGGCCATGGCCGCCTTTAACGGCGCCACGGCCATCCGGATGCGGGCCTTCCGCGGCCCCGAACCCTGGAGAGAACGAACCTGAGCCAGCCTCAGGTCGGCGCCTCCAGGGCCGCGGAACCCCACACACCGGGATCCGCGGCCCTTCTGTTTTGTCCGGTACGCAAGACCACCCAGGCCCCCCGGGGCCTCCGGCCCAGCCCCACCAGTCAGCTGAGCCGGACCCACTGAGAAGACGAGGAAGACGCCCACAGTGTCCACGGTCATCACGCCGCCCACCCCGTCCGTACCGCCGACAAGCCAGATCAAGGCCGACCAGGCCGACCCCCCGGAGGTTCTCCCCATGCAGATCACCTCGATCGACCAGGCCGAGGAGCTCGGCCTCCCCATCCCGTGCCGCGCCTTCGACCCCGAGGTCTTCTTCGCCGAGACGCCCGCCGACGTCGAGTACGCGAAGTCCCTCTGCGGCACCTGCCCGGTCAAGGACGCCTGTCTCACCGGCGCCCTCGAGCGCCGCGAGCCGTGGGGCGTCTGGGGTGGCGAGCTCTTCGTCCAGGGTGTCGTCGTGGCCCGCAAGCGGCCGCGTGGCCGCCCGCGCAAGACCGAGGTCGCGGCGTGAACCCCGCGTCCGGAGCCGGAACCGTCCGCCGGGGAGAGCAGCCCCCGCTGGACAACGCCCTCCGCCGCTCCGTACGCCTCGCCGCCGCCAAGGCCGACGCCGCCCGCATCCACCCCTTCCCGACGACGCACCACGAGCAGGACCACCACATGACCGCCGCCGCCATCGATCCGACCGTCCGCGCAGAGCAGACCACCGAACTCCAGATCCAGAACAGGACCCTCGAGATGCAACTCCTCCACGAATCCCTGGCCCGGGCGCATATGCAAGAGCGCCTCCAGGAGGCCGAGCACCAACGGCTCGTCGGCCGGCTGGCCCGGGCCCACCGGCTCAAGCGCAAGGCCGAACGCGCCTCGCTGCGGGCCCGCAAGGCCCTCGCCGTCGCCCTGATGTGACCGTGACCGGGACGCCGGTGCACTGAACCCAGGACCCCCGTCGCGCCGCAGGCCGCCCCCCGACACCGGGAGGCGGCCTGCGGCCGTTGTGGCGGACGGCGGATCAGCCCTCCGCGGACGGGCTCCGACGCCTGGCCGGGGTCGCCTTCTCGGGCGCCGCCTTCTTCGCCGCAGGGCTCTTCGCCGTCGCCTTCTTCACCGGCCCGGCCGTCCGCGCGGCCGCCCGCTTCCCCGGCGAGCCAGCCTCGGCGAACTCCGGCAGCCACTCCAGCATCTCCGCCCGGAACGGCGCCTTCGCACCCAACTGGCAGAGCACCCCGATCGTGCTCAGCGTCACCCGATGGATCAACAGGTACGACGGCGGCAGGTTCAACTGCTTGCCCAGGTTGTACGCGGGCGACCGCGGATCGGCGATCCGCGCCGCCTGCGCCCGCATCCACGCCCGGGTGAAGTGGAACGACTCCACCGCCGCCGGCTCGATGATCGGCAGCAGATAGTCCAGCACCGCGTCCGGATCCAGCTCGATCGAGGGCTTCACGAAACCCTCCTCGCGCAGCATCGTCAGCACACCCGCCGCGTCCCCGGCCAACGCCATCCGCAACGACGCCCCGATCGGCGCCGGCAACCCGCCCGGCAACCGGTCCACCGTGCCGAAGTCCAGCACCCCCAGCCGCCAGCCCTCCACCGGGCCGTCGTCCTTCAACAGCCGGAAGTTGCCCGGATGCGGATCCGCGTGCAGCAACCCCGTCCGCGACGGACCGGCGAACAGGAACCGCGCCAGCAGCCGGCCCGCCCGGTCCCGCTCCTCCTGCGAACCCGAGGCGATCACCTCGGCCAGCGGCGTGCCGCCCATCCACTCCGACACCAGCACCTGGTCCGCCTGCGCCACCACACCCGGCACCACGATCTCCGGATCGCCCGCGAACTCCTCCGCGTGACGACGCTGCGCCTGCGCCTCCAGCTCGTAGTCCAGCTCCTCGGCGACCCGCTCCCGCAGCTCCGTGATCAGCGGCTTGATGTCCAGACCCGGAATCAGCGGACCCAGCAGCCACGCCACCCGGCTCAACTGCGACAGGTCCGCCAACAGTGCGTCCCCCGCGCCCGGGTACTGCACCTTCACCGCGACCGCGCGGCCGTCGTGCCACACCGCCCGGTGCACCTGGCCGATCGAGGCGGCCGCCGCCGGCCGGTCGTCGAACTCCCGGAACAGGCTCCGCCAGTCCCCGCCCAGCCGCTGCGCCAGCGCCGCGTGCACCTTCGCGGCCGGCATCGGCGGCGCGGCGTCCTGCAGCTTGGTCAGCGCCGCCCGGTAGGGGCCGGCCACCTCCTCCGGCAGGGCGGCCTCGAAGACGGACAGCACCTGCCCGAACTTCATCGCCCCGCCCTTGAGCTCGCCCAGGACCTTGAACAGCTGGTCGGCGGTGGCCTGTTGCAGCTCGGCGGTGACCACCTCGGCCGACCGGCCGCCGATCCGCTTCCCCAGGCCCAGGGTGGCCCGGCCGGCTATCCCCAGCGGCAGGGCGGCGAGTCTTGCCGTGCGGGTCATTGCCTTGCGCGGAAGATCGCTCACCCGGGCCTCCAAGTCGACACGCCCAAGGCCCCCGGGGCGGGAGCCGACCGTCATACGCCATTGTGCCCGCTCGGCGGCGCGGCCCCGGCCGTAATCCGCCGCCCCGCCGTCCCGCCGGGGCCGCGCCGCGCGGGTCAGTCCCGGGGGTCCGGGGCCGCGCCGACGGCCTGCGGGAAGGAGAACAGGCGGTACGGGTCGTAGCGGCGCTTCACCGCGACCAGCCGCGGATAGTTCTCGCCGTAGTAGGCGTGCCGCCAGTCCGGCAGCCCGGGGTCGACGAAGTTCTGGTACGTCTCGCCGGTGGAGTGCGGGTCGAGCAGCGCGAACCCGGTGTCCGCCCAGCGGCGGGCCGCCGCCAGCGCCGCCTCGTCCGCCGGGCCGGTCGCGATCACCGCGCCGAAGCTCGCGTTGAACAGCGCACCGCGGTGGACGTACGCGGTGGCGGTGCGGGCCGGGTCGTTGGCGGCGCCGCCCAGCGCGCTCAGCTGCACCATGCGCTGCTGGCCGGCGAGCCGGTCCCGGTCGAACAGGCCGATCGCGGCGTCCCAGAGCGAGCGCGGCGGCGGTGCGTCGAACAGCCGGCCCCGGTCCACGGCGGCGGTCGGCCGGGCCAGCACCGCCGCCGGGCCGGTGCCCGCCCGGTGGCACTGGTCCTGGGTGTAGGAGCCGCAGCCGTAGAGGCCCATCATCACCGAGAGGTAGGGGGCGGTGAAGCTGTTCCCGGTGGCCGGCAGCGCGCCCACCAGGTCGGTCAACCGGGCCGTTTCGGCGGCCAGTTCGGCCTCGGTGCCGACCGAGCCGATCAGCACCGAGACGAACGGGGTCGCCCCGGGCGCGGCGTCCCGCAGGCCGACCACCGCGCCGCCGCCCAGCGTCCGCGGCGCGTCCGGCAGCCAGTGCGCCCAGCCGTCCAGCAGGTCCACCGCGTGGTCGAAGGACCAGGTGAGGCTGGCGAGGGTGAGGGTGGCCAGCGGGACGGGCGTCACCGTGTAGGAGGTGACGACGCCGAAGTTGCCGCCACCGCCGCCGCGCAGCGCCCAGTACAGGTCGTCGTGCTCGTCGGGCGAGGCGGTGACCGTCCGGCCGCCGGCGAGCACCACGCGCGCCGCGGTCACCTTGTCGCTGGATATGCCCACGTGGCGGGTCAGCAGGCCGATGCCGCCGCCCTGGAGGAAGCCGCCGAGGGAGACGGTGGGGCAGAAGCCGCCCGAGACGGCGAGCCCGTGCGGGGCGACGGCGTTGGTGACGTCGACCAGCTGGCTGCCGCCGCCGAAGGTGGCGGCCCCGGGGGTGACCGTCGCGGAGTTCAGCCGCGAGACGTCGATCACCAGGCCGGTGCCGGTGGAGTAGCCGCCGCCGCTGTGGCCGCCGGCGCGGACGGCGATCGGGAGGTCCTGGTCCTGGGCGTAGCGCAGGCAGAGGGCCACGTCGGCCTCGTCGGCGCAGTAGGCGATCGCGGCCGGCTCGACGGCGTCGAAGCGGGCCTGGCCGATCTGCTTGGCGGTGCCGTAGGCCGGGTCGCCGGGGAGGACGAGGGTGCCGTGCAGGTGGCCGGAGAGCCGGGACCAGCGTCGTCGTCGGGCCTCGGCCGCCGTGGCGACGGCGGGAACGGCGGAGACGGCGGAGAGCGGGAGGGCCAGGGCGCCGGCGGCGCCGATGAGCGATCTGCGAGTGATCATGTCGATACCTCTCGGTGAGGTCGTGCACGAGCGTTGCGATCGTTGTGCCGGCCGCCCGGGCCGCGTCGGCCGGATGGCCGACGCCACAGTAATCGCTCGCCACCCCGCCGCAACCCCCTTTCTTTCCACTCCTTTCTCCGGGGCCCCCTCCCCCCCACCCCCCACCCCGCCCCTCCTCCTCCCTCCTCCACGGCACCCTCGGGCTCCTTCGGGCACCCTCGGGCACCCTCGGGCACCCTCGGGCCCCCGCGGGGGGGGGGGGCGCGCGCCCCCCGCCGCGCGGGGGGGCGGCGCCTGGCCCACCACGCAAGCGCGGGGCGCG
>NZ_JBEOSF010000014.1:0-197371 GCF_040302725.1 Kitasatospora sp. NPDC097605 | reverse complement strand
GCACCGGCACCACCGAAGACCTCACCCGCGCCGTCCACTTCGCCATGACCAGCCCCTTCGTCACCGGCACCGTCCTCCACATCGACGGCGGCGGCGCGTTCAGCGGCCGAGGAGCGTGCGCAGGTCCGCGGCGGCGAGGGTGAGGCTGTCGTCGTAGCCGCCGGTGGCCAGCCGGAGGACGAAGGCCACGGCCTCGTCGGGGCCGGGGTCGGTGTACGGCTCGCCGTTGTAGTCGAGGAACAGCGGCATCGCCTCGAAGGCCGTGCGCTTGTTCCGGTCGATCAGGGGGTGGTTGCGGGCGAGGCTCTGGCCGAGCGCGGCGGCCTTGGTCCACACGTCGGGGTAGGCGTCCGCGCCGAAGAGGCTCGCCCGGGGGCGGCCGAGTGCGGAGTGCAGGGCGTCGAGGTCGCGGATGTTCCGGGGGCCGCCGGCGAGGTAGCCGACGTCGTCCAGGTCGAGGTAGTCGATCACAGGTCCTTGAGCCTCTCCAGGGTTTCCGCGTTGGCCTCCCGGATGCGGTGGACCAGGGCGGCGCGGCGCTCGGCGCGGGTGGCCGGGGGCCGCTCGGCGGGCGGCTCCTCCGCCACGGTGCCGTCGTCGGGGACGCGGTCCAGGGGGTGCGGGGTCGTCACGGCACGCTCCTCGGTCGTCACTGCCGGTCCGGCCCGACAGTAGGGCCGGCGGGCTCGCGCCGGCCAGCGGTTTTCCGCGCGGGGCCGGCGTGTAAGGGGTTATAGCGTGGGCGGTGTCGAGGAGTCGGGCGGGGCGGAGGTTCGGGCGATGGGCGCGGTGACCCGGGGTGTGGGTGCGGCGGTGGCCGGGGGGCTCGCGGCGGCCGGGGCGCTGCACGCGCTCTGGACGGTGACGACGTGGCCGCTGCGGACGCCGGAGGAGTTCGCGGACACCCTGGTCGGCACGGGCGAGGGCGTCCCTCCGGCGGCGGCCTGCGCGGCGGTGGCCGGGGCGCTGGGCGCGGCCGCGTATCTGGTGGCGGCGGAGGCCGGGGTGGCACCGGCGGTGGGGCCCGCGCGGCTGCGGCGGGCGGGGGTGCGGACGGTGTCGGCGGTGCTGCTGGCCCGCGGGGCCGGCGGGCTGGTGGTGTCCGGTCTCGGGCTCGGCCCGAGCAGCGAGCGGTTCCGGCGGATGGACACCCGGTGCTACGCGCCGCTCTGCCTGGCGCTCGGCGCCGGAGCGGCGGTGACCAGCCGTTTCCCGGCGCGGGGGTCGGTTGCGTAGGGTGGCGTGGTTCGTGGCCGTGGAGCGTGGAGGAGTCCGTCGTGCTGGTGCTGTTGCCGCCCTCGGAGGGGAAGGCCGCGTCCGGGGACGGTGTGCCGGTGGCGCTCGACGGGCTGTCGCTGCCCGGGCTGACGGCGGCGCGGGCGGAGGTGCTGGAGTCGCTGGTCGCGCTGTGCCGCGGGGACGAGGACGCCGCCGCCGAGGTGCTCGGGCTGAGCCCGGGGCTGCGCGGCGAGGTGGCGCGCAACGCGGGGCTGCCGGCGGCGGGGGCGTTCCCGGCCGGGCAGGTGTACACCGGGGTGCTGTTCGACAACCTCGGGCTGGCGACGCTGGACGCGGCCGCGTACGGCCGGGCCGAGCGGAGCCTGCTGGTCTTCTCCGGCCTCTGGGGCGCGGTGCGGATCGGTGACCGGATCCCGCCCTACCGCTGCTCGATGGGTGTGAGACTTCCCGGCCCGGGGGCGCTCGGCGCGTACTGGCGGCGCGCGATGGCCGAGGTGCTGCCGGAGGTCGCCGACGGCCTGGTGCTGGACCTGCGCTCCTCCGCCTACGCGGCGGCCTGGAAGCCGGCCGGCGAGCTGGTGTCCCGGACGGCGACGGTGCGGGTGCTCCAGGAGCGCGACGGCCGGCGGACCGTTGTCAGCCACTTCAACAAGGCCACCAAGGGGCGGCTGGTCCGCGACCTGCTGGTGGCGGGCGCCGAGCCGAAGACGCCGGGCGAGCTGCTGGACGCGCTGCTCGCGCTGGGTCACCGGGTGGAGGTCGCCGCCGAGGGCACCGCGCGCAAGCCGTGGCAACTGGACGTGGTGGTCACCGAGCTGCACTGAGGCGCGCCGGGTACCACGCGCCGGGGGCCGGTCGGTCGATCCGACCGGCCCCCGGCGTGTCCCGGCTTCTCAGCGCAGATGCCCGGTGTCGTTGAGCAGCCGCAGCGAGGCGTTGCCGTCCGCGTAGTACTGGACGGCGCAGAACGAGGCGGCGGACAGCTCCATCCGGTACAGCGAGTCCGGCGGCGCGCCGAGCGCCAGCCGGACCAGCGTCTTGATCGGGCTGACGTGCGAGACCACCAGCACGGTCTTCCCGGGGTAGCGGGCGAGGATCTTGTCCCGGGCCACTCCGACCCGGTGGGTCAGGGTCGCGAAGCTCTCACCGCCGCCGGTCGGCCGGGCCTTGGTGGAGCCGAGCCACGCGGTGAGGTCGTCCGGGTACCGCTCCCGCGCCTCGGCGAAGGTCAGCCCCTCCCAGGCGCCGAAGTCGACCTCGCGCAGCCCCTCCTCGTAGCGGACGTCCAGGCCCAGCCGGGCGGCGACGGCCTCCGCGGTCTGCCGGGTGCGGCGCATCGGCGAGGCGACCACGGCCTGGATCGAGCCGCGCGCGGCGAGTGCCTCGGCGGCCCGCTCGGCCTGCCAGCGGCCCTTCTCGGAGAGCTCCGGATCGGTGCCTCCGCTGCCGGAGAACCGCTTCTCCGGGGTGAGGTGCGTCTCGCCGTGCCGGAGCAGGACGAGGGTGGTCGGGGTGCCGAGGTCCGCGGGGGCCGCCCAGCCCGCCTTGGGCGCGGCGGTCTCCAGCGGCTCGGGCTCCTCGGCGGCCTGCGCGAGTGCGGCCCGCGCGGGTGCGGCGGCGGGCCGGGGCTCCCACTGGCGGCCGGCCTTGCCCGCGTCCATCGCCTCGTTGGCGAGCCGGTCGGCCTCCTTGTTCTTCTCGCGCGGGATCCAGGTGTACCGGACCTGTCCGCGCGGGAAGACCTCGCGGGCCTCGGCGGCGAGCGGCTGCATGTCCGGGTGCTTGATCTTCCACCGGCCGGACATCTGCTCGACGACCAGCTTGGAGTCCATCCGGACGTCCACCGAGGCCCCCGGGTCGATCTCCCGGGCGGCGCGCAGGCCGGCGATCAGCCCCTTGTACTCGGCCACGTTGTTGGTCGCGTGACCGATGAACTCCGCCGCCTCGGCGAGGATCTGCCCGGTGTCGCCGTCACGGACCACCGCGCCGTAGCCGGCCGGCCCCGGGTTGCCCCGGGAGCCGCCGTCCGCCTCGACGACGAACCTGCGCGCCGTCACCGGCTCAGACGCCGGAGTCGGCGGTGCGGACCAGGATCCGCGAGCAGTTCTCGCAGCGGACCACCTTGTCGGCCGGCTCGGCCTTGATCGAGTTGAGCTCGGTGATCGAGAACTCGGTGCGACAGCCCTCGCAGCGGCGCTGGTACAGCCGGGCCGCGCCGACGCCGCCCTGCGTCTCGCGCAGCTTGCTGTAGAGCTTCATCAGGTCGGCCGGGACGACGGCGGCGACGGCCTCGCGGTCGCGCTTGACCTTCTCCACCTCGGCGTCGATCTCGGCGTACGCGGCGTCCCGGCGGCCCTCGGCCTCGGTCAGCACGACGGTGGAGTGCTCCAGGCGGGCGCCCAGCTCGGTGACCCGGGTCTGGGCGGACTCCAGCCGCTCCATGATCTCCAGCACGACGTCCTCCAGGTCGCCCTGGCGCTTGGCCAGCGAGCCGATCTCGTGCTGGAGGTTCTCGAGGTCCTTGGGCGAGGTGATCGCGCCGGAGTCCAGGCGCTGCTGGTTGCGGGCGGCCCGGGTGCGGACCTGCTCCACGTCCTGCTCGGCCTTGGTGAGCTCACGGGTGGTGTCGCCGTGCTGGGCCTGGGCGGCGACCACCAGGTCCTTGAGGGCGGTGTGGTCGGCGGTGACCTTGTCGATCTCGGCGTGCTCGGGCAGGCTGCGCCGCCGGTGGGCCAGCTGGTCGAGCTTGGAGTCGATGGCCTGGAGGTCGAGCAGGCGGATCTGGTCGGCGGGCGCGGCGTTCAAGCGGAGAGCTCCTGTGAATCGGGTCAGGCGGGGAAGGACATGGGGGCGTGCGCGGTCCACGGGTCGGTGACCGTGCGGGAGACCCGGGTCTCCACGGTCCAGCCGTGCTTCTCGGCGGCGCCGTGCAGCGCCCGCTCGGCCAGCGGCAGCCAGGGCCACTCGGTGGCCCAGTGCGCGGCGTCGACCAGGGCGACCGGCGCCGCCTCGGCGGCCTCGGAGGCCGGGTGGTGGCGCAGGTCGGCGGTCAGGTAGGCGTCCACGCCGGCCGCGCGCACCTCGGCGAACAGGCTGTCGCCGGAGCCGCCGCACACCGCGACCCGGCTGACCAGGCGGTTCGGGTCACCGGAGACCCGTACGCCGGCGGCGGTGGCCGGCAGCCGCCGGGCGACCTTCGCGGCGAACACGGCGAGGGTCAGCGGGGGCTCCAGCAGGCCGACCCGCCCGGTGCCGCGCCGGCCCAGCGGGTCGGTCGGGTCCGGGACGAGCGGGCCGGTGACGGTCACGCCGACCGCCTCGGCGAGCGCGTCCGAGACGCCCGGGTCGGCGTGGTCGGCGTTGGTGTGCGCCACGTGCAGGGCGATCCCGTTGCGGATCAGGGTGTGCACGACGCGGCCCTTGAAGGTGGTCGCGGCGACGGTGGTGGTGCCGCGCAGGTACAGCGGGTGGTGGGTGACGACCAGGTCGGCCCCCCACTCGACGGCCTCGTCGACAACCACCTGTACGGGGTCGACGGCGAACAGCACGCGGCGGACCTCGGCCTGAGGGTCTCCGCAGACCAGGCCGACGGCGTCCCAGGACTCCGCCCACTGCGGCGGGTACAGCTCTTCGAGGGCGGTGATGACGTCGGACAGTTTCGGCACCTGTCGAGACTACCGTGCGCGCGGGCGGGGGCGGTCCGCCGGTTCTCCGGCTGCGGCGGGTCGGGCGGTCGGTGGGCGGGCGGTTCGGCCGACGGGTCGGCCGGCGGGTGGGGCGTACGGCTGCGCGTCAACCTGCGGCGCGGCATGCGCGGGCGGGCGGCGCGGCCCCGTTCGACCGGCGGCCGGCGGCGCTCCGCGCCGGGGGACGGGGCGTGCACCGCGCACACCGGGCCGTTCGCACGAATTCGAAACGGCGCCCGGATCACCCTTACGAGTGAAGTGACCGGCTTCGGATTGAGCATCCCTCGCTACCGAACGTAACTTCACTTCTGCGAACGGGAGTTGCCCGGCCGGTTGTCCCGGCCGGCCCCCCGACCGGTCGCCCGGCCGACGACCCGACCAGGGAGCCGGTCCGGGGGCCGGGGGGCGCTCCGCCGGACGTACGGGCCCGGCCGAGCAGGGCGGACCGGGCCCGGCGGCGGACGCGGCCGGGGCGGTGCCGAGGGTGTCGGCGCCGCCGGGCAGCACACCCGGGGCATTTCCGAGGAACCGATTTCAGGCCGTGGCCGCGTGCCCCGGAGCCGGGGCCGTGGGCACCGGCGGGGCGCGGGCACCAGACGAAGGGATGTGGTGGCGAATGGAGGCGGGCACCTCGCTTCGTACGGCCGGAGGGACGGGCTCGGCGGACCACGGGCCGGATGCGGCCGGCCAGTGGCCCGGGATGACGCGGACGGCGCTGGCCGCCGCCGGAGGCCGGGGAGGCGAGGGGGACGCGCGGGCCGACGGGCAGGCCGGCTGGCGGGTCACCGTCGAGGGCTTCTGGTGCACGGCCAGGCCGTCCGCGGGCGAGCTGCCCGAGGAGGGCTGGAAGCTCCACGTCAGCGCCGCCTCGGCGGTCGGCGGCGCGGTGCTCGCGGCCGTCACCGAGGTGCTCGCCGAGGACCCGTGCGCGTTCAAGTTCGCGGCCTCGCAGGAGCGGCTGCACCAGCTCAACTCGCGCAACAGCGACCGGGGTTCGGCCGGCAAGTTCATCACCGTCTATCCGGCCGGCGAGGCGCAGTTCCGGCGGCTGGCCGCCGCGCTGCACCGGGCCACCGACGGCCTGCCCGGTCCCGTGGTGCTCTCCGACCGCCCGTACCGGCCGGGCAGCCTGGTGCACTACCGGTACGGGGCCATCGCGGCCCGCGCCGAGCTGGGCAACGACGGCGGGTACCGGTCGATGCTGCGCGGGCCGGGCGGCGAGCGGGTCGAGGACGTGCGCGGGGCGGCGTACCGGTGCCCGCCGTGGGCGCGGGACCCGCTGGCCGCCGACGGGGCGGGGGCGCCGGACGAAGTCGCGGGCGGGGGCGCGGGCGGTCGGGGCGGGTACGGCGCCGCGTCCGGGTACCGGCCGGGCGCGGGCCGGCCGGCGGCGCGGCGGCGCGGCAGCGGCGGGGTGCTGCTCGCCGGGCGGTACGTGGTCACCGGGGCGATCCGGCACGGCGCCAAGGGCGGCGTCTTCCTCGGCCGGGACACCGACGGCGGCGCCGAGGTCGTGGTCAAGCAGGCCCGCGCGCACATCGAGGTGGACCGCGCCGGCACGGACGCGCGCGCCGCGCTGCGGCACGAGGCCGCACTGCTCGCCCGGCTGGAGGGCCAGGAGCTGGCGCCGCGCCCGGTCGAACTCGTCGAACAGGACGACTCACTCTTCCTCGTGCAGGAACGAATCGCCGGACAGCCGCTGGGCAGCTGGGTCGCGGCCCGGCTGCGCCGCGACGGCAGTCCCGACGTCGACTGGGCCGAGGCCGGACCGATGGCCCACGCCCTGCTCGACCTCGTCGAGCGGGTCCACGAGCAGGGCCTCGTCCTGCGCGACCTCTCCCCCGGCAACGTCCTCGTCCAGCCGGACGGCTCGCTGCGGCTGGTCGACCTGGAGCTGGCCGCCGAGGCCGGCAGCCGCGCCGGTTCGGCCGGCACCCCCGGCTACCGGGCCCCCGAGCAGGGGCCGGGGCGGCTCGCCCTGGTCGCCGGGGACGGCGGGGAGGGCGGGGGCGTCCGCACGGCCGAACCGGAGGCCGATCTGTACGCGCTCGGCGGGCTCTTCTTCCTCCTCGCCACCGGTCACGACCCGCTGCTGCCCGAAGACCTCCCGCACGCCCGCCCGGTCGCCGACCGGCTCGGCCGCTGGCTCACCCTGGCCGCCCGCTGCGGCACCACCGCCCACCGCCTCGCCCCGTCCGTCCTCGGCCTCCGCGCCGAGACCCCGCAGCTCCGCTGGCCCACGGCCCGGGTACGGGAGGCCCTGGCGACCGCGCCGGGCGGTGACGGCGAGGAGGCCGGAGCCCCTTCCACGCGCTGGGACACGGAGCCCCCGGTCACAGAGCCCAGCTACGCCCCGCACACCGACAACGTGCCGCCGCCCCCGAACACGGCCCGCACCGGCGCCAACCTCGGCGCCGCAGCAGAGCCCACGAACGACCCGCACGCCGACGCCGTCCCGCCGCCGGACCCGCCCCGCACCGGCAACCCGCCAACCGCCCCCGTCGCCCTCGGCATCACCGGGGAGGCCGAGGCCGCCGACAACGTGCCGCTGCCCCCGAACGCGGCCCGCGCCGACGGCCCGTCCTCCGCCGGCACCAGCTGGGAGTCCCCGCACGGCCCTTCGCGCGTTCGCCGTGCCGCGAGCGGCGGGAACGGCTCGGCGGCCGTCCTCGACCGGGTGCTGCACGACGGGCTGCGGCAGCTGGCCGTCAGTGCCACGCCGGCGCGGCGGGACCGGCTCTGGCCCGTGGTGCCGGCCGGCGAGCGGTCGGACCCGTGCAACGTGCAGCACGGCGCGGCCGGGGTGCTGGCCGTGCTCGCCCGGGCCGTCGTGACCGCCGGCCTGCCCGAGGACGTCCGGGAGACCGCCCGGGTGACCGCCCGGACCGCCGCCGAGTGGATCGAACGCCGGTGCGCCGCCGAGCCGGTGGTGCTGCCCGGCCTGCACTTCGGCCGGTCGGGCGCCGCCTGGGCGCTGCTGGACGCCGCCCGCGCGCTGGACGACCGGGCCCTGGCCGGGCGAGCGGCCGGGCTGGCGACCCGGATAGCGGTCGAGTGGCCCAACCCCGACGTCTGCCACGGTGCGGCCGGCGCCGGCTTCCTCCAACTCCGCTTCACCGCCGAGGAATTCCCCGGCGACACGATCGACCCGACGGCATTCCTCGACCGGGCCGCCCGCTGCGGCCACGGCCTGCTGGCCGCCGCGCGGCAGGCGCCGTACGGCACCGTGTGGCCGGTGCCGCAGGACTTCGACTCGGCGCTCGCCGGGATCACCCACCTCGGCTTCGCCCACGGGGTCGCGGGGGTCGGCACGTTCCTGCTGGCGGCCACCCACGCCACGGGCGACCGCGCGTTCCTCGACGGCGCGCTCGCGGCCGGCCGCACCCTCGCCGCCACCGCCCGCCTCGACCCGGACCACGGCGCCGGCCCCGCCGCCTGGTGGCCGCAGAGCGCCGACGACCCCGCCCACGTGCGGCTGGCCCACTGGTGCAGCGGGTCCTCCGGCGCAGGAACCTTCCTCCTCCGGCTCTGGCGCGCCACCGGCGACACCGACGCGCACCGGCTGGCCGTGGCCGCCGGCCGGGCGGTGACCGCCGGACGCTGGCACAGCGGCATCACCGCCTGCCACGGCCTGGCCGGCGACGGAGAGTTCCTGCTCGACCTCGCCGAAGCCACCGGCGATCCGGAATTCCGCACCGCTGCGGCCGAGTTGGGCACCCTCATCGCCGCCCGGTCGGCGCTGCGCGACGGCCTGCTGGTGCTGCCGGACGAGACCGGCACCGGATCCGCCCCCGCGTACGGCACCGGGACGACGGGCGCGCTGGCCTTCCTGCTGCGCCTGCGGCACGGGGGCCCGCGGCTCTGGGTGGACCCGGTCCCGGCCCCGGCTCCGAACCCGGCCGGGGCGGTGACGACATGACCGTGGTCACCCGCGCCGCCACCCAGGCACTGCGCCGGCTCAGCTTCACCTTCGCCGCCGACGGCAGCCACGCCGCCTGCCTCGCCTCCGCCGCCGACGGCGGCTGGTACGTGGAGAGTTGGCGCCTCCCGGCGGACGGCCCCGCCGTCCCGACCGGGCTGCACCTGCCGGGCAACCGCTTCGAGAGCTTCCGCTCCCAACTGGTCGCCCTGCCGGACGGTTCGGTGCTGGTCTGCCGGCACGACGGCGAGCGGCACGACCTGGTGACGCTCCGCGCCGGCACCGACCAGGACGGCCGGCCCACCACCGCCGAACAGCCGTTGACCACCCTGCGGATGCCCGGCCTGCGCCTCCTGCCGCTCCCGGAGGGCGCGCCGTCGGACTCCCGGGCGCCGGTCGCACTGGCCCTCGGCAGCGACACCCGGCCGGCCACCACCGTCTGGCTGGTGCGTGCCGACGGCTCCGCGCCGCAGCAGGTCGCCGAGATCCCGGGCCTGCACGGCGGGGGCGTCTGGCTGGACCGCACCGGCACGCTGCTGGCGCTCGACCGGGTGCGCGACGGCCTGGTCCGCACCGTGGTGCTCGACCTGCGCAGCGGCACCGTCACCCCGCTGCTGGAGATCGGCGAGCGCAGCAACGACCGGCTGGTGCTGTTCGACCCGGACAGCCGGTTCGCGATGGTGCGCAGTGACGCGCCCGGCACCGACCGGATCGGTTGGGGCGTCCTGGGCGACGGCGAACCGCTGCGCTTCCCGGAGACCCTGCACGTCGAGGGCATGTTCCTGCGACCGGTGGCGCTGCGCCCGGGCCCGGACGGGGCCCGGGTGGCCGTCCAGGTCGAACACGGCGCTGGCTGCTCCCTCGCGCTGTGGCGGCCGGCCGCCGGACGGCTGGACCCGCTGCCCGTCCCGCCGGGGCGGCTCGGCGCGGTGGGGCACTGGTCGGCGGGCGGGCTGCGGATGCCGTACTCGGCGCCCGACCACCCGGCCGCGCTCGCCACCCTGGACGTGGACGCGCTGCTGGCGCAGGGACCGGCGGCCACCGCGCCCACCCCGGCTCCGGTGCCGCTGCCGCTGCAACTGGCGCCGCTCGGCTCCGGCCTGCCCGGCCCTTGGCGGGACACCGTCCTGCCCTGGCGTCCCGGCGCCATGGGCCGCGCGAGATCCGGTGCGCCACCGCGGGGTTGGCGCTTGGACGGCTCGGCCGAGCCCGGTGACGGCGGCCGCTGGTTTCCCGCACAGAGCCTCGAACTCGCCGGCCCGGCGGGACCGTTGGAGGCGGTGGTGTACGGCGGGGACGCCTGGCTGAGCAGCCCGCACCTGGTGCTGGCGCTGCACGGCGGCCCGGCGGACGCCTGGCGGCTGGAGTTCGACCCGGCGCTTCAGCGGATGGCGGCCGAGGGCCTGGCCGTGCTCGCGCCGAACCAGCGCGGGTCCACGGGCTACGGGTTGGCGCACGCGCTGGCCATCCGGGGCGCCTGGGGCGGGCCTGACCTCGACGACGTGCTGTACCTGCTGGAGGCCGTCGCCGGCCAGCGCGCCGCGCTCGGCCTGGAGCCGCCGGCCCTGTTCGGGGTCAGCTACGGCGCGTTCCTCGCGCTGCTGACGGCGGCGCACGCGCCCGCCGAGCACGTGACGCGCTGCGCGGTCGTCGCACCGTTCCTGTCGGGCGGCCGGCTGCTGGCCGAAGCCTCGTCCCCCGTCAGGGCGTTGACCACCCGGCTGGGCGGCGGCGAGCCGATCGCGGACGCCCGGGGGCCGCGCGACGTGCTCCAGCTCGCGCACCGGATCGACGCGCCGCTGCTGGTCGTGCACGGCGACCGGGACGAGGTCGTCCCGGTGAGCCAATCCCGTTCGCTGCGGCACGAGTTGCTGCGGATCGGACGTACGGAGGGGACCGACTTCCGCTACGTCGAGGCGGCGGGGTCCGGGCACGAGGTCCTCGCCGAGGAGGGCGGCGCGGTGCTGCACGAACTGCTCGCCACGTTCCTGCGCACCGGCCGGCCGGGGTAGTCCCTCCCGCCGGCCACCTTCACCCACGGACTCCCGGGCCCCTTCGCGGCCCGGGCCGCCCGGCCCTGCGCGGCCGGGAACACCCCGCGGCGGCGCACCGAGCCGCCCCGGGGAGCACCAGTACAGCGCCCGCACCGCAGGTCGCGGCGGGCGCGACCACCAAGGGGAGGAACCCGATCATGGAGAGCATGCTGGACTTCGAGACCGACCTCGCGGCGCTGCAGGAGCTGCCGGAGACCGAGTCCGTCGAGCTGACCGGCCACGGCGGCGGCTGCCAGTTCACCTGTCTCATCCTGACCTGTCTGATCTTCACCATCAGCTAGTGGTGGCGATCGGCCGGTAGCCCATCGGCCCGGGTGCCGTCTTCGCCTGTCCGGACAGGCGAAGACGGCACCTTGCTGCTCCGGCCCCTCAGCGGGTGCTGCCGGCCGATGCGCAGGTGCTCGCGCCGCTCCACCCGGTGGCTGGGGGCGGCGGCGCCACCGGTGTACTCGGGGTGGTCCGGGGCCGTGCCGTTCCCCGGGAGGCGGTCGTGATCTCGATAGGATCTCGCCCGCTCCGGCGGTTAAGGTGGCGGCCGGGGTACGGGCCGCGATCACCGGTCGCGCCCCGACCGCGCCCACGATGTGCCGGCCGGGCGCCGAAACACCTGCACCCTCGCAAGGAAAAGACGATTCTGATGTCCGACACCCTCACCGACACCACCGGACCCCTCAGCGGGACCGACGCCGACGAGACCACGGCCGAGGACACCGCGTCGCACGGCCGCCACCGCGGCCGGTCCGCCGCCGACGACAGCCCCGAGGCCGACCCGCACGGCCGCCACCGCGCCGCCGGCCAGGGCTGAGCGACCCCCTGGGAACGCCCAGTGCCGTGGGGCCCGCCGGAGCGTCCGGCGGGCCCCACGCCGCTCAGCCCGGCGTCACCACCGTCCGCAGCGCCTCGCCGCCGCGCATCTGCGCGAGCGCGTCGTTGACCTCCGCCAGCGCCACCCGGTGCGTGATCATCCCCGCGAGGTCGATCCGCCCGGCCCGCCACAGCTCCACCACCAGCGCGACGGTGACGGCCAGCGGCGCGCCGCCGTACAGCGAGGGCAGCAGCCGCTTCTCGTTGAAGAACAGCTCGCCCATGCTGAAGCTCGCGAGGTCGTCCTGCGCCCCGGCGCCGATCACCACCAGCGCGCCGCCGCGCCGGGCCGCGCCGTATCCGGCCCGGACGGTGGCCGAGCGGCCGACCGCCTCGAAGACGTAGTCGAAGCCGCCGCCCGGCAGGCCCTTGGCCACCGCCTTGAGCTCCTCGGGGGCGAGCGCCTCGGTCGCGCCGAAGGACAGCGCCCGTTCCCGGCGGGAGACCACCGGGTCGACCACGGTGATCCGCCCCGCGCCGCAGACCCGCGCGCCCTGCACCGCCGCGACGCCCACGCCGCCGGCGCCGATCACCGCGACCGACGCGCCCGGCTCGACCCGGGCGGTGTGGACGGCCGCGCCGACGCCGGTGGTCACACCGCAGCCGATCAGCGCGGCCAGCTCGTACGGGAGGTCGGCGGGCACCGGGACCACCGCGTCGCGCTCGACCACCACCTCCTCGGCGAAGGTGCCGGTGCCGTAGAACCCGGACGCCTCACCGTCCGCGCCGTAGCGGAAGTTGGGCGTGCCGAGCCGCCGCAGGCTGGCCACGCAGAGGTGCGAGCGGCCGCGCTCGCAGTGCGCGCACCGGCCGCAGGGCGCCATCCAGCAGAGCACGACGCGGTCGCCGACGGCGAGGTCCGTCACGCCCTCGCCGACCTCGACGACGTCCCCGGCGCCCTCGTGCCCGGGGACGAAGGGCGCGGGCTGGGGCAGCACGCCGTTCATCGCCGAGAGGTCGGAGTGGCAGAGGCTGGCGGCGCGCAGCCGGACCCGCACCTTGCCGGGACCGAAGCCCACGGCCTCCACGTCGTCGCGCACGTCGAGCGTGTCCTGACCGGTCTTGTGCAGGATGGCTGCGCGCATGGGGCGGCTCCCGGGTCCGTCTCGGATCGCTGGTCGCGCCGATTCTGGCACGGCGCACAGGCCGCCGACTGGAACACGTTCCACCCCCGGCCCGCACCCGGGGCAGCGGGGGAACGGGGGCGTACCGTCGAGTAAGGTCCGACGGCGAGCAGAACACCGGACCACCCGTCGAGGAGCAGCACCATGTCCGACCTCCTGGAGACCGCGCGCCCCCGGCCCGAGGTCCTGGCCGCGTTCGAGGGCGCGACCGGGTTCATGCCCGTCGACGAGGGCCTCGCCCTGTACGCCGCCGCCGTGACCGCCGCGCGCCGGACCGGGCTGCCCGTGCTGGAGATCGGCACCTACTGCGGCCGCTCCGCGATCCTGCTGGCCGCCGCCGCCCGGGAGGCCGGCACCGTGGCGCTGACCGTCGACCACCACCGCGGCTCCGAGGAGCAGCAGCCCGGGTGGGAGTACCACGACCCGACGCTGGTCGACCCGGAGGTCGGCCGAATGGACACCCTCCCCCGGTTCCGCCGCACCCTGCACGCGGCGGGCCTGGAGGAGCACGTGGTCGCCCTGGTCGGCCGCTCGCCGCAGATCGCGGCCCTGTGGGGCGGCCGGCTCGCCCTGGTCTTCATCGACGGCGGCCACACCGACGAGCACGCCACCGCCGACTACGAGGGCTGGGCGCCGCACCTGGCGCCCGAGGGCCTGCTGGTGGTCCACGACGTCTTCCCCGACCCGGCCGACGGCGGCCAGGCGCCCTACCGGGTGTACCTGCGGGCGCTGGCCGAGGGGTTCGAGGAGGTCTCGGTGACCGGTTCGCTGCGCGTCCTGCGCCGCCGCACCGCCGGCTGAGCCCGCCCCCGGACACCCCGCCGCCCGGCCGGGGTGTCCGGAATCCGCCCACCCCGCCCACGGACGATCACGGATGCTCTAACGTCGTGCCGGGGCTGTCGGGCGGGGGCGCGAACGGTACGGTGTCCGCGCGGTCGCGCACACCCGCGACCGCGGCACGGCCGCAAGACACCAGCAGAGCATCCGGGCGGAGCGCACCCGGGCCGACCGTGGGGGCCAGCACAGATGACGGACCAGCAGAACACCGCTCCGGCGGTCTGGGACCCGACCGCCCGGGGCGGTGCGGGCGGCTGGGTGCGCGGTCCCCAGCAGCCCTCCGCCCCGACCAGCCCCGCCGCTCCCGCCATGCCCGCCTCCTCGCCGACCGCCCCCGCCGCGCCGCCGCGCCCCCCGCAGTCGCCGGCCGGACCGCCCGCCGACGACGCCCCGACGGCCGTCATCCCGCAGCCGGTGCCGCCGCGGCCCGCCGCCCCCGGCCCGCTGCCGCCCCGGACCGCCCCGGCGTTCCCGCAGGCCACACCGGGCGCCGGCCCGTCCTACGGCGCGCCCCACCAGCCGCCGCAGCAGCCCGGGCACCCGCAGCAGGCCGCGTTCCCGCCCCCGCCCCAGCAGGGCTACGGCGCCCAGCCCCCGTACGGCCACCCCGGCCACTACCAGCCCGGCCTCCCCCAGCCGGCCCGGCCCCAGCCCGGTTACGACCAGCCCGGCTACGACCAGTCGGCCCCCTACGGGCCGTCCGGCCCCGCGCCGTACGACCACCCCCAGCACGACCAGCCGCAGCACGACTACCCGACCGGCTACGCCGAGCCCGACGACGAGGACCGCGCCGCCGGCCGGCGCGCACCGCTGCTGATCGCCTTCGCCCTGCTCTTCGTGCTGGCCCTGGGCGGCGGCATCCTCTGGGCGGTCCGGGACAAGGGGTCCGGCACCGACCAGGCCGGCCCCACGACCCCGTCCGCCGCCGCGACCGGCGGCGCCGACGCGTCCGGGAACCCGCCGCCCGCCCCGGCCCCCAACGGCTCCGGCGCGCCGACCCCGGCCGCCTCCGACACCGCCGCGGCGAGCGCGACCCCCAGCCCGACCGAGACCGCCGGCGGGCCCAACGCGCAGTCCCAGGCCAAGGCCCTGGACGAGCTGCTCACCCAGGGCGAGAGCGCCAAGGCGCCGATCGGCAACGCGGTCGCCAAGGTGAACAGCTGCCCGGCCAAGCCGGACATCGACGCCGCCGCGCAGGTCTTCGACAACGGCGCCAAGCAGCGCGACCAGCTCCTCGCCAAGCTGGCCACGCTGAGCGTCACCGACCTGCCGGGCGGCGCGGACGCCGCGCAGTCGCTGAAGTCCGCCTGGCAGCTGTCCGCCGACATCGACCGGGCGTACGCGAGCTGGGCCCGGACGGTCGCCGGCCAGGGCTGCTCGGGCAGCGCCCCGAACACCGCCGACAAGAAGCGCGCCGACGAGCTCAACCCGCAGGCCACCCAGGCGAAGAAGGACTTCGTGACGAAGTGGAAGGTGATCGCCGACCAGTTCGGACTCACCGCCCGTACCCAGGACCGGATCTGACCCACCCGTGACGCGCACCACCCGCCACCCGGCCGAGCCGTTCGACCCGATGGACCCGATGGACCCGCTCGACGCCGAGGCCCCCGAGAACAGCGCCCCCGACGACGCCGCGCCCGCTGCCACGCCCGCCGTCGCACCGGCCGCCCGGCCCCGCCGGTCCCCGCTGCCGCGCACGGTGACCGTGATCGGCGTGCTGGCCCCGCTCGGCCTGGCCGGCTGGCTGGGCTGGCAGATCGTCGGCGGCCCCGACCGGGGCACCCCCGACGCCGCGCCGCCGCCCACCGCCGCGGCCGCCGCATCCTCCACCGCCCCTGCCACCACCCCCGGGGCGACCCCCTCCGACCCCACCGCCCCGGCCACCACCGCCCCGGCCACCACCGGCCCCGCCACCGCCGACCCCGCGTTCCCGGCCCCCGCCACCCCCACGGCCACCACCCTGACCGGCCGCACCGTCCTGCTCGATCCGGGCCACAACACCGGAAGCTTCGCGCACACCGCCGAGATCAACCGCAAGGTCGACATCGGCAACGCCCGCAAGGAGTGCGACACCACCGGCACCTCCACCAACGCCGGCTACACCGAGGCCGAGTACTCCCTCGACGTGGTCCGCCGGACCCGCGCGATCCTCGCCGCCCGGGGCGCCACCGTGGTGCTGGTCCACGACGGCGACCGGCCCTGGGGTCCGTGCATCGACGAGCGCGCCCGGATCGGCAACACCGCCCACGCCGACGCGGCGGTCTCGGTGCACGGCGACGGCGGCCCGGCGAGCGGCACCGGCTTCCATGTGATCATGCCCGCCAAGGTGGTCGCGGGAAAGGCGAACACCTCGGCGATCGTCGACCCCTCGCACCGCCTCGGCCTGCTGCTGCGCGAGAACTTCCAGGCGGCGACCGGCGAGCCGTACGCCGACTACACCGCGAGCCAGGGCCTGGACACCCGCTCGGACCTGGGCGGGCTCAACCTCTCGACCGTGCCCAAGGTGTTCATCGAGTGCGGTAACATGCGCAACCCGGTGGACGCCCGCCGGATGACGGATCCTCAGTGGCGCCAGCAGGCCGCCCAGGGGATCGCCGACGCGCTGACGGCGTTCCTGACCACCCGGTAGGAGCCCGCCGGAGCCCGGCGGCCGAGGCCGGAACCACCTGGTCGGAACCGCGTGGTTTGCAACGACTTCGCCCCATTCCCGTGCCCTGCCGTGCACCCGCGCGGCCGTTGGCCCTAGGCTTCTGGTCCGTTCGGGGTTTTCCGGCCGGTCAGCGACCGGACGGGCGCCGACACCACACCGGCCGAGCGCCGGACAACGAACAACCGCCGACCACGACACACCAACGAGGGGAACGTTAGTGAATCTGCGCGCTCTCACCAAGGGAGACGCCGCCGTCGCAGGTGCGGCCGTCCTGCTCTTCATCGCCTCCTTCCTGCCGTACTGGACCGTCGACTGCAAGGGCAAGTACTGCGGCGACACCTCGACGAACGCCTGGGACAGCGTCCTGTTCCCCGTCCTGCCCTCGGTCTTCCTGCTCGGCATCCTCGCCGCCGCCCTGATCCTGGTCCAGCGCTTCCAGGGCCAGGCGGCCGCGAACCGTCAGATCCTCGGCCTGCGCCTGGACCAGTGGGGCATCGCCTTCTCGGTGGCCGCGCTCTGGGCCGCGCTCTGGTCGCTCGGCGGCGGCCTGGAGGGCATCGACCACGGCATCGGCGCCTGGCTCGCCGTCATCGCGCTGATCGTCCTGGCCGGTGCGGCCGCCGGCGGCCAGCTGCTCCCCGTGCTCAAGACCCCGCTGGTCACCGACCGCCCGGCCGCTCCGGCCGCCTTCCCGGCCGGCGACGGCTACCCGGCCCCGGGCCAGCCCGGTCAGCCCGGCCAGCCGGGCCACTACGGCTACCCGGGCCCGGGCCAGGACCCGAACCAGGCGCAGTCCCCCGCGTTCGGCGGCCAGCCCGGCGGCTACGGCTACCCGACCCCGCAGGCCGGCCAGCCGGTCCCGGGCCAGGGCCAGGGCCAGGGCCAGCCGCAGGACGCCGCCGCCCAGCAGGCCGCGGCCGCGCAGGCCGCCGAGGCCGAGGCCGCGCGTCACGCCGCCGCCCAGCAGGCCGCGCAGCCGCAGCCGGCCCCGGCGGCCGACTTCGCGCCGTTCTGGTTCGCCGTCCCGGCGCCGCGCCAGCTGGCCCCGAAGGACAACCCGGCCGGCGCCCCGGTCGGCGAGCTCGTCCCGGGCACCTGGTACCTGGCGGTCGAGCAGCGCGGCGCCGCGCTGGTCGCCCAGCTGCAGGACGGCACCCAGGGCGTGCTGGGCGACACCTCGGGCATCCAGCGCGGCTGACCCCGTGCGGCCGGCCCGGCCGCGTACGGCGAAGGGGCGGGACCGGATCTCTCCGGTCCCGCCCCTTCGCCGTACGCGGCCGTTCGCGTCACCGGCGCGACGGTCAGCAGCAGTCCTGGACCACCAGCCCGGCCGGCAGCTCCTCGCCGCCGAACACCGCCACCGTCGCCGGGTCCCCGCCGAGCGCCGCGACCGCGAGCAGCAGCGCCCCCGCCGTCCAGGTGGTGCGCTCCTCGGGCCAGATCGCGTCGTCCTCGAAGACGTACCCGGTCCAGTACGAGCCGTCCTCGTGCCGCAGGTGCTTCTGGATCCAGCGCAGGATGTCCACCGCGCGGTCGGACTCGCCGACCGCCCAGAGCGCCATGGCCAGCTCCGCGCTCTCGCCGCCGGTGACCCAGGGCCGGTCGCTGACGCAGCGCACGCCGAGGCCGGGAACGACGAAGCGGTCCCAGTCCCGGGCGATCCGCTCCAGCGCGGCCGGGCCACGCAGCGCGGTACCGAGCACCGGGTAGTACCAGTCCATCGAGTAGCGGTCCTTGTCGAGGAACCGCTCGGGGTGGTGGGTGACGGCGTGCCGCAGCCGCCCGGCCGCGAGCTCCCAGTCGGGCTGCGGCTCCTCCAGGTAGTCGGCGACGGCGAGCCCGCAGCGCAGCGCGTGCAGGATGCTGGACGAGCCGGTGAGCAGCGCCTCGTCGGTGGCCGCGCCGTGCTCGTCGACCCGCCAGGCGATCGGGCCGCCGGGCAGCCGCTGGGCGACGATGAAGTCCAGCGCGCGCCGGACGGTCGGCCAGATCCACTCCAGGAAGGCGTCGTCGCCGGTGGAGAGGTGGTGGTGCCAGACGCCGACGGCCACGTAGGCGCAGAAGTTGGTCTCCTTGGCCGCGTTGCAGACCGCGCCGTCGGCGTGCTCCGGCTGCCCGTAGGCGTAGGCGGCGTACCAGGAGCCGTCCGGGTTCTGCCGCGCGGCCAGCCAGCGGTAGGCGGCCTCGGCGGCGGCGTGCTCGCCGGCGGTGTCCAGCGCCATCGCCGCCTCGGTGTGGTCCCAGGGGTCGAGGTGGTGGCCGCGGAACCACGGTACGGCGCCGTCGGGCTGCTGCTCGGCGAGGATGCTGCGGACGGTGCCGGCGGCCTGTTCGGCGTCGAGCACCCCGTCGAGCAGCAGGGCCTCCGGGACGGCGGCGGTCACTCCGCCCCGCCCGCAGCCCGGTCCGCCGCGCCGCCCCGGGTGCCGGCCCGGTGGGGCTTGGCGGCGTAGGCGACGAAGCTCTTGCCGATCACCGGGTTGAGGGCCCGCTCGGCGGCCTTGGTGAGGGTGCTGATGACGGGGGTGCCGACGATGTCCCAGACCAGCAGCCGGTGGTACGCCTTGACCGGCAGTGACGTGTCGTTGTCGACGCCGACCGCGCACTTGATCCACCAGTACGGCGAGTGCAGCGCGTGCGCGTGGTGGGTGCCGTACGGCTCCAGGCCGGCGTCCTTGAGCTTGTCGAGCAGTTCGTCGCCCCGGTAGATCCGGATGTGGCCGCCCTCGACCTCGTGGTACTCGTCGGAGAGCGCCCAGCAGATCTTCTCGGGCAGCCAGCGCGGCACGGTGACGGCGAGCAGGCCGCCGGGCTTGAGCACCCGGAACATCTCGGCGAGCACGCCCTTGTCGTCCGGGATGTGCTCCATCACCTCGGAGATGATGATCTTGTCGAAGTGGTCGTCCTCGAACGGCAGGGCCAGCGCGTTGCCCTCGATCGCGACCGCGGACGCGCCCTCCGGCGCCTCGCCAGCCTGCTCCATGGCGGCGAACCACTTCCTGACCTCGGCGATCTCCTCGGCGTTCTGGTCGAGGGCGACCACATGGGCCCCGCGCCGGTAGCACTCGAACGCGTGCCGCCCCCCGCCGCAGCCCAGGTCGAGCACCCGGTCGCCGGGGGCGAGCGGGAAGCGCGAGAAATCAACGGTCAGCACTGCGGACTCCCATTCCTTCGGTACCCAAGGTTCCTGACGCCGAGTCAGAGAAATCGCGGGGCGCGCGGCGCACGCAGGGGGCGGACGGGGCGGCGCGCACCACCGGAAGACGGGTGCGGCCGATCGCCACCCGGCCGGTCGCCGGGGCCGCCGTCAGGCCACGTAGCGCCAGCCCGGTCCGGAGCGGGCCCGGCTCCCGGTGCCGGTGGCGATCGCGGCCCGGTAGCCCTCGACGGTCTGCTCGGCGGCGCGCTCCCAGGTGAACCGGGCGAGCACCCGCTCCCGGCCCGCCGCGCCGAGCGCCGCGCGCAGCTCCGGGTCGTCCAGCAGCCGGCCGAGCGCCGACGCCAGCGCGTCCGGGTCGCCCGGGGGCACCGCCAGACAGCTCTCGCCGTCCGGGCCCGCGACCTCGGGGATCGCCCCGCCGGTGGTGGCCACCAGCGGGGTGCCGGTGGCCATCGCCTCGGCGGCCGGCAGCGAGAAGCCCTCGTACAGCGACGGCACGCAGGCCACCTCGGCCGAGCGGTAGAGGTCCACCAGCTCCTGGTCGGTCAGGCCGTGCCGGAACTCGATGTGCCGCTCCAGCCCGAAGGCGCGCACCGCGCGGGCGATCGGCCCGTCCTCCTTCTGCGGCTTGCCGACCACGACCAGGTGCGCGTCCCGCTCGGTGCGGACCTTGGCCAGCGCCCCGACCAGGTGCACCAGGCCCTTCAGCGGGACGTCCGCGCTGGAGGTGGTGACGATCCGTCCGGGCACCCGCGCCACCGCGTCGGACGGCGACCAGAGCCGGGTGTCGGCGCCGACCGGCACCACCGAGACCGCGTGCGGCGCGGCGCCCAGGTGCTCGGCGATCTCGCGCTTGGAGGTACCGGAGACGGTGATGATGTGGTCCAGCCGGGCGGCGACCCGGCGCTGCATCCGGGTGAAGGCGTACCAGCGGCGCAGCGACAGCCGCTTGAGCCGGCTGGTGGCCGCGTCCAGTTCGACCCGGCGGTCCACGGTGATCGGGTGGTGGATCGTGGTGACCAGCGGGAAGCCGTGCCGGCCGAGGCCGAGCAGGCCGTAGCCGAGCGTCTGGTTGTCGTGCACCACGTCGTAGCGGCCGCGGTGGGCGGCCAGGTACTGGCGGGCGCGCAACGAGAAGGTCAGCGGCTCGGGGAAGCCGCCGGTGCGCATGGTCAGGTACTCCAGGAGGTCCACCGGCCCCCGGTACTCCTCGCGCGCCGGGGTGCGGAAGGGGTCGTCGGCGCGGTAGAGGTCCAGGCTGGGCAGTTCGACGAGCCGCACCGAGCCCGGACCCTCGACCTCGTCGAGGACGGGGTACGGCTGGGCGCCGATCACGTCCACGTGGTGGCCGAGCCGGGCCAGCTCACGGGAGAGGTGCCGTACGTACACGCCCTGGCCGCCGCAGAACGGGTCGCCGCGATACGAGAGCAGGGCAATCCGCAGCGGCTGCGCGGTCATCGTCGGCCCTCATCTCTGCTGCTGTCTGTGCTGCCGGTCGGTAAAGTAGATCAGGTTTCAGTGGGTGTGGAGTCCACCGGTGACCATGTGAACAATGAGAGACCTCGAAGATACCGGCCCGTAGCTTCCGCTCAGGAGCCAGGGCTGGTGATTCGCGCCACGCCCGGGAGCCTCCTTGCCGTCACCGTCGTCACCCCCCTCGCCCCCGCCCCTGCCGTCCCCTCAGGCACAGGCCCCGCCGCCCGAGCCGCCGCTCTCCGCCCGGCAGGCGGAGCGGCGGCGGCGGATCCTGCGGACCGCGACCGCGCTGGCGGCGCGCGGCGGCTACGACGCCGTCCAGATGCGCGAGGTCGCGGAGGGCGCGCAGGTGGCGCTGGGCACGCTCTACCGGTACTTCCCGTCCAAGGTGCACCTGCTGGTGGCGGTGATGCTGGAGCAGCTGCGCGGCCTCCAGGAGCAGGTCCGGAGGCATCCGCCGGCCGAGCCCGAGCCGGCGCCGAGGGTCGCCGAGACGCTCACCCGGGCGTTCCACGCGCTGCAGCGCGAGCCGCTGCTGGCCGAGGCGATGGTCCGCGCGCTGTCCTTCGCCGACCGCTCGGTGGGCGCCGAGGTGGACCAGGTCTCCGCCGCCACCGGGCAGCTCATCCTGGACGCGATCGGGCAGTCCGGACCGCCCACCGAGGCGCAGCGCGCCGCCGTCCGGGTGATCGAGCACACCTGGCACGCGGCGCTGGTCGCCTGGCTCTCCGGCCGGGCCTCGATCGCCGAGGTGCGGGCCGACCTGCACACAGCGGCCAGGCTGCTCACGCTGCCCTGAGCGCGCCCCGGCCGCGCTCCCCGGGGCGCCTGACTGGAACCTGTTCTCACCCGGCCCGCTCCGGGCGGCCCGGCCCGGCGGCTAGAGTCGACGGGCAGGACAACTCCATCCGCTCCTCCTCCGGGGAAAGCCGGTGCGAATCCGGCGCTGACCCCGCAACCGTGAGCCCGGCGCCCGTCCGCCGGGCGAGTCGGAGTGCCCGGGGAAGGGCGAGCGGCCCCGCGCCCGGCGGACCCCCGCCGGGCACCGTCGAGGACTACGGAACGGCCCGTCCGGGCCGGCACCGCTCACCGAAAGGCACACCTCCGATCATGCTGACCGCCGCCCGTCTGGGCGCCGCCGCCCTGACCGCCGCGCTGCTCACCGGCGCCGCCGCCGTCCCGGCCCTGGCCGACACCCCCGGCACCGGCACGGCCCCCGCCGCCGCGATCCCCGAGGGCCTGTACGGCAAGGGCGACCCGACCTACGACGGCGTCTGGCGCCAGGCGCTCGCGCTGACCGCCCTGACCACCGCCAAGGTGACCCCGGCCGACTCCGCCGTCGCCTGGCTCACCGGCCAGCAGTGCGCGGACGGCGGCTGGCCGTCCTACCGCGCCGACGCCTCGGCCGCCTGCGACGCCAAGACGGAGGACAGCAACGCGACCGCCGTCGCGGTCCAGGCGCTGGTCGCCCTCGGCGGCCACCAGGACGCCGTGGACAAGGGCGTCCAGTGGTTCAAGGCCAGCCAGAACGCCGACGGCAGCTGGGCCTACAACCCCGGCAACCCGGGCGACGCCAACTCGACCGGCCTCGCGGTCAACGCCCTGCTCGCCGCCGGGACCGACCCGGCGACCGTCGCCAAGGCCGGCAAGAACGCCTTCGACGGGCTCGCCCTCTTCCAGCTCGGCTGCGCCGCCCCGGCCGAGCAGCGCGGCGGCTTCGTCTACCAGACCTCGCCCGACGGCGCCCCCGCCGACGCCAACGGCCTGGCCAGTGGCCAGGCCTCGCTGGCCGCGGCCGGCGGCAAGCTGCCGGTCACCAACACCAACCGCACCGACGCCGCCCCCAAGGCCCTGGCCTGCCCGGAGGGCGGCGCCACCGCCACGGCCGTCCCGCGCGCCGACGCCGGCGAGGCGGCGGGCGCGTACCTCACCGCGCGGCTCGCGGCGGACGGGCAGCACCTGACGCTGGCCCTGCCCGGCGCCGCGCCCGGCCCCGACTACGCGGCCACCGCCTGGGCCGCGCTCGGCCTGGTCCAGGGCGGCCACCCGCAGCAGGCCGCGGGCGCCGTCGACTGGCTGGCCAAGGAGGGCGGCGGCTGGACGAAGGACGGCACCGACGCCGCCGCCACCGCCACGCTGGTGCTGGTCGCCCAGGCCGCGCAGCGCGACCCGGCCGCCTTCGGCGGGAGCGACCTGGTCAAGCAGCTGACCGCGCTCGGCCCCGCGCCCAAGGCGACCGGCGCCGCGTCCGCCCCGGCGAGCTCCGCGCCGGCGAAGAAGGACGAGAAGAAGGACGAGGGCGGCAGCCTCAACAAGTACTGGCCGCTCGGCATCGGCCTGCTGATCGGCATCGGCGGCGGTCTCGTCCTGAGCCTCCAGCGCAAGCGCGGCGCGAAGCTGTGACCACCCCCGGCCGGGACGCTCGGCCGGCCCCGCCGGCGGACACCGCCGCCGCCACCGCTACCACCACCGCAGCCACCGCAGCCGCCCGGGCCGAGACCCGGCGGCGGGTGGTGCGGGCGGCCGTGCGGTTCACGGTCGGGATGCTCACCGGGGTGCTGATCCTGCTGGTGCTCGGGGCGGCGCAGGCCCAGGCCGCCGGGTACCGGTACTGGTCGTTCTGGCGGTGGTCCGACGGCGGCTGGGCGTACCAGCAGCAGGGGCCGGCCGTGCACGTGCCGGCCGACGGCGCGGTCGAGGGCTGGCGGTTCGCCGTCAGCCCGGACGGCGGCCAGGACGCCGCCCGGCCCGCCGCGGCCGGGGACTTCGCCGCCGTCTGCGCCGGTACGCCCGCCCAGGACGGGCGCAAGCGGGTGGCCGTGGTGCTGGACTTCGGCGGCGCCGCCGACGCGCCCGGCGGCGAGAGCCCGCCGGCCCCGCGCACCGCGTGCGCCGTCGTCGCGCCCCGGGCCAGTTCGGCGGAGGTCATGGCCACCGTCGCCCCGCCGCTGCGGTACGACACCAACGGTCTGCTCTGCGCCATCGCCGGCTACCCGCGCGGCGGCTGCGCCGAGCAGCTCGGCGCAGCCGGCGCGCCGAACGACGCCGCGCGCCCCTCGGATGCCGCGAGCGCTGCCCGGACTCCGGCCGGCGGCCCCGTACTCGGGGTGGGCGCCGGCCTCGCGCTGGTCGCCGCGCTCGGCGCGGGCGCCGCCTGGCAGGCGCGCCGCCGCCGCTGAGCGCCCCGGCGCCGCACCCCACTCCCCCTCCACCGCTCCACCGAACGCCTCACCCCTGGACCCCACCGTGCCCCCATCCCGCGCCGCCCGCCGCCGGCCCGCCGCCGGACCCCGCCATCTCCACCCCGGGGCCTGGTGGCTGTGGGCGCTCGGCCTGGGCGCGGCCGCCACCCGCACCACCAACCCGCTGGTCCTGCTGCTGCTCGCCGCGGTCGCCGGCTACGTGGTCGCGGCCCGGCGCGGCGACGCGCCCTGGTCCCGCTCCTACGGCGCGTTCCTCCGGCTCGGCCTCCTGGTGCTCGGCATCCGCCTGGTCTTCGCCGTCCTGCTCGGCTCGCCGGTTCCCGGCACCCACGTCCTGTTCACCCTCCCCGAAGTCCCGCTCCCCGTCTGGGCGCAGGGCGTGCGGATCGGCGGCCGGGTCACCGCCGAGGGCCTGCTCGCCGCGCTCTACGACGGCCTGCGGCTGGCCACCCTGCTGGTCTGCGTCGGCGCGGCGAACGCCCTCGCCAGCCCGGCCCGCCTGCTGCGCACGCTCCCCGGCGCGCTCTACGAGGCGGGCGTCGCCGTGGTGGTCGCGATGACCTTCGCGCCCAACCTGGTCGCCGACGTGCAGCGGCTGCGCGCCGCCCGCCGGCTGCGCGGACGCAACGACCGGGGCATCGCCGCCGTGCTCAGCGTCGGACTGCCCGTGCTGGAGGGCGCGTTGGAGCGTTCGGTGGCGCTGGCGGCCGCGATGGACACCCGCGGGTTCGGGCGCACCGCCGCGGTGCCGCGCCGGCTCGCCGTGCTCACCGCCGCGCTCACCCTGACCGGGCTGCTCGGCATCTGCCTGGCCGCGTACGGGCTGCTGACCGCGGGCGGCGGCGGGTGGGCGGTGCCGGTGCTGGTGATCGGCCTGGCCGCCGCCTTCGCCGGGCTGCTGCTCGGCGGCCGGCGCTCGGTGCGGACGCGCTACCGGCCCGATCCATGGGCGCTGCCCGAGTGGCTCACCGCCGGGTCCGGGATCGCGGTCGCCGTGTCGACGGCCTGGCTCGCCTCGCTCGACCCGCTCGCGTTCGCCCCCACCGTCGTCCCGCCGACCGCGCCCGTGCTGCCGGTCGCCGCCGCGGCGGCCGTCCTGCTCGGTCTGGTCCCCGCGTTCGCGGCCCCGCCCCCGCCGTCCAGCACCGGCGGCGTCACCGGGCCGACCGAGCTTTCCGACCTTTCCGACCTTTCCGGCCCGACCGGCCCGAGCGGCCCGACCGAGCCCCGGAGGATTTCGTGATCACCTTCGAACAGGTCGGCGTCCAGTACGCCGACGCCGCGGCCCCCGCGCTCAGCGGCGTCGACCTGACCGTCCCCGAGGGCGAACTCTGCCTGCTCGTCGGCCCGTCGGGCTCCGGCAAGTCCACCCTGCTGGGCACGGTCAGCGGCCTCGTCCCGCACTTCACCGGCGGCGTGCTGCACGGCCGGGTCACCGTCGGCGGCCGCGACACCCGCGAACACCGCCCGCGCGACCTCGCCGACCTGGTCGGCACGGTCGGCCAGGACCCGCGCGCGCACTTCGTCACCGACACCGTCGAGGACGAACTCGCCTACGGCATGGAGTCCCTGGGCCTGCCCCCGGACGTGATGCGGCGCCGGGTCGAGGAGACCCTGGACCTGCTCGGCCTGGCCGACCTGCGCCGGCGCGCGCTCACCTCGCTCTCCGGGGGCCAGCAGCAGCGGGTGGCGATCGGCTCGGTGCTCACCGTCCACCCCCGCGTGCTGGTGCTGGACGAGCCCACCTCCGCGCTGGACCCGGGCGCCTCCGAGGAGGTGCTGGCCGTGCTCCAGCGGCTGGTCCACGACCTCGGCACCACCGTGCTGATGGCCGAGCACCGGCTGGAGCGGGTGGTCCAGTACGCCGACCAGGTACTGCTGCTGACCCCGGGCGCCCCGCCCGTGCTCGGCGAGCCGGCCGAGGTGATGGCGCACTCGCCGGTCCACCCGCCGGTGGTCGGGCTCGGCCGGCTGGCCGGCTGGCACCCGCTGCCGCTCACCGTCCGCGACGCCCGCCGCCGGGCCGCCGGGCTCCGCACCCGGCTGGACGACCGGCGCCCGCCCGCCCCGTCCGCCCCCGCGCACCGCGACGCGCCGCTCGCCACCGCCTCGCACCTGGTCGTCCGCCGGGGCCCCGTCCCCGCCCTGCGCGGCGTCGACCTCACCCTCCACCCGGGCGAGGTCACCGCCCTGATGGGCCGCAACGGCGCCGGCAAGTCCACCCTGCTCGGCGCCCTGGTCGGCCTGCACGCGCCGGCCGCCGGCTCGGTCACCGTCGGCGGCCGCACCCCGCACCGTACCCGGCCCGCCGAGCTGATCCGCCGGGTCGGCCTCGTCCCGCAGGACCCGCGCGACCTGCTGTACGGCGAGAGCGTCACCGCCGAGTGCGCCTCCGCCGACCGCGACGCGGGCGCCGAGCCCGGCACCTGCCGCGCCCTGGTCGAGCGGCTGCTGCCCGGCCTCGCCGACGACGCCCACCCGCGCGACCTCTCCGAGGGCCAGCGCCTCACCCTCGCCCTGGCGGTGGTGCTCACCGGCCGCCCGCCACTGATCCTGCTCGACGAGCCCACCCGGGGCCTCGACTACGCCGCCAAGGCCCGGCTGGTGGAGATCCTGCGCGGCCTCGCCGACGACGGCCACGCCGTCCTCCTCGCCACCCATGACGTCGAACTGGCGGCCGAACTCTCCGACCGCACGGCCGTCCTGGCCGACGGCGAGATCGTCGCGGACGGCCCGACCCCCGAGGTGGTGCTCGGCTCGCCGGCCTTCGCCCCGCAGGTCGCCAAGATCCTGGCGCCGGGCCCGTGGCTCACCGTCCACCAGGTCGCCGACGCCCTCGCGGAGGCCGCCGAGTGAACCCGCCCCACGCCCCGCTGGCCCGCCCCGTCCCGCTCGGCCGCCGCTCGGTCCTCGCCCTCGCCCTGACCTCCCTGGTCGGCGTGGCCGGCTTCGGCTGGCCGCTGCTCGCCTCCACCAGCTCCGCCCTGGTGGGCCACTCCGCCGACGCGCCCTGGCTGTTCGCCCTCCTCCTCCCGCTCCTCCTCGCCGTCGTCGTCGCCCAGATCTCCGAGGGCCGCGCAGCGGGCGGCGGCGCACCCGGCCTGGACGCCAAATCGGTGGCCCTGCTCGGCGTGCTGGCCGCCGCCGGCGCCGCCCTGCGCCCGCTCGGCGCGGGCACCGCCGGGCTGGAGCCGATGTTCTTCCTGATGGTGCTGTCCGGCCGGGTGCTCGGCCCGGGCTTCGGCTTCGTGCTCGGCGCGCTGTCGATGTTCGCCTCCGCCCTGCTGACCGGCGGCGTGGGGCCCTGGCTGCCGTTCCAGATGCTCGCCATGGGCTGGGTGAGCCTCGGCGCCGGCCTCCTCCCCGGCCCCGCCCGGCTGCGCGGCCGCCGCGAGCTCCACCTCCTCGCCGTCTACGGCGCCGTGGCCTCGCTCCTCTACGGCGTGTTCATGAACCTCCAGGGCTGGCCGTACATCGCCGGTCTCGCGAGCTCGATCTCCTTCGTCCCCGGCGACCCGCTCTCCGACAACCTGGTCCGCTTCGCCGCCTACTGCCTCACCACCTCCCTCGGCTGGGACCTCCCCCGCGCCGCCCTCACCATCACCCTCTGCCTCACCCTCGGCACCCCCGTCCTGCGCGCCCTCCGCCGCGCCACCCGCCGCGCCGCCTTCACCGCCCCGATCACGTTCCGCCCACCGCCCGGGGCGGACGGCAGCCGGCGCACGACTCCCCCGCCCCGCTGACGGGGCGGCCGCACCGGCCCTCCCGTCCCGGGCATTCGTGCCGCCCCGGGCGCGGCAGCACGGCGCTTCCGCCCGCCGGAACGGGCGGCACCTTCAGCAACCACCCGCCGAGGACCGCCGCGCCGGGGTCACGGGAACCGGCGGCAGCGTGTGAACCGCCTGGTCCGCCACGGGCACCTCATGCACCGGGACCACCGTCCTGACCCGTCCGCCCACCGGGTCACGCAACGCCCGCGCGACCGTCGCCCGCCCCTCAGCACTCCTCGCGGCCGGCGTCCGTACGTCCTCACGCGCGCCGTCCGGCACGAAACACGCCGCGGCCCCGGACCGTCCGTGGACGGTCCGGGGCCGCGCGGCGTTGGGGCTCAGGCCTTGGGGCCGGTGGCCTGGACGACGTCGAAGGACCAGAGGGTGGAGTCCGTGGCGGCGGGGCGCTGCGGGGCCTCGCCCTCCGGGGTGGACGGACGGTGGGCGGAGCGCATCGGGCCGGTGAGCCAGGCCTGGAAGGACTCCTCGTCGCGCCAGCGGGTGTAGACGAGGTACTGGTCGGTGCCCTCGACCGGGCGCAGCAGCTCGAAGTACTCGAAACCGTCCGAGTTCTCCACCGCGCCGGCGCGGGCGGCGAAGCGCTTCTCCAGTACCTCCCGCTGCTCAGCGGGGACGGTCAGGACATTGATCTTGACGACGGACACGCCGTACCTCCTCGGGGTTGTTCTGAGAAGGCAGTCTGCTACACCTCACACGGTCCACGGCGGGGCCACCCGGTCCCCGGTGTCCAGGTTGTGCGCCATGGACGGGGCCGGGGAGGCGACCACGGCGGTGAAGCCCTCGTCGGAACGCAGCCGGCGCGGGGCGCCGGCGGGCAGGACGAGGGTGTCTCCGGTGCCGAGGAGGAGTTCCTCGCCGGCCAGCTCGACGACGGCGGAGCCGGTGAGGAAGGTCCACACCTGGAGCGTCAGAAGGAGCGGCCCTCGCCGTGGTACGGGGGCTCGTGGCCGGGCGGGTCGGGCCGGTCCCTGGGGTCGGCGCCGAGGGTGGAGGCCAGCCGGGTGAGCAGCTCGGCGAGGTCGTCGAACTGCTTCTCGTCCCAGTCCCCGAGGAGTTCGGCCAGCTGGGTGCGCCGGGCGGCGACCAGCTGGAGGGCCGCCGCCTCGCCCGGTTCGGTCAGCCGCAGCGGCAGGCCGCCGGTACGGGCGGCCAGGCCGCGCCCCTCGACCTCGCGCACCGCCTCCTCCACCACCGCGAACGGGACGATCCGGCGCTCCGCCAGTTCGGCGGGCTCGACGGATCCGTGATGGTGCATCTGGAGCAGGATCCAGCTGGAGGCGGGCTTGAGGTCGAGGCCGGCCGTGGCGGTGATCCGTTTGTAGAGGTCGCGCCGCGCCTCCCGGGTGCTGAGCACGGACAGCGCCCGGCTGATCTCGTCCAGCGAGGAGCGCTCCACCGGATTGACGCCGATCGACTCGCTCAGGTCGGGGGCGGTCACGGTGCTGCGCAGCTTCTGCTCCCGCAGGAACAGCGCGAGGACGAAGGCGACCGCGGCCACCGGCATCGCGTAGAGGAAGACCCGGGTGATCGACTCGGCGTAGGCGTGGTGGATCCCGTCCTGGACGGCGGCGGGCAGGCTCTCGACGACCCGCGGGTCGGAGGCGATCACCCCGAGGTCGAAGCCGGGTGGCAGCGGGACGCCGGCCAGGGCGTCCCGCAGCCGGCTGTTGAGGCCGGAGGCGAAGATGGTGCCGAAGACCGAGACGCCGACCGAGGCGCCGATGGAACGGAAGAAGGTGGCGCCCGCGGTGGCGACGCCGAGGTCCTGGTAGCCGACCGAGTTCTGCACGATCAGCACCAGCACCTGCATCACCAGGCCCAGCCCGAGGCCGAAGACCAGGAAGTAGCAGCTCATCACGAAGGTGCTGGTGTGCTCGTCGAGCATCGAGAGCAGCAGCAGGCCGACCACGGTGATGGCCGTGCCGGCGATCGGGAAGATCCGGTAGTGACCGGTGCGGGCCACGATCTGACCTGAACCGATCGAGGTGACCAGCATCCCGATCACCATCGGCAGCATGTGGATGCCGGACATCGTCGGCGAGACGCCCATGACGACCTGGAGGAAGGTCGGCAGATAGGTGAGCGCGCCGAACATCGCGAAGCCGATGACGAAGGAGATGACGGCCACCAGGCTGAACGTCCGGGAGCGGAACAGCCGTAGCGGCAGGACGGGTTCGACGGCGGTCCGCTCCACCAGGACGAAGGCCAGCAGCAGGACCAGCCCGAGCACAGCCAGGCCGATGATCTGCCAGGAGTCCCACGCCCAGGTGGTGCCACCGAGCGAGGTCACCAGCACCAGGCAGGTGGCGACGGAGGCGATCAGCACGGTGCCCGGGTAGTCGATCCGGTGCCGGCGCCGGGTCTCCGCGCCGTGCAGCACGGTCGCGATCACGGCGAGGGCGACCACGCCGATCGGCAGGTTGACGTAGAACACCCAGCGCCAGCTGAGGTTGTCGACGAACAGCCCGCCGAGCAGCGGTCCGAGCACGCTGGTGACGCCGAAGACGGCGCCGAAGACGCCCTGGTACTTGCCGCGGTCCCGGGGCGGGACGAGGTCCCCGACGATGGCCTGGGAGAGCACGATCAGGCCGCCGCCGCCCAGGCCCTGGAGCGCGCGGAAGGCGATCAGCTCGCCCATGTTCTGGGCGATGCCGCACAGCACCGAGCCCAGCAGGAAGATCACGATGGACGCCTGGAAGAAGACCTTCCGGCCGTACATGTCGCCGAGCTTGCCCCACAGCGGGGTGGCCGCGGTGGAGGCGAGCAGATAGGCGGTGACCACCCAGGAGAGGTGCTCCAGGCCACCGAGGTCGCTGACGATGGTGGGCAGGGCGGTGGAGACGATGGTCTGGTCGAGCGCCGCGAGCAGCATCGCCAGCAGCAGGGCGCCGATCGGCACCCACAGGTTGCCCGCGGCGGCCTGGGGCGGGCCCGGGTCGCCCGCCGGGACGCGGTCGGACGCGGCGATCGGATCCGTCATGGCGTCTCCGTATCCGTAGCGGCTCGGCGGCGATCACTCCGACTCACCATGCTGTCAGAAATGCACCAGTTCGCGCGTTTTCAGTTGAGCCGAACGTAAGGTCGTCCGATATCAGGACGTTCGCACCGGCGCATCGACCGTTCATCAGTCCCCAACCGCCACCAACCGGCACAAAGGCCCCCACGGCGGGCCGGACCGCCCTGTCCCCTCTCAGGGACGTCCTGCATAATCAGGCCCGTCCACCGCCTGAACCCCAGTGCGAACCCAGCCCGAGTCCGAGACCGCCACCGACCGCGACACCGAGGAGGGCCGGCCGATGCCGGACCAGCACTGCCCGACGTGCGGCACCGCACGCTCCGCCGGGTGCGGCTGCCTCGTCCCGGACGGCAGCCTCGACGAGACCGCCGTCCTGCCGCACCTGGAGGGCCCGCCGCTGGTCCGCCCGTACGTGCCGCAGGCCGTCGGCCAGGTCGTGGAGCCGGGCATCGATCCGGCAGCGGCGCCGCCGGCCACCGACCCGTTCGGCACCACCGTGCTGCCGCCGGCCGCGCCTCCCGCCGCGCCGCCGACCGCGCCGCCCGCCGTTCCCCCGCTGGGCCCGGACGCCGACGCCTACGCGACCACCGTGCTGCCGCCCATCGCCTCCGCCCCGGTGTTCCCTCCGCACCCGCAGCCGCAGCCCCAACCCCTGCCGCAGCCCCCGGCGGCACCCGAGCCCGCCGAGGACGAGCTCGGCGTCTTCCCGTTCGCCCACGGCGCTCCCGAAGCCGCCCCCGCCGGCGGCCGGGCCGCCCGGCGCGCGGCGGAGCAGCAGGAGGCCCGCGGCCCGCTCGCCCGCCGCAAGGGCGTGCTGATCGCGGCCGGCGCCGGCCTGCTGGCGGTCACCGTCGGCCTCGCCTACGCGGTCACCCCCTCCTCCGAGCCGGACGGCCGGGCCGCCCCCGTGCCGACCGCCACCCTCGGCCTCGCACCGGTCGACCCGACCACCCCGGCCGAGCCGAGTCCGAGCGCACCGCCGCCCACCGAGGACAGCCCCAGCGCGACGCCGACGCCGACCCGGACGAGCGCCAAGCCCTCCCCGACCCGGACCACCGCGAGCACGCCGCCCCCGGCCGCCCCCGCCGCCACGGCGACCGCCGCTCCCCCGGCGCCGGAGCCGGCCCCGGCGCCCGACCCGGTGACCACGCCCGCGGCGCCGGCCCCCACCCCGACGCCCACGACCGCGGCGACCGTCCCGGCCTCCCCCGCCCCGACCGCGAGCCCGACCCCGGCCCCCACCCCGACGTTCCGCACCCTGGAGCGCGGCATGGAGGGGCCCGACGTCCTGGCGCTCCAGCGGAAGCTCGGCGTCGTGATCTGCTGGCAGAAGCTGCCCCCGACCGGTAAGTACGACGACCGCACCGAGCTGATGGTCATGTACTTCCAGGACATCAACAGCATCCGGGGCGACGCCCGCGGCGTCTACGGCCCCAACACCCGCGCCGCCCTGGACAACCGCACCGGTTGCTGATCGGACGACGGGGTGCGGGCCCGCCGCGTCAGCCCTTGATCGCCTGGAAGATGCTGAACCCGGCCATCAGCACCATGATGCTCGCCGCCACCCGGATGATCATCTTCATCGGGACGTGCTTCAGCAGCTTCTGCCCGCCCAGGATCGCGATCCCCGCGACCGAGCACAGCGCCAGCCAGGCACCCAGGCCCACGGCGAGCGGGTCGGCGTACTTGGCGGCCAGGTTGGCGGTCATGATCTGGGTCAGGTCGCCGAACTCGGCGATCGCCACGACCACGAAGCTGGCCCCGGCGACCTTCCAGAAGCTGCTGGACGACGGCTCCTTGGCGGCGTGCCCGTCCTCGTCGTCGTCCCCGCCGTGGAACAGCAGCATCGCCGCGCCGGCCAGGAACAGCAGACCGGTGACGCCCTCCACCCAGCGGTGCGGCAGCAGCGAGAGCAGCTTCCCGGCGACCAGGGCGATGCTCACCTGGAGGGCGAAGGCGGCGGCGATCCCGGCGAAGACGTAGCTCGCCCGGTACTTGGCGCCGAGCATCAGGCTGGCCAGGGCGGTCTTGTCGGGCAGTTCGGACAGGAAGACGATGCCGAACGTGATCGCGGCGACGGTCAGACTCATCGGGGGTGATGTCCCTCGGGTTCGGGCTGCCGGACCGCAGCAGCTCCGTCAGGGGGTCGCTCCGGCCCGACAGCGCTGATGGCAATCCACGGAACGCGCACGACGCGCGCCCGTACACACAGCACTGCGGCCGAAGGTCTCGCCGGCACCGGTTCGCGGAACCGCGGTGCCCCGGGCGCCGGGCCCCGGGGGGCCAGTATGTCGACGGTCCGGTGGAGGGCTACTCCCCTTCAACGCGCCCAGCCTACCCGATCACCTCTCCCGGCCGCCCGGAGCGCACCAGCCCCCGGCCGACCAGCTCCAGCACCACCACGACCGCCACCGACTCCACCGCCAGCAGCCCGGTCAGCACGAACAGCTGCACCGCCCCCGCCTGGACCGGCGAGGCGCCGCCGAGCAGCATGCCGACGAAGGCGCCCGGCAGGGTGACCAGGCCCACCGTCCGGGTCTGGTCGAGCGCCGGGACGAGCGAGGTGGCGGCGGCCGTGCGGCAGATCTCCATCCGGGCGTCGCGCTCCTCGAAGCCGAGCGCCAGCGCCGCCTCGACCTCGCCGTGCCGCTGGCGCAGCTCGTCCAGGGCGCGCCGCCCGGACAGCGAGGTGGCGGTGAGCGCGCCACCGATCAGGATGCCGGCGACCGGGATGACCGACAGGCCCTTCGGCGGCAGCAGCCCGCTGCCGAGCAGCAGCACCAGCACCGGCAGCACCCCGGCCCCGATCGGCGCGGCCGCCCACGCCCACCCGCGCCCGGGGGCCGGCACCATCCGCCGTCCGGCGGTGCGCACCGCGACCGCGAACATCAGCAGCACGAAGAGCGCCGACCAGCGGAGCGAGCCGACCACCCAGGTGATCACCAGCGCGACGGCGGCCAGCTGCACCACCGCGCGCAGCCCGGCCCGCAGCACGGCCCGCCCGTGGCCGAGCCGCCCCCACCCGGCGACCGCGACGGCGGCCAGCAGCAGGACGGCGGTGACCGCTCCCAGCCCCGGGGTGACCGGAAGCAGCTGCCCGCCGTCGGCGAGGCGGAGCACCGATCAGATCCAGCTGGTGAACCACATCCGGTCCTGCCAGGACGTCATCGGGATCACCTCCGCCGTGTACAGCGGGTAGAAGAAGGCGAAGCAGGCCATGATCGCCAGCACGATCAGCCCGGCGCCGACCGCGCCGATCCGGCGCCGTTCGGGCGGGCAGCCCTCCGGCCCCAGCATCGCGCCCAGCATCTGCGCCACGGCCAGGCAGAGGAAGGGGACGAGCACCACCATGTAGAAGGAGAAGACCGTCCGCTCCTGGTACTGGAACCACGGCAGGTAGACGCCGGCCACGCCGCAGAGCACCGCGCCGGAGCGCCAGTCCCGGCGGAAGAACCAGCGCCAGAGCAGGTAGACCAGCGCGATGCAGGCGGTCCACCAGAGCAGCGGGGTGCCGAGGCCGAGGATCTGCGCCGCGCAGCCGCCGGACGCGGTGCAGCCGTGCTGGCCGGCCGGAACCTGCTCCCAGTACATGGAGACCGGCCGGCCCTGGACCAGCCAGCTGAACGGGTTGGACTGGTAGGTGTGCGGGCTGCTCAGGCCGGTATTGAAGTCGTACATCTGGGCGTGGTAGTGCCAGAGGCTGCGCAGCGGGGCGGGCACCCAGCTCATCGACACCTGGGGCAGCCCGACGCCGAGGACGCTGTCCGGGGAGAGCCCGGCCCGGTCGTCGGCCCAGTGCCGGTCGAAGCCGCCGCCGGTGAACAGCCAGCCGGCCCAGCCGCCGACGTAGACGACGAAGGCGGAGCCGACCATGGCGAGGAAGGCGGGCAGCGCGTCGAGGCGCAGCATCGCGCGCCAGGGGCGGCGGGCGCCGGCCCACCGGCGGCCGGACTGGTCCCACAGCACGGTGAGCAGGCCGAAGGCGGCGAGCACCATGGCGCCGTTCCACTTGACCCCGGCGGCGGCGCCCAGGCAGAGCCCGGCGGTGATCCGCCAGGGGCGCCATCCGAGGCGGACGGTGTCGCCGCCGTGGTCGGGCAGGACGGCGGCGAGCCGGGCCCGGGTGCGGTCGCGGTCGATCAGCAGCGCGCCGAAGGCGGCCAGCACGAAGAACATCTGGACGCCGTCGAGCAGGCCGACCCGGCTCATCACCAGCTGGAGGCCGTCGACGGCCATCAGCAGGGCGGCGGTGCAGCCGATCAGGGTGGAGCCGAAGAGCCGGCGGCCGATCCGGGCCAGCATCAGCACGGTGATCGTGCCGAGCAGCGCGGTCATGAACCGCCAGCCGAAGGGGTGCAGGCCGAAGGCCCACTCACCGAGCGAGATCACCCACTTGCCGAGCGGCGGGTGGGCGATGAACTCGGGCGCGGAGGTGAGCGGGATCTGCTGCGGGACGGCCAGGACCTGCTCGTTCGCGTGCTCCGGCCAGGTGCCCTCGTAGCCCTGCTGGAGCAGGGACCAGGCGTCCTTGGGGTAGTAGGTCTCGTCGAAGACGAAGGCGTTGGGGTAGCCGAGGTTCCAGAACCGCAGCAGCCCGGCGAAGAGCGCCACGGCGATCGGGCCGAGCCAGTCGGAGCGGGCCGCCGCCCGGCGCAGCAGCCCCCGCCGCTCCGGTGCCGGGTCGGCCGGGGCCGCTGCCGCCGGGGGGTGGGTGAGCGCCGCTTGGGTCATGGTGTCGGTTGCCTCGCCGGTTCGCCTGTCTCGCCTGGGCCGGCCGCCGACGGGTTGCGCCGGTGGCCGCGGTCGGCCCGCGCCGGCCGGGGGTGGCCCGCACCGGCCCGTTTCACCGCGGCCGGACGGCCGACAGCCACCGACACTATGTGCCGGTGGGCGCGAAACCAAGCGCGACGGGCGCCGGACAGGTGACCTGTCCGGCGCCCGTCGAACCGTGATCAGGCGGCGGTCTGCAGTTCGCGGACCGGCCGGGCCGGGGTGCGGACCGGGGCGGCGGGGGCCTGCTCGTCCCCGGCGGAGCCGTCGGCCGCGTTGTCCTGGGCCGCGGTGAGGTACGGCCGCAGGCGCAGCGCCAGGACGACGATCAGCACGGTGCAGCCGGCCATCGCCGCCAGGTAGAGCGGCCAGGTGCCGGAGCCGACCAGCAGCACGCCCACCGCCGGGCCGACGGCGATCGCGATCTGCTTCACCAGGGCGTACCCGGAGTTGTAGGTGCCGAGCAGCCGGGCCGGGGCGAGGTCCGCGACCATCGGGCCCATGGTGGGGGCGAGCAGCGACTCGCCGACGCCGAACAGGGCGTAGATCGAGACGATCGCGACCGTGGCGGCCATCGCCTCGGTCCGGATCAGGCCGGCCACCAGGGCCATCGCCCAGGCGCCGAGCCAGACCACACCGGCGGCGGCCATCGCGGTGGTGCGCCGGCGGCGGGCGGTGATCCGCACCATGAACATCTGCAGCACCACGATGGTCAGCGCGTTGGCGCCGATGGCGATGCCGAGGGTGGACGGGGCGGTGCCGACGGTGTCGGTGGCGAAGGCCGCGACGCCGGACTCGAACTGGCCGTAGCAGGTGAAGAAGATCAGCCCGGCGAGCACGCTGAGCCGCAGCATGGCCTTGTCGGCGAGCAGGGCGCGCAGGCCCTGCGGGCCGTCGGTCCGCTCCTGGACGAGCAGCGGCGCGGCCTTCGGCATCCGGGCGGTGCCGGTCACCAGGGCGAGGCCGAGGAACGTCATGGCCTCGATGGTGAACAGCCGGGTCAGGCTGGCCGGGTCGGCGACGTTCACGATCTGCCCGCCGACCAGCGCGCCGACACCCATGCCCAGGTTGATCAGGGTGAACTGCAGCGCGAAGGCGTGCGAGCGGGTCGCCGCGGTGGAGCAGCGGACGATCATCGTGGCGAGCGCCGGCTGGCAGGTGGTGACACCCGCGCCGAACAGGAAGGAGGAGACCAGCAGCGCCGGGGTGCCGGTGGCGTGCCCGAAGGCGAACGCGCCGGTGGCGGCCAGCGCGGCGCCGGCCAGCAGCACCGGGCGCGGCCCGTACCGGTCGATGCCGCGGCCGGTGAACGGCAGGACCGCGAGCGCGGCCAGCGCGAAGACGGTGAACACCATGCCGGCGGCGAGCGAGCCCAGCCCGCGCACCTGGTCCACGTACACGAACATGTACGGCATCGTGAATCCGCTGCCGAACGCGCTGAGCGCGTTTCCGATCTGGACGCGGCGCAGCGGGCCGCCCGCCCCGCGTCGCTGCTGCCTCTGCTGCTTCACCGTGCCGGTCACCGTGCACACCCCTTCATGGCGGACGGAGGCGTCAGGACTCCGTCAGTTTTCGTTGCGTACTCTTAAGGGAAGAAGACTTAAGAGCTAAAGTTTGACTCTAAAGTCTTAGCACCAGAAGAGTGCTGAGTCAAAGGCTTAAGGAGTGCACTTCGCATGGGACACTGGTCCGCATGACTGCAGAGAAGCCCGCGCCGGCCACTCCCCGCGAGCTGGGCATCAGCGAGCAGGTGGCCCTCTACCAGCGGGAATTCCCCACCGTCGACCCGCAGGTCGAGACCATCGTGCAGACGCTCTCCCGGGTCGCCCGGCGGATGACCGTCGCCTACGACCGGCAGCTGACTGTGCTGGGAATCACCTCCGCCGAGTGGGAGGTGCTCAAGGCCTTGGTGGTCTCGGGCAGCCCGTACCGGCTCGGACCCGGCGAGCTGGCCAAGCGGCTCGGGCTGACCCCCGCCGCGATGACCCACCGGATCGACCGGATGGTCACCGAGGGGCTGGTCACCCGGGAACGGGACGAGGCCAACCGGGTCCGGGTGATCATCGAGCTGACCGAACTCGGCCGGGACAAGTGGCTGGAGTCGATGCGGATGGCCGCCGTCTTCGAGGAGGAGCTGCTCCAGGACGTCGTCGGCGAGGACCGCGGCGTGCTCTCCGGGATGCTGGCCCGGATGCTGCGCCGGATCGAGGAGAGCCAGCCGGACGCCCTCGGGCGCACCGCCGACCTGGGCTGATCCGGCCCTGACGAGAACAAGTCCGGCCCGCCGGGGGACTCCCCCGGCGGGCCGGACTCTTCGTGCGGTGGTGCGAGGGTCCGTCAGGCCCTCATCCGGTCAGTGCCGGGTCAGCAGGGACCGTTGTCGGTCCACACGCCCCAGGCGCCGCTGGCGCTCGGGTCGTCGCCCTTGGTCCACCACTTGTTGGTGTAGTAGTGACCCTTCCAGGAGACCTTGGTCGGGGTCGCGTAGGTGGCGGCCGAGTCCCAGCTCGGGGCGCCCGCGCAGCCGGCCGGGGTGGTCGGCGTGGTGGTGGGCGTCGTGGTCGGGGTGGTGGTCGGCGTCGTGGTCGGCGTCGTGGTCGGGGTGGTGGTCGGCGTGGGGGTCACCGGCGGGGCCGGGCAGCCGGCGGCCGAACCGTTGGTCGCCTCGACCATCTTGTCGAACAGCGCGGTCTTGGTGCCGAGGTCGTACAGCGAGAAGGCGAAGGAGCCGCCGAGGCCGTTGCAGTGCGCGTAGTCCACCTTGGCCTGGATCGAGCGGGCGTCCTCACCGGACCAGAAGACGTTGCCGTCGTAGAAGTAGGTCGCCTTGGCGTCGTCGTCCCAGTAGGTCTTCGCCGGGTTGTCGACGAAGCCGCCGAGCTCCTTGTACATCTGGATGCCGGGGACGCTGCCCGACAGGCTCGCACCCGGGGCCGGGGCGGTGGCGGGCTGGAACAGACCGTTCTTGCCGTTGTTCTGGACGCCGGTCCAGCCGCGGTAGTAGAACGGCACGCCGACGTTGATCTTCTTCGCCGGGAAGCCGCCGGGGATGCCGTACTGCGGGTCACCCACGGTGTAGGCCTTGACGGCACTGTCGACCGAGTACTTGCCGGTGCCACCGGGGACCGGGCTCATCGGGTCGTTCGGACCGGAGTAGATCGGGGCCTGGTGGTTGGTCGGGCCCTTGGACTCCCAGCCGCCGTGCATGTCGTAGGTCATGATGTCGAGGAACGTCAGGTACTGACCGATCTTGTCGGTCTCGACGTTCTTGATCTTGTCCTGACCGGCACCCACCGCGGCCGCGGTGTAGTACTGCTTGTTGTCGGTCTTGCCCTGCGCGTCGAGCTGCTCGCGCAGCTCCTTCAGCAGCAGGGTGAAGTTCTGCTTGTCGTTCGGGCTCTCCTGGTTGCCGAGGTGGCCGCCGCCGCCCGGGTACTCCCAGTCGATGTCGATGCCGTCGAAGATGCCGGCCGCCGAGCCCGGGCCGCCGTAGCCGGCGTCGACCGGCAGGTTGCCCTTGATGTACATGTCGATGCAGGACGAGACCAGCTTCTTGCGGGAGGCGTCCGTGGCGGCCGCCGACGAGAAGTACTTGGAGTACGTCCAACCGCCCAGCGAGATCAGGATCTTGAGGTTCGGGTTCTTCGCCTTCAGCTTCTTCAGCTGGTTGAAGTTGCCCGCGATCTGCTGGCCCCAGACGTCGCCGACACCGTCGACCGAGATGTCCGGGCCGAAGCTCTTCTGGTAGTCGGCGAACGCGTCCGCCGCGCCGTCACCCGCGTTGGGGTTGTTCTCCTCCTGGCTCGCGGCCTTGGTGGCCTGGAAACAGGTGAGGTTGGTGGGGTGGATGTTGCCGAACGAGTAGATCAGGTAGTCCAGCTTCCCGGCGACGCCGGTGTCCTGGATCGTCTTGGGGTAGTACGCGTTCGCGTAGATCGACCACTGGTCGAAGTAGGCGACCTTGATGCCACCGCTGGTGGCGGGCGCGCCGGTGCTGTTGCCGACGGCGGCGTTGGCCGCGGTGCCGCCGCTGAGCGCGAGGGCCGTGCCGAGCAGCAGGGAGGCCGTGGTACCGGCGGCGATCGCGGTCAGGCTCTTGGACCGCTTGCGACGGCCGCCCTCCTGAACCGGGGCCCCGGCCCTTTCGATACGTGAACGGAGCATGGGTGCGTGACTCCTGGGTGTGGGGGATTCCGACGCGTCCCGGGGCGCAGGTACGGGGTGGGGCCGTACGACCGGGACATGACAGAACGGGATGGGGGAATCGAGCGGAACATGCCTTGACGGACACCGGGATAAGCCGAACCGGCGTCAGCGGCGGACCGCTGACGCCGGCTCAGGGGCTCCCTGCACCTGGGGACTAAAATGGACTAGACCAACTACCCCGTCAAGGGGTGATGTTGACGCTTGAGCCGCCTTTAAGGTTCACCGGGAACCCGGACGCCCCCGCTGACCTGCGGTTCAGCGGGGGCGCCCGGGGCGCGGCGGGGCGGGCCGGCGGGACTCAGTACCGCACGGCATTGGCGACCACGGCCTTCACCGAGCCCGAGAGGTCCCGGTTGCTGGTCGCCTTCGCCTCGGTGTTCTGACCCGCCGCCAGGTCCGGAACGGTCACCGCGGTCACGTCCAGCACATTGCCGCTGTCGTCGGTGAAGTTGACCTGGATCACGTACCGGCTGGTGTTCTGCCCGTGGTTGGTGACCGTCAGCGTGGTCTCGGCCTTGCCGTTCGCGAAGGACACCGCCCCGAGCGCGACATCGCCCTTCGCGTCCAGGCCGCCCTTGATGCCGGCGATCGCCGAGGACGCCGCCGCCTGCGCCGAGGAGACCGCGGAGGCGGCCGCCGAGGAGAGGCCGGTCGCCGCCGTGCCCAGCGCCGCACTCGCCGCCGAGGCCGCGGCGGAGGCCGCTCCGGCGATCGCCGAGCCCGCCTGGGCGGCGGCCGAGGAGGCCGCGCTGCCCGTCTTGCCGCCGCCGTCGCCGTCGTCGGAGCAGCCGGCCAGCGCGGCCCCGCCGAGCAGGACGGCGACCACGGCGGCGGCCAGGGCGCGGTGCGGGCGGCGGACGGCGGGGGCCCGCGGGTCCGCGGCGGTCGGCCGGGGCGGGGGCGCGGGGCGGCGGGGCGGGTGGCGGTCCATCGGGGTCCTCGATTCTGGCCGTGGGTCTGCTCCGGCCCGGGATCCGCTCCGGCCCCGGGTCCGGCCGGTGCCGGATCGCCCGGCACGCCTCCCCGCCCACGTTCCGGGGCCGGGGAGGCGCCCGCCACCAGGGCCGGGACGTTCGGGTGACCCGGCGGCCCGGCCGGCCTCAGGAGAGCCCCGAGCCCTCCTGGGTCTCCGCCTCCACCGCCGCGCGCTCCTCCGCCAGCCGGACCGCGTGCCGGCGGCGGGCCACCACCCCGTACGCCGAGGCCGCGCTCACCGCGAAGGCCAGCACCCCGACCCACGGCCGGTTGAAGGTGTGCCCGGTCAGGTGGTCCAGCGAGTACCGGCCCGGCCCGGCCAGGCCCAGCGCCAGACCGGTCGTGCCGAGGAACGCCGGGTACTCGTAGCCGCCGGACATCGCGAAGAACCCCGACGGGGCGTGCACCGCGACCGCGCCCGCCATCGTCCCGGCCACCACGGCGCCGGCCGCCGGGGTGGCCAGCCCGGCCACCAGCATCGCGCCGCCGCCCGTCTCGCCGAGCCCCGCGGCCAGCGCGCTCTGCCGCGGCGGATGGAAGCCCATCGCCTCCATCGCCTTGGCGGTGCCGTCCAGGCCGCCACCGCCGAACCAGCCGAACAGCTTCTGGGTGCCGTGGGCGATCAGCACCCCGCCCACGGCGCCGCGCAGGGCCAGCAGGCCCAGGTCGCTACGGTTCAGAGCCATGTCCTCGTCCCCTTCGGGAGCCCTCCGCCGCACGGAGGGGTGATCCGGCTTCCATGGCAGCGGAAACCGCCGCCCGGCTCGACCCGGGGCGTCCGATCGGGTGAATAACGATGCGGACGGGAATAGTCCGGGCCCAGGCGTGGCAGCCGGGCGGCGGTGATCGTCGCCGCCATGCTTGGCGCATGTTCGTCTTCGACCTGAGCAGCGCCTTCATCGCCTTCTTCGCCGTGGTCGGCCCGCCGAAGGTCCTGCTCGCCTTCACCCGGCTGGCCGCCACCCGGACCACCGGCGAGCTGCGGCGGCTGGCCGCGTGGAGCACGCTCATCTCGGCGGTGATCGGCGTGGCCCTCGCCTTCAGCGCCGACTTCGTCACCTCCCTGTTCCACATCAGCGACCAGTCCCTGCAGCTCGCCGGCGGACTGATCTTCTTCGTCTACGCGGTCGCGCTGGTCTTCGGCGTCCACCTCGGCGCCGGCGCCGACGAGACCGACGAGCACCTGGCCAGCCCCCTGGCGGACGGCATCCGCGAGCTGCTGCTGCCGTACCTGGCCAGCCCGCTGGCGGTCACCGCGGTCCTGGTCGGCTCGCTCACCAAGGACGGCTGGAGCTGGCACGCCACCGTGGCCGGCGCGTACGTCGCCGTGGTGGTGGTCAACTACGCGTGCGTCGCCGCGCTCGCCCCGCTGATGCAGCGCACCCACCGGACCTCGTTGGAGGTGGTCGCGCGGCTCCTCGGCCTGCTGCTCGCGGCGGTCGGCGTCGAGCTGTTCCTGAAGGGACTGGCCGGGCTCGGCGTGCACCTGCTCGCGGCGCACTGAGCCGGTCCGGGGGCGCGCGGCGGGGCGGGGCGGGCGGCGGCGCCGCGGCTCAGGCGGCCGCGGCCAGCCGGAGCAGCGCCTCGCCGATCCGGTCGCGCACCAGCGGGTCGGCGACCAGCCCGTCCGCCCCGACGTCCCCGCGCGCCAGCGGCACTCGGACGCAGGCCGCCTCGATCACGGACGCCCCCGTGTAGCGCAGCACCGTGCCCAGCGCCGCCTCGGCGCCCAGGCCCCGGCCGGTCCCGGCGGCGTTGATCCAGGCGGCCGGCTTGTCCGCGATCTCGATGCCGCCGACCGTCCAGTCCAGCAGGTTCTTGAAGGCCCCCGGCAGGGTCCCGGCGTACTCGGGCGTACAGATCAGCAGGGCGTCGGCCGCCTCGACCGCCGCCCGCAGCGCGGCGACCGGCTCCGGCAGCGGGTCGGTGTCGAGGTCCGGGTTGAAGTGCGGCAGCTCCGCCAGCCCGGTGTAGTAGGTGGTCGCGACGCCCTCGGTGGCCAGCGCCACGGCGGCCGCGGTGCGCAGCACGGTCTCGTTGACGGAACCGGTGCGCAGGCTGCCCGGGAGCAACAGGATGTGACGGTCGATCGGCATGGGCAGGAACCTATCGGCCGGCTCAGGGCACGACCACCGGCCGCCAGGGAACGGGGCTGGAGAGGATCATCGAGCTGGCCGGCTGCCCGTAGCCGCCGAGCCGGTCGATGAGGGCCTCGAAATCGGCCATCGCCGGAACGGCGACCAGCAGCACGCAGCAGGCGCCGCCGGTGACCCGGTGCAACTGAAGCACCTCCGGCCAGCCGGCCACCTGCGGGTCGCGCAGCACGCAGCGCGGGCCGTAGCACTGGAGCTGCACCAACGCGGTGATCGGCAGGCCGGAGCGGGTGAGGTCGACGTGGGCGTGGTAGCCGGTGATCACCCCGTCGGCCTCCAGCCGGCGGACCCGTTCGGCCACGGCGGGTGCGGACAGGCTCACCCGGCGGGAGAGTTCGTTGTAGGAGAGCCGCGCGTCGGCCTGCAGCTCGGCCAGCAGGCGGCGGTCGACGGCGTCCACGGCGGCTCCTGAGGGTGTGGTCCGGTTGGCTGGATCCCGCTGCTTTGCGATCGTGAAGAGGATCGGGAAAACACCTCTCGTACGACAGGCGCGACCGCGGTTGCCGTGCCCGCCGCCCATTCAAATGCGCGACGGGCCGCCGCACAATGGGGCCCCGGCGAGGACCGGGGCGACGGGAGCGGATCCCGGCCCGTGCGGCGGTTCGGCTCGCCGGTGACTTCAGGAGGGATCGGGCATGGGGCACGACACGGTGGAGAGGCCCAATCTGTCGTTCGGGCGGATCGAGGGCCCGGAGCGGGGAACCCCGTACGCGCGCTACGCCCGGCTGGACGAGCTGCACAGCCTGCAGCACCCGCTCAGCGAGGCGCCCGCCGAGCTGTCGTTCATCGTCACCACCCAGGTGATGGAGCTGCTGTTCGGCCTGCTGCGGCACGAGTGGACGCTCGCCCAGCGCGCCCTGCGCGCGGACGACCTGCCGGGCGCGCTGGCCGCGCTGCGCCGGGGCACCCACGTCCAGGACGTGCTGGTGGAGTCCTGGGACCTGCTGGCCACGCTCACCCCGCAGGAGTTCAACTCCTTCCGCCCGCTGTTCGGCGAGGCCTCGGGCTTCCAGTCCGCGGCCTTCCTGCACCTGGAGTTCCTGCTCGGCAACAAGAACCCCGCGCTGCTGAACATGTACGGGGACAGCCCGGAGACCCGCGCCGAGCTGACCGCCGCGCTGCGCTCCCCCGGCCTGTACGACGACGCGCTCGCGCTGCTGGCCCGCCGCGGCCTGGCCGTGCCGGGAACCGTCTCCGAGCAGCGGTACCGGGCCGACGAGACGGTCGCGGCCGCCTGGCGGCGGGTGTACACCGAGCCGGAGCACGCCGGGCTGCTGCCGCTGGCCGAGGCGCTGCTGGACGTCGCCGAGCGGGTCACCCGCTGGCGCCAGCGCCATCTGGCGGCGGTCAAGCGGGCGATGGGCGGCAAGCCCGGCTCCGGCGGGTCCAGCGGGCTGACCTGGCTGCGCCGCTCCGCCGAGCAGGACGTCTTCCCCGAGCTGTGGGCGATCCGGGACGGACTGTGACGAACCCGCGCGCGGTGCGCATGAACGAGCGGTGGGCATGAACGGGCAGTGGGCATCAACGGGCAGTGGGCATCAACGAGCGCGGGGTATGAACGGGCGCGGGGTATGAACGAGCGCTGGGCACTGGGCACGACGAGGCACCGGAAGGGCTGGGCATGATCACGCGCGAGGAGTGCGCGGCGCTGGACGCCGCCGACCCGCTGGCGGCGTTCCGCGGGGAGTTCGCCCTGCCGCCGGGGGTGATCTACCTGGACGGCAACTCGCTCGGCGCGCTGCCGGTCCGCACCCCGGCGCGAGTGCGGACGGTCGTCGAGCAGGAGTGGGGCCGGGAGCTGATCCGCAGCTGGAACGACGCGGGCTGGTTCGAGCAGCCGTACCGGCTGGGCCGGCGGATCGCCCCGCTGATCGGGGCCGCCCCGCACGAGGTCGTGGTCTGCGACACCACCTCGGTCAACCTGTTCAAGGTGCTGGCAGCGGCGCTGCGGCTGCGCCCGGGCCGCTCCGCCGTGCTGGGCGACCGCGCGGCGTTCCCGACCGACCTCTACATCGCCGAGGGCGTGACCGGGCTGGTCCCGGGCGCCCGCAGTGTGCTGATCGACCCGGCCGAGCTGGACGCGCACCTGGACGGGGACGTCGCCGCGATCGTCCTCTCGCACGTCGACTACCGGACCGGCGAGCTGCTGGACATGCCCGGGATCACCGCCCGGGTGCGGGCCGCCGGGGCCCTGATGATCTGGGACGTCTGCCACTCGGTGGGCGCGCTGCCGGTCGAACTCGCCGCGAGCGGTGCGGACTTCGCGGTCGGCTGCACCTACAAGTACCTGAACGGCGGCCCCGGCGCGCCGGCCTTCCTGTACGTCGCCGAGCGGCACCTGGCGGCCGGGCCGGCCCAGCCGCTGAGCGGCTGGTTCGGGCACGCCCGGCCGTTCGCCTTCGAGCCCGGGTACGAGCCCAAGGACGGCATCGGCCGCTTCCTCACCAGCTCGCCCTCGCTGCTCGGCCAGGCCGCGCTGGAGGCCTCGCTGGACATCTGGGAGCGGGCCGACCGGGCCGCCGTCCGGGCCAAGAGCCTGGCGCTGACCGATCTGTTCATCGGCCTGGTCGAGGACCTGGACGGCGTCGAGGTGGTGACCCCGCGCGAGCACGCCCGGCGCGGCAGCCAGGTGGCGCTGCGGCACGCGGACGGCTACCCGGTGGTGCAGGCGCTGATCGCCCGCGGGGTGATCGGGGACTTCCGGGCGCCGGACCTGATGCGCTTCGGCTTCACCCCGCTGTACCTCTCGCACACCGAGGTGTGGGACGCGGCGCGCCACCTGGCGCAGGTGCTGGAGAGCGGCGAGTGGAAGGACGAGCGCTTCTCCCGGCGCGGCGAGGTCACCTGACGCTCGTCCGAGGAGCCGATGGCACCGTTCAGGGTGCCGTCAGCTCCTCGACCAGTTTCCCGTACACCGCGAAGGCCGGCTTGGGCGCGTAGTCGTCCCGGAGCAGGCCGAAGCGGTGGAACGGGCCCGGGCCCGCGCTGTCCGCGTCGCGCAGGCCGAAGTGACCGTAGCCGGTCAGGTGGAGCTCGCCGGCCAGGCCCGCGACCGTCCGGACCACCTCCTCGACCACCTCGGCCTGCCGCTGCTCCGACCGACCGGGGCTGGTGGGCCAGCCGTGCTCGCAGACCCGGATCGGCACCTCCGGGCCGATGCCGGCCCGGGTGACGACCTCGCGCCGGAAGCCGGTGAGCACCGCCGCGACCACCGCGCCGAGCGTCGCGGCCGGGACCGGGCGGAAGACGTCGGGGAAGAAGTCCAGGCCGACGTAGTCGAGCGCGCGGTGGAAGCGTTCGCCGGCGAGTTCGCCCAGGGCGGGCCAGAACGGCTCGGCCGGGTCCGGGCTGAACGCCGCGTTGAACCCCACGGCGAGGTCGAGGCCGAGCGCCAGCGCCTCCTCCTTGGCCGCGACCACCCCCTCGACCAGGGCCCGCCGGACGTTCGGCACGGAGCCGTCGAGCACCGGGGAGTCGACGTTGGGCTCCTCACAGATCTGCAGCGTGCCGATCCGCGCCCCCTCGGCGCGCACGGTCCGCCGGACGAAGTCCGTCCAGCCGTCCAGCCGTCCGTCCGGCGCCCGGAACTGCAGGACCAGGTCGAGCCGGCGCCCCTCGCGGGCGTAGCGCTCCGGGGCGGCCGGGGTGGGCGGGGTGGCCGGCCCCTGCGGGAACGAGCGGTAGGCGCGGACCAGCAGGGTGGGCGCGGCGCCCTGGAGTGCGCGCAGCGCGGCGGTGATCCGCTCCGGGTCGTCGGGGCGGACGGGGGTGATCACACGGCTCTCGTCGCCGAGCAGGCCGCCGGGGTAGATGCCGAAGGTGAAGGTCATGGCCCGACCCTAGCCGAAATTTTTGGTGTCACTGCAAATTTGGTGCGGCGCTAGGATTTTCCCATGGGACTTCGCGAGGAGAAGAAGCGGCAGACCCGGACCCTGCTGGCCGACACCGCGACGGCGCTGTTCGCCGAGCACGGGTTCGAGCGGGTCACGGTGGCCGAGGTGGCCAGGGCCGCCGGGGTGGCCGTCAACACGGTGTTCAACTACTTCCCGACCAAGGAGGACCTCTTCTTCGACCGGCAGGACGAGGTGGTGGGCCGGCTCGCCCTGGTGGTGCGGGAGCGGCCGGCCGGCACCTCCCCCGTCGAGGCCGTCCGGGCGGAACTGCTCGCCGGGCTGGACGCCGGCGAGCCGACGTACGGGCTGGACCCGCGGGCCGCGGCGTTCTGGCGGACGGTCACGGACAGTCCCGCGCTGCGGGCCCGGCTGCTCGACCTCGGCGAGCGGGCCGAGGAGGCGCTGGCGGCGGCGCTCGCCGAGGAGGCGGGCGGCGCGGCGGAGGACCCGCTCCCCCGGGTGCTGGCGGGCGCGCTGGCCGGGGCGCACCGGGCGGCACTGGCGGAGGTCCGGCGGGGCATGGTGGCCGGCGAACCGGTGGACGCCGTCCGGGAGCGGGTCACGGCGGCCGTCACGGCGGGCTTCGACCTGCTGGCGGCCGGGCTCGCGGGGTGGCCGGCGAACGCGGAGGGCCGCCCGGTCGGGGGGTGACCGGGCGGCCCTGGGTGGTGCGGTGGCTACCGCCGAGGGGGCTTAGCCGTGGCGGCCCCGGCGACGGGTGGCAAGGAAGGCGAGGCCGCCGCCGATGGCGAGCAGCACGGCGCCGGCGATGCCGAGGACCATCGGGCCGTTGCCCGTGCCGGTGGAGGCCAGCTGGCCGCCGCCCCCGCCGGTGGTGGGCGCCGGGTGACCGGTGGTCGGACCGTTGGTGGTCGGGCCGCCGGTGGTCGGCGCGGCGCCGGACGAGCTCGACGTGGCGGTCGGGCTGGTCGGCGCCGGCGAGGTGGTGGTCCCGGTCGGGGCCGGGGACGTCGGCGCCGGGGAGGTGGCGGTCTCCGTCGCGGTCGGCGTCGGGGAGGTCGGCGTCGCCGTGGGGCTGGTCGGCGCCGGCGAGGTGGTGGTCTCCGTCGGCGTCGGCGTCGGGGACGTCGGCGTGGGCGACGGCGCGGTGGGCGTCGGGCTCGGCACGACCCCGCAGTCCGGCAGGTCCCCGTCGAACGGGTAGCTGTGGATCTCGTAGCCGCCGTTGCCGGTCTGGATCAGGTTGCCCGCCAGGTACACCCGGCCGTTCATCCCCGGCATGTCGATGGTCGTGGTGCCGGCCGGGTTGCCCGCCATCACCGCGCCCTGGAACTGCGCGCTGCCGCTGATCTTCGCCCCGGTCGCCGTGGGGAAGTTCCACATCAGCTTGGAGCGCATGTCGGTGATCTGGTCGCCCGGCAGGCCGGTGCCGGTGTAGGTGTTGATGACCGGGTCGGCCGACAGCATGTTGACCACGACGGTCGCGCCGGCCGGGATGCCGGCGAACACCAGGCCGATCTGCCCGCCGGACGGCGAGGCCAGGTTCCCGGTGACGTTGAAGACCTGCTTCATGCTGGTCCCGTCGCCGGTGAAGGTCGCCTCGCTGCCGGTGAGCTCGACGGTGCCGGTGGCGGTGGCCTTGCCGACACAGGAGGAGACGTCCTCGATCTGGGTGAGCACCGAGCGGTACGGCGCGGTGGCGCCGGGGTCCTGGATCGCCTCGCCGGTCGGGTCGATGGAGACCGTGCCGGTGAGCGCGCCCGCGTGCCGCAGGTTGCCGAAGGCCTGGCCCTTGGAGTCGCTGCCGCCGATCAGCAGCGAGTTGCCGGGCAGGACGTTGACGGCGCCGCCGACGGTGAGGAAGTCGCTGCCGTTCGGCGGGACGACCCGCGAACCGACGCCGACCACGCCCGCGTTGAAGGCGCCACCGCCCTGGCTCTTGTCGATCGTGAAGTCCCCGAGGGTGACGATCTTGCCCTCGGCCTCGGCGGCGCGGCCGTTGACGGTGTAGTCGCCGCCGGTGAAGACGTTGATGGTGGCGTCCCGGCCCGTGAAGTCGCCGTTGTTCACCGGCGGCCAGGTGGACGGGCAGTCCGGCCCGCTGCACGCGCCCAGCGGCGGGGCCAGCGGGGCGGCCGAACCGACCGTCAGCACCGCCGCGAGCGGCAGCACGGCGGCGGCGGTCGCCACCGCGATCCGGGCGTTGCGGCGGCCGCGGGGGGCGGGGGCCCGCTCCGCGGTGGCTCTTCTGTGACCGGGGGTACCGGCTCCCTGACTCATCGACACATTCCTCCGCGGAGAGAGGGCAGGCGGGCAAGCACGCCTACCGCGTTCCAGTTGATCCTGGATCATCTCGGCCGATTCCCAGAGAATCCAGAGATTTGTGATAACCGATACCAAATCGGACGTTCCGTACCCTACAGACCCTCACGGCCGATACGAAAATCCTCGAACCCTATGAGCCGACGATGTCCTCCCGGGACACCCCGGGCCCCGATAGGTTGGGGGCATGACTTCCGACGCGATCGCCACCGTCGCCACCAGCGCCGACGTGCTGCGCCACCCCGGGGCCGGCGAGCACCTGCTCACCGCCGTGGAGAAGGAGCGCGCCGCCCGGTTCCGGCACGAGTCCGGGCGGGTCGACTTCATCGCGGCGCACATCCTGGTCCGGCTCTGCGCCGCCGGGCTGCTCGGCGTCCCGGCCACCGCGCTGACGCTCGCCCAGCACTGCCCCGACTGCGACAAGGACGACCACGGCAAGCCCTACCTGCCCGACCACCCCGGGACCGAGGTCAGCCTCTCGCACACCAGGGGCGTGGTCGCGGCCGCCGCCGGGCACCGGCCGATCGGCGTCGACGTCGAGCTGACCGACCGCGGCGGCACCCTGCTCGACGTCGCGCCCCGGGTGCTCGCCGAGGCGGAGCTGCGGCGGGTGCGGGAGCACGCCGACCCGGCGCGGGCCTTCCTGCGGCTCTGGGTCCGCAAGGAGGCGCTGATCAAGGTCGGCCGGACGACGCTCGACGGCCTGGCCGCGGTCGACCTCTCCGGGCTCCCGCTCGACCTGCCCGGCGGCCGGCCGCTGCTCAGCGGCTTCGAGGGCTTCCAGGTGCTCGACTGGGTGGACGAGGCGAACGGCGCGGCCGTCGCGGCGGTCAGCGAGGTGGCGCCGCGGGCGGTGGAGCTGGGCGCGCTCTGAGGCGCCGGCCCCGGGTGGGCGCCGGCCTGCCGGGGGCGACCTTGCCGGGGACCGGTCGGATAAGCGGTGTTAGCGTCCTGCACGGGGCGAGGAGAACCGTCCGCCCCGGCTGCCCGCCCAGCGACCGCCGACGGGCCGCCCCCGTTGAGTCACAAGGGTGCCCCGCCATGGCCAAGTTCCTGCTGAGCCTGCACGTCCTCGCCTCGGTGCTGTTCATCGGCCCGGTGGCCGTGGCCGTCAGCATGTTCCCGCGCCGGGCGCAGGCCGCGCTGACGGGCGGTCCCGAGCAGGCCGCCGATGCCGGCATGCTGCGGCTGCTGCACCGGATCACCCAGGTCTACGCACTGCTCGGGATCGCCGTACCGGTCCTCGGCATCGGGCTCGCCCAGGTGATGGACGTGCTCGGCCAGTCCTGGATGATCGTCTCCATGGTGCTGACCGCGATCGCGGCGCTGGCGCTGCTGCTGTTCGTGCTGCCCGCCCAGCAGGCCGCGGTGGACGCGCTCGGCCTGGAGCCCGGAGCGGAGGACCACGGCAAGGCGGTCAAGGGGCTCAAGCTGCTGCCGATGACGGCGGGCGTCTTCAACCTGCTCTGGGCCGTCGTCGTGGTGCTGATGGTCGTCCGCCCGGGCTCCACCACCGGCGCCTGACGCCGCGGTGCGAGCGGTAGTACTGTCCCGGCCATGACGATCGTGGTGGGGATGGGGCCGGAGGCCGCCGGGACGGGCGTGGGCGTGCTGCTGCGCGGCTGGCGGGAGCGGCGCCGGCTCAGCCAGCTGCAGCTGGCCCTGCTGGCCGACTCCTCGGCCCGGCACATCAGCTTCATCGAGAACGGCCGCGCCCGGCCCAGCCAGGAGATGGTGCTCAGGCTCGCCGAGCACCTCGACGTCCCGGTCCGCGAGCGCAACGCGCTGCTGCTGGCCGCCGGGTACGCGCCGCACTACCCGGAGAAGCGGCTGGACGACCCGGCGATGGCGGCGCTGCGCTCCGGGATGGAGCGGCTGCTCGCCTCGCACGACCCGTACCCGGCGCTGGTCGTCGACGGGACCTTCCAGGTCCTCGCGGCCAACCGCGCACTCGGGCTGCTGCTCGCCGGGGTCGCCCCGCACCTGCTGGAGCCGCCGCTCAACGCGATGCGGATCACCCTGCACCCGGAGGGCGTCGCGCCACGGATCCTCAATCTGCGGCAGTGGCGGCGGCACCTGCTGGAGCGGATGGAGCAGCAGGTCGGGCTGGTCCGCTCGGAGCCGTTGCGGGCGCTGCTGGAGGAGGTCCGGTCCTACCCCGAGCCGCCCGGCGCGGCGGAGGACGGCGGCGAGGAGGACATCACCGAGCTGTTCCCGTTCGCGCTGCCGCTGCGGATCGCCCACGAGGGGCGGGTCCTGTCGTTCCTGTCGACGATCGCGACCTTCAACACGCCGATGGACGTGACCGTCTCCGAGCTGGCCATGGAGACCTTCCTTCCGGCCGACCCGGAGACGGTCGCGTTCCTGCAGGCCGCCGTGGGAGCGGACCGCTGACCGCAGGAGCAGTGGTCACGCCGGCAGGCGGCGCAGGGCGGTGAACTGCAGGGCGGCGAACAGCGCCACGGTGGCGGCCTGGAGCGGGATCCAGACGTAGCCGGCGGTGGTCGGCTCGAACCAGAGCTCCATCGCCACCACGCTGAGCACCGCCCAGACCAGGTTGACGTCGATCACCGCCCGCACCGCGAGCCCCGGCGGCTGCGGGCGGGCCGCCAGCAGGCCGACCGCGAGGCCGAACACCGCGAGCACGGCGCCGAGTTCGAGCAGGGTCGAGCGGCCGACGCCCAGCAGCTCACCGAGCGGACCGGGGAAGGCCAGGTAGGCGAGGCCGTTGCCGCCACTGACGACGGCGTCGAGAGCGAGGAAGCCGCGCAGCGCCTTGACGGAGCCGGGGGCGGTGCGGCGGGCGGTGGTCAGGGTGTGCGCGGACATGGCGGCTCGGCCTCCGGGGTGGGGTGGGGTCCCGGTCGGCGGTGCCGCCGCCGGGTGAGCACCACTGTGCCGGGGCGCGGCGCGGGCGTCGATTACCTCCGACGTCATGCCCGGGCCGGGCGCGGGCGGCCCGCCGCACCCGGCCGCCGCAGCACCACGCCCGCCCGTTTGACGGCCCGCGCCACGATCGTGGTCTCGGCCCGGCCGACGCCGAGCGGGCCGAGGGTGTCGGTGACGAACCGGTAGAGCCCGCCGTGGTCCGGGCAGAACACCGCCGCCATCAGATTGGCCGGCCCGCTGGTCGCGAAGACGCCGTGCACCTGCGGGTGCCGGGCCAGCGCCGCGCCGACCGCCGCGAGCCGGCCCGGCGGCACGTCCAGCCACAGGTTGGCGTCCACGGCGAGGCCGAGCAGCCGCGGGTCGACGGTGACGTGGGTGCGCACCAGCCCGGCCCCGTCCAGCCGGTGCAGCCGGCGCCGGACGGTCGACTCGGGGGTGCCGAGGGCCGCCGCGAGCGCCGCGTGGGACTGCCGGGCGTCCTCGCCGAGCCGCACCAGCAGCGCCCGGTCCAGCTCGTCCAGCGGCACGCTCCCTGCGGCGGGCCGGTCGACCGGGGGGTCGGCGAGCGCGGCCGCCTCGGCCTCGCCCAGGTGGCCGGAGCGCCACTGGCCGGCGTCCGCGAAGGCGTGCAGCACGGCGTGGACGGTGGTCTCGGCGACGGCGGAGGTCGCCGGCAACTGCCCGTACAGCAGGCGGTCGCGAGCGCCGGCGTCGCTCAGCATCACCGCGCCGATCTCCTGGCCGCCGAGCATGACGTCGACGAACGGCACGTCCGGCCGGTCGGCGAGGGCCCGGGCGACGGTGTCGGCCTTGCCGCCCAGGACCCGGATCCGCAGCAGCAGCGCGCCGACCTCGGCGCCCTCGGCGTCGGGCATCCTGACCACCCGGACCAGGCCGGCCCGGTGGAGCCGGGTGAGCCGGCGGGTGACGGTGCGCGCGGAGACGCCGAGCACCTCGGCGATCAGCCCGGCCCCGGCCCGGCCGTTCACCTGGAGCGCGCAGACCAGCCGGCGGTCCAGGGTGTCCAGCACGGTGTCCGGATCAGCAGCTGTGACGTCCATGATGTCCGATCTCCGTCGATCCGTCGCCGTTCGGCGCCCTGTCCGGCCGCTCCGACGGTACTCCTGGACCAGGCGACCGGGACGAACGGAAGAGGGACGATGAGCGACGACGAGATGCCGGAAGCGCGCGAACTGCTGGCAGGGGTCGAGGCGGCGGTCCGGGAGGTCGGCGCGACGCTGGCCGCCCGCCGGCCGGACCGGCCGTGTCCGGCGTCCACCCTGGCGGAGGCGAGGACGCTGTTCGCCGCGCTGGACGAACCGGCGGCGGCCGAACTCCGCCGGCGGCTGGGCGCGTTGCGCCCCGGGGCCGGCTGGGTGGCGGACGAACTGGCGGGCTCGGTGCCGGCCGAGGGCGAGTGGTGGCTCTGCGACACCACCGACGGCGCGGTGCAGTTCCTGCTCGGGCTGCCGCAGTGGGCGGTGACCGCGACCCTGGTGCGGGACGGCGCCGCGGTCCTGGCCGTGGTGCACGCGCCGCAGCTCGGGGCCACCTACCGGGCGGTGCGCGGCGGCGGCGCGGAACTGGACGGCCGGCCGATCGCCGCCGTGGAACGGGAGTTGGCGGTGACCGTGGCCGGGACCAGCCAACCACCGCTGGTCGCCCGGGACCGGCTGGCGCTGCGCCGGGCGGGCGCCTCGCTCTCGGCGGTGGCGGGCGCCGTCCTGGCCGTGCGCAACCTCGGCCCGACCTCGCTCCAGGTGGCCCAGGTCGGCTCCGGACACCTGGGCCTGTTCTGGCAGTTCGGGCCGGACGCGGCCAACCTGCTGCCCGGCGCCCTGGTCGCGGCGGAGGCGGGCGCGGCGGTGACGGACGCCGCCGGCGCCGCCTGGACGCCCGCCGCGGACGGCTTCCTGGCCGCCGCGCCCGGCCTGCACGCCCGAGCGCTCCCCCTGTTCAGCTGTCTTGACTGACCGTCAGATCCCGAACAGCGCAGCCGCGTTGTCGTGGCAGACGGCGCGCAGCCAGTCCTCCCCCAGCCCGAGCCGGTCCAGCGCCTCCAGCTGGTGCCGGTACGGGTAGGGGATGTTGGGGAAGTCGCTGCCCAGCAGGACGCGGTCGCCCAGTGCTCGCAGCCGGGGAAGTTCGGCGCGCGGGAACGGGTCGGTCCGCTCGGCGAAGTCGGTGAACGCCATGGTGGTGTCCAGCCGCACCCCGGGGTACCGCTCGGCGAGGTCGAGGAAGTCGGCGTACTCGCCCATCCCGAGGTGGGCGACGACCAGGGCCAGCCGGGGGTGGCGGGCGAGCACCTCGCCGATCGGACCCGGACCGGTGTGCTTGCCGGGGACCGGGCCGGAGCCGCAGTGGGTGACCACCGGCGTTCCGGAGTCGGCGAGTTGTCCCCACACCGCGTCGAGCGACTCGTCCCTCGGGTCCCAGCCGCCGACCTGGAGGTGCGCCTTGAACACCCGGGCGCCGTCGGCCAGCGCCCGGGCCACGTATGCGCCGGCGCCGGGCTCGGGATGAAAAGTGGCGGTGTGCAGGCAGTCGGGGGTGCGGGCGGCGAAGTCCGTGCCCCAGGCGTTGAGCCACTCGGCCATGCCGAGCTTGTGCGGGTAGAGCATCGCGGTGAACGCCCGCACGCCGAACTCCCGCAGCCGGGCGACGCGTTGCTCCTCGGCCTCACGGTAGGTGATCGGCCAGGGCCGGCCGGTCAGCGGGCCGGCCGCGTCGAAGTACGCCCACACCTTGTCCAGGACGTTCTGCGGCATGAAGTGCGTATGGACGTCGATGAGGCCGGGCAGGCCGAGGCCGCGCCAGAAGGCGCGCACCTCGGCCGCCTCGACGGCCGGGTCGGGTGCGCTCATGCGGCGGGCACCGGCTTGGCGCGGTCGATGATCGCCGCCGCGTCCGGGCCGGGCGGCAGGGTGCCGAAGGCCGCGCCGTGGTCGCCGCCGAGCCGGGAGGCGCAGAACGCGTCGGCCACCGCCGGGTCGCCGTACCGGACGAGCAGCGAACCCTGGAACGCCAGCGCCATCGCCTCCACCAGCCGGCGGGTGCGGTACTCCAGCTGGTCGAGGTCGGCGAGCTGCTTGCGCAGGCCGGCGACGGCCGCGTCGAGCCGGCGGTCGGCGCCCGCGGCGGCGTCCAGCTCCCCGAGGAAGGCGTCGACGGTCTCCGGGTGCTTGGCCATGGCGCGCAGCGCGTCCAGGGCGGCGACGTTGCCGGAGCCCTCCCAGATGGAGACCAGCGGCGCCTCGCGGTAGAGCCGGGGCATGCCGGACTCCTCGACGTAGCCGTTGCCGCCCAGGCACTCCAGGGCCTCGGCGGCGTGCGCCGGACCGCGCTTGCAGACCCAGTACTTGGCGACGGCCAGGCCGAGCCGGCGCACCAGCGCCTCCCGCTCGTCCCCGGCGAGCGCGGCGTCGGTGGCCTGGGCGAGCCGCATCGCCACCGTGGTGGCCGCCTCGGACTCGACGACCAGGTCGGCGAGCACATTGCGCATCAGCGGCTGGTCGATCAGCGCCTTGCCGAAGGCGCGGCGGTGCAGGGCGTGCTGGACGGCCCGGGTGGCGCCCAGCCGCATGCCGGAGGCGGCGCCGACGGTGCAGTCCAGGCGGGTCATGTTGACCATCTCGATGATGGTCCGCACCCCCCGGCCCTCCTCGCCGACCAGCAGGCCGTACGCCTCGTCGTACTCGATCTCGGCGGAGGCGTTGGACTTGTTGCCCAGCTTGTCCTTGAGCCGCTGCAGCCGGAGCCGGTTGCGGCCGCCGTCCGGCAGGACGCGCGGCAGCAGGAAGCAGCTGAGCCCGCCGGGTGCCTGGGCGAGGGTGAGGAAGAGGTCGGACATCGGCGCCGAGGTGAACCACTTGTGGCCGGTCAACCGGTAGCTGCCGTCCGGCTGCGGGACGGCGGTGGTGGTGTTGGTGCGGACGTCGGAGCCGCCCTGCTTCTCGGTCATCGACATGCCGGCGATCAGCCCGCGCTTGCCGTGCGGCTCGCGCAGCCCGAAGTCGTACTCGGTGGCGGCGAGCAGCGGCTCGAACTCGGCGGCCAGCGCGGGGGTGGCGCGCAGGGCGGGGACGGCGGCGTAGGTCATCGAGACCGGGCAGGTGTGGCCGGCCTCGACCTGGCCCCAGACGAAGAACTTGGCGGCGCGGGCGGTGTGCGCGCCGGGCCGGTCGTCCCGCCAGGGGGCGGCGTGCAGGCCGTGGCCGACGGCGGTGCGCATCAGCTCGTGCCAGGACGGGTGGAACTCGACCTCGTCGATCCGGTGGCCGAAGCGGTCGTGGGTGCGCAGCACCGGCGGGTTCTCGTTGGCCAGCCGGCCCCACTCGGCGGCCTGCTCGGAGCCGGCCAGCCGGCCGAGCTCGCGCAGTCCGGGCTCGGCCCAGCCGGCGCCGGCCCGGTGCAGGGCCGCGAGCAGCGCGGGGTCGGCGGCGGTGTCGTGCCCGTACGGGAGCGGAACCTGGTTGGTGACTTCATGCGTCGCTGGCATCGCGTTCTCCAAGGGCTCGGAGGGTGAAGGAGACGAGCGCGGGGACCACGGCGTCGGGGGTGGTCCTGGGGTCGGGCGAGGGGACGGCGGCGAGCGGGCCGGTGAGCGCCTCGGCGGTCGCGCCGACGATCGCGGCGGCGGTCAGCTGCGGGTCCTGGGGCGGCAGCCGGCCGGCGGCGAGGGCGGCCGCGATCTCGGCGGCGAGCACGTCGCGGAAGGTGCGGCGGAAGACCAGGCGTTCGGCGTCCACCACGGTGTCGGCCGGCTCGACCAGCAGCGCGTGGGCGAGCCGGGGGGCGCGCAGGGCGCGGGCGGCGAAGGTCTCGACGACGGCCGCGATCCGCTCCCGGGGCGTGTCGTGCCGGGCGACCGCCTCGTGCACGGCGGCGACCTCCCGGGTGACCACCCGGCGGAAGAGCTCGACGGACAGGTCCGCCTTGCTCGCGAAGTGCCGGTACATCGAGCCGGTGGCGATCCCGGCCCGCTCGGCGACCGCGGCCATGCTGCAGCCGCCGTAGCCGCGCTCGGCGAGCAGGCCGACCGCGGCCTGGAGCACCGCCTCGCGCTGGGCGTCCAGGCGGGCTTGCACGGCGGGGGTGCGTCGGTAGGCCATGGAAGAAGTGAAGCACTGATTCAGTGCTTCGGGAAGGGACGCGGGACCCTGCGGCACGACGAAGGGCCGCCCGGTGGGCGGGCGGCCCTCGTGTCGTACGGAACGGCGGACTACCGGCGCACTACAGCCGGACGCGGTCCTGCTTCAGCCCCGCCTCGTCCAGCGGGCCGATCGGCGGCACCTGGTACCCGCCGTTCAGCGCCTTGGCGGCGTCGGAGCCGAGGCCGGCCCACTCCAGCACCTTGGCGGTGGCCGCGGCGGACTCGGCGGCCGGCAGCCTGGCGATGTTCGCGCCGTGGTTGCCGCCGGGCACGGTGTAGACGTAGCTGTCCTCGCTGCCCCGGCCGAGGCGGAACGGCTCGGCGCCCCACGGGTCGTTCTGACCGTAGACGAAGATGATCCGCTCGGCGGAGTGGCGCACCCAGCGGTCGATGTCGCGCATGGCGGACGGGTCGAACCGCATCGGGATGGAGCGCGGCACGTAGGTGCGCGGCGCGTACAGCTCCTTGTAGTCGTAGTGCAGCAGGCCCTTGAGGTGCGAGACGTCGAACGCGGGCGAGCCCAGCTCGGTGCCGGCCTGGTAGTAGTACGCGGTGTACCCGGCGAGCGCCTCGTCGCTGTTGCCGGTGATGCCGACCTGCGCGTCCAGCCAGGCGTACAGCGCGTCGTCGGTGCCGGCGGCGCCCGGGACGTTCACGCAGTCGGCCTCCAGGCTGTACTGCCAGAACGCCCAGACCGAGTCCAGCACGGCGAGCTCGTAGGCCCGGTCGGCGCTGCCGATGGTGGTGAAGGTGGAGCCGGCGGCGGCGTTGTCGGCGGCGTAGCGCGCCTCCAGCCGGTCGCGGCGGGCCAGCAGCTCGCGCTGGGTGCCGGTCAGCGCGGCCCGGCACTCCGGGGTGCCGACGTTGCGGAAGAACCGGCTGTACGCGGAGTCCTCGCGGTCGTCGACGTCGTTGGGCGCGACGTAGGCGATGGTGCCGGCCACGTCGTCCGGGAAGAAGCGGCGGTGGAAGGTGGAGGACATGCCGCCCTTGGAGCCGCCGGTGGAGAGCCACTCCTGCTGGTAGATCCGCTTCAGCGCGGTGATCAGCTGGTGCGCGTCGGTGGCCGCCTGCTTGATGCCGGCCTTGGACCAGTCGGCGGGCGCGGGCCGGGACGGCGTGAAGTAGCGGTACTCGATGGAGACCTGATTGCCGTCGACCAGCCGGGCCGGCTCGGTGCGGGTGGGCGCGGTGCGCAGCGTGTAGCCGTTGGTGAAGAAGACGGTCGGCCGGTCGTAGCCGCGGTGCAGCAGGCTCAGCCGCTGCTGGAAGGTGCCCAGCCAGGGGCGGTTGTGGTCGACCGGCTGGGTGTAGGTGAGCAGGAAGAAGCGGTGGCCGGTGGTGGTGGGCTGCTCCTCGGTGACGGTCATCCCGGGGATCGCCGCCAGGCGGTCCTTGAGGTCGGCCGACGGGTCGTCGGCCACCGGGGCGGCCCCCGTCCCCGGGGCCTGCGGCCCGGCGGCGAGGGCCGTCGGGGCCAGGCCGAGGCCGAGCAGCGGTATCAGCAGAACGGCGACCAGCAGTCTTCTGATCGTGGTGGTCATCAACTCTCCATCGGGTCAACGGAACTGGGCGGTGCGGTGGTCCGTACCACTCTCCGGCGACCGGCGCGCGGCCGCCGGGCGGACCGGCCGTCCGGTAGACGGCCGAATGGGCCACCCGCCGGTCGCGGATGGCCCATCGGGGACGAAACAGCTGGTCAGGGGCGCGGCAGGGTGCAGCCTGCCTTCGTCAGGTCGAGCTTGTTCCCGGCACTGAAGCAGGCGGGGATGAGGTACGTCTCCTGGGCGTAGCCGATGCCCGGACGGACGGTCACCGCACCGTTCTGGTCCACCTCGCACGGGTTGTTCAGGGTGCAGCGCTGGCCGCTCTCGTTGATGGTGTTGTTCACCGCGACGACCTGGCCGCTGGCGGCGTCCACGACCGGCGAGCCGGAGGTGCCGCCGATGACGTTGCAGGTGGAGGTGTAGCGGAGGGAGTCCTTGAAGGTCCAGTCCGCTTCCTTGAGCCGGTAGGCGAAGCCGTCGGCCGAGCAGGAGTAGATCTTCTTCCAGTACCCGGAGACGACCTTGATCGAGGTGCCCTGGACGGGGTGGGTGGCCGCGACGGTCAGCGGGGCGATGCCGTAGCGCGACTGGATCGCGGCATAGGTGGTGTTCAACTGGTAGATCGACACATCGGTGTCGGTCATGGTGCCGTAGACCATCTTGCTGGCGCGCAGCGTCCCCAGCGATCCGCCGCTCGCGTTCAGCAGGGTGAAGCTGCGGCTGGAGGCCTGGTTGACGACCACCTGGCCGGGGCCGGGCATACCGGTCTCCAGGCAGTGGCCGTTGGAGAGCACCAGCGCCGGGTCGTTGGCGGTGGAGGCGGGGAACCGGACGAGCGAGCCGGAACAGTTGCTGAGGGCCACGGTGCCGGCGAAGGTGACGGCGGCGACCTTGCCGGCCTGTGCCGAGTCCGCGCCACCGGCCGTGGTGGCGGTGGTGGCGGTCGCGGTCGGGGCTCCGGCGAGGGCGGTCGCCCCGGCGGTCAGGAGCGCGGCCAGCGTGCCTATGAGCGGCTTCTTCATGAGAGACCTCTCGGTGTGGGGGTGCCCCAAAGCTGGCGCGGACATGACGCCCTGTCAAGAGCTGTGACGCCGGCCGGGGATCCGGGCACCGTGTTCCGGCCGCCGGACCCCGGTACTGTGGCCCGGACGGCAGGGACGACCACCTGGGGGGCTGACATGGCGGGCGACAACCACGCGGACGGCACGCGCCGGGGAGGGGCCGGGGGCCGGCTGCTCGCCGTGAGCGATCTGCACGTCTCCTACCAGCAGAACCGCGAGCTGGTCGAACAGCTGCGGCCCGGCTCGCCGGAGGACTGGCTGATCGTGGCCGGCGACGTGGCCGAGTCCACCACCACCATCCGCTGGGCCCTGGGCCTGCTCGCCGAGCGCTTCGCCAAGGTGATCTGGGCCCCCGGCAACCACGAGCTGTGGACCCACCCCAACGACCCGGTCCAGCTGCGCGGCGTCGAGCGCTACGAGCACCTGCTGGGCATCTGCCGCGAGCTCGGCGTGGTGACCCCCGAGGACCCGTACCCCGTGTGGACCGGCGCGGGCGGCCCGGTCGCGGTCGCCCCGCTGTTCCTGCTGTACGACTACTCCTTCCGGGCCCCCGGCACCACCACCAAGGAGGAGTCGCTGGCGGTCGCCTACGAGTCCGGCGTCGTCTGCGCGGACGAGCGCTTCCTGCACCCGGACCCGTTCCCGGACCGCGACTCCTGGTGCCGCGAGCGCGTCCGGCTGACCGAGAAGCGGCTCGCCGAGCACGACCCGGAGCTGCCGCTGGTGCTGGTCAACCACTACCCGCTGGTCCGGCAGCCCACCGAGGTCCTCTGGTACCCCGAGTTCGCCCAGTGGTGCGGCACCGAGCTGACCGCGGACTGGCACCGCCGCTTCACCACCGCCACCATGATCTACGGGCACCTCCACATCCCCCGGCGCACCAGCTACGACGGGGTCCCGTTCGAGGAGGTGTCCCTCGGCTACCCGCGCGAGTGGGGCAAGCGCGGCCTGCCGGACCCGCTGCTGCGCGAGGTCTTCCCCGACGCCTGACGCGCGCGGACGGCGCGCCGGGGGCTCCCCGGGCGCGCCGTCCGTCCCGCCGCTATCCGGCCGGCACCACCGTCAGCTGCCCGTCCGACACCTCCGCGCGGAGGGTGTCGCCCTCCCGCACGCTGCCGTCCAGCAGCAGGTTGGAGATCCGGTTGTCCAGCTCCTGCTGGATCGTCCGCCGCAGCGGCCGGGCCCCGAACTCCGGCTGGTAGCCGCGGTTCACCAGCCACTCCTTCGCCCCCTCCGTCACCTCCAACTCAACGTCCTGGGCCTTGAGCCGGCGCCGGGAGCGGTCCAGCAGCAGGTCCACCACCTGGAGCAGGTCCTTGCGGGTGAGCGCGTGGAAGACGATCACCTCGTCGATCCGGTTGAGGAACTCCGGCCGGAACTGCGTGCGCAGGTCCCGCATCAGCTCGTCCTCGATCTCGTCCACATCGCCCGCGTGGTCGAGGATCCGCTGCGAGCCGATGTTGCTCGTCATGATCACCACGGTGTTGCGGAAGTCGACCGTGCGGCCCTGGGCGTCCGTCAGCCGGCCGTCGTCCAGCACCTGGAGCAGCAGGTTGAAGACGTCCGGGTGGGCCTTCTCCACCTCGTCGAAGAGCAGCACGCTGTACGGCTTGCGGCGCACCGCCTCGGTGAGCTGGCCCGCCTCGTCGTAGCCGACGTACCCGGGCGGGGAGCCGACCAGCCGGGAGACGGTGTGCTTCTCCTGGAACTCGCTCATGTCGAAGCGGACCATCCGGTCCGGGTCGCCGAACAGCAGCGCGGCCAGCGCCTTGGCGAGCTCAGTCTTGCCGACCCCGGTCGGGCCGAGGAACAGGAACGAGCCGGTCGGCCGGTCCGGATCGCCCATCCCGGCCCGGCCGCGGCGCACCGCCTGGGCGACCGCCGTGACCGCCTGGTCCTGGCCGATCACCTTCTCGTGCAGGTGCTCCTCCAGCTTCAGCAGCCGCTCGCGCTCGGTCGCGTTCAGCTCGGCGACCGGGATGCCGGTGCGGCTGGAGAGCACTTGGGCGATGTCCTCCGCGGTGACCGCCACCACCTGCTCGCGCGACTCGGCGACCGCGGCCAGCTCGTCCTCGGTCTGCCGCAGCTCGGTCTTCAGATTGGCGGCCCGGACGAACTCCTCGTCCGCCACCGCCTCCTCCAGCTCGCGGCGCAGCTTGGTGATCCGGTCCTGGACCGGCATCGCGACCGTGGAGCCGCTCAGGCTGCGCAGCCGCACCCGGGCGCCGGCCTGGTCCAGCAGGTCGATCGCCTTGTCCGGCAGGAAGCGGTCGCTGACGTAGCGGTCGGAGAGGGTGGCGGCCGCGTCCAGCGCCTCGTCGGTGAAGCGCACCTGGTGGTGCGCCTCGTAGGCGTCGCGCAGGCCCCGGAGGATCTCGACGGTCTCCTCGACGCTCGGCTCCGGCACCAGCACCGGCTGGAAGCGGCGCTCCAGCGCGGCGTCCTTCTCGACGTGCTTGCGGTACTCGTCCAGCGTGGTCGCGCCGACCACGCTCAGCTCGCCGCGGGCCAGCGCCGGCTTGAGGATGTTGCCCGCGTCCATCGAACCCTCGCCGCCACTGCCGGCGCCGACCACGGTGTGCAGCTCGTCGAGGAAGAGGATCACGCTCTGCTCGGCCGCCGTGACCTCGTCGATCACGCTCTTCAGCCGTTCCTCGAACTCGCCCCGGTACTTGGACCCGGCCACCAGCGCGGTGAGGTCGAGGGTGACGACCCGCTTCTCCCTGAGGCTCTGCGGCACGTCCCCGGCCACGATCCGCTGGGCCAGGCCCTCCACGATCGCCGTCTTGCCGACGCCCGGCTCGCCGATCAGCACCGGGTTGTTCTTGGTCCGGCGGGAGAGGATCTCGACGGTCTGCTCGATCTCCTCGGCGCGGCCGACCACCGGGTCCAGCCGGCCGCTCCTGGCCTCCGCGGTGAGGTCGCGGCCGTACTCGTCCAGGGTGGGCGTCCGGCTCTGTCCCCGCTCACCGCGCTCACCGCGCTCGCCCCCGAGGACGCTCCGCAGCGCCTCCTGCGAGGGCGCGACATTGCGTAACGCCGCACCGGCCCCCGACCGCTCCTCCTCCAGCAGCGCGCCGAGGATGTGCTCCGGCCCGATGTACGACACCCCGGCCCCCTGCGACCGCGCGTGCGCGGCGAGCAGCGCCCGCTTGGCGGCCGGCGTCAGCGCGGGCCCCCCGTCCACGTCCCCCTCCCCGTACGGCAGGGCCTTCTCCAGATCACCCGCCAACCGGTCCGGGTCGACCCCGGCCCGCTCCAGCATCCGCCGCGACGGCTCCACCCGAGTGGCCGCCCACGCCAGATGCGCGGTGTCGAGATCACTGCTCCCGTCCTCGGCCGCCCGCTGCGCGGCCGTGGCCAGCAACTCCTGCGCCGACTCACTGAGCAACCGCCCGATCGGCACCCGCTGCACAGCGGGTGGGGAGGCCAGCGGACTCATCCCGAAGAACCGGCTGAGCAGATCGGAGAAAGGGTCATTGGACCCGAACGGCGGCATGGTCACGGAGGCTCACCTCTCCCAAACGGTTAGCGCCCACACAAACACACCCCACCACCCCCCGCCTCCCGAAGCGGGCCCGCTCACCCCCGCTGCAACCGCAACCGCTCCCGGTCCGCCTTACCCATCCCCGCGACCACCCGCTCCCACGAGTGCTCCACCATCTCCCGTACCTCGTCGTCCGGAACGGACGAATCCAGCACCACGGTGTTCCAGTGCCGCTTGTTCATGTGATACCCGGGCCCCACCGCCGCGTACTGCTCCCGCAGATGCGACGCCAGCCCCGGCTCGCACTTCAGCGTCACCCACACCTCCCCCTCCCCCTCCCCGTCCCGCAGAACCGCGAACACCTTCCCCTCCACCTTCAACACCGTCACCCCGGGACCGAACGCCTCATCATCCGTCACCCCCGGCAACCCCGAAGCGAACTCGAACAACTCCTCCGCCGTCACACCCATCACTCCCCACTCCCTCCCCTGCCTCCACCCCACCCTAGCCACGACGTCCCACCCGGCCATCCCCCGAGCCGGGGCAACACCATGATCATTCAGGGGAAATCCAGGAGGCCGCCTCCCCCCGAGCGAGACATCAGCCCAGACCCAGAAGCCATACGGAGGGACCACACACACCTGAGGCCCGGGCCGGGACATCCGTCCCGGCCCGGGCCTCAGCCGTCGTTCCGTCCATTCGCAAGGTGGGCGCGGACGGTTTCGAACCGCCGACATCTGCTTTGTAAGGCTTGGCGTGCGGGACCAGCGGTGACCTGGGCCTTGCCGTACCTGCCTCCCAGTCCGCCGTCAGTCCGTCACGTACCACCCGATCTGGCACATCTGTGGCACGACTCCAGCCGCCCCACAAGCGTCGACAGATCTACGGTCCGCTAAGCAAAACCTGCCTCTAGGGTTCGCTGCCCTGGCCGACGCGCAGAGCGCTAGACCTCGGCGATGTCCTGGTCCGGATCTTGATCAGTGGCCGCCCGCCCGTCACGTCCCCAATTCCTCGATCTGACGCAGCAACGAAACCATCTCAGGGTCCAGCTCATCAGGTCGAGCATTGCTAGAAATAGCCTCGAAGGAAGTCGCCTTTAGACTCCGAGCCTGAAGCTCTCGATTCAGGGTAGACAGCACTTCCTTTGGGGGGCAAAAATTATACCTATATGAGGACTTTGCCCACTTCTGCCGAAACTCCACGAGCCCCGCCTCGTTAATAGTTGCTACGCTCCGCCCAGTCGACTTCTCCGCCTCCTGGCGCTCAAACAGGAGGCGAGCAGTGATCTTGTCTTCCATTCCGACCATGATTCCATCAAGGATGGATTCAATCTCACCAATCGGGCACCTCACAAGGCGCGAGATTACAGTCGGAATGATCAAGTAGCTCTCAAGCTCCTTCTTCTTCCAGACATGAGCATTGACATCGACGGCAGCAAATTTCCCAACCACATCATCAACCTGACCAGCGGTTCGATAGTCTCGATCGAAAATAACCATCGCCTTAACAGAATCTGAAAGAAATTCCCTCAAGAACCAGCCGAACGCTTGAGCCTGTTCCCACTTCGTGTAGCCATTCATGGGGACAATCGCCAAGGTATTCTCCTCCGAAAGCCTGCTCAGGCCAAGACTTCTCGCCAAGCGCTTGAGGATTCGAGTATCCTTCCCTTCGACAAAGAGGACACCTCGGGCTCGGAGCGCCTTTGCCATCGCCAGATTGAAAGAGGTCCCCAGTGCGGCATCGAGCTCGACCAAAGTCCCATCCTGTGGGGCGCGGACGGCCGAGCGCCTGGACTTGTCAACCCAGACGATTGAGTCCCGGTCGGCCTCAGCGAGCACCTCCGTAGAGTGAGTCGCCAGAATCACCTGAGAATCCATGGACTCAAGCATTCGGATCAGTCGGCGCTGGAGATCGGCGTGCAGAAAGACCTCGGGCTCGTCCAGAACCAGGGTAGGCAAGTCTTGGGCTCGATAAATGTGCAGCAGAAGCTGCAGCCAGATCTGCACCCCATCGCCAGCCCAGACAAGCTCCTTCTCCACGCCACTGCCAAGCTCGGTGAAAAATACATCAATACTTGACGTGTCATAGCGAAGGACCGGCTCCTTGAGACGGATTCCGGCCAGCCAAGGTGAGGCAAAGGCCAGAAAATCGTTCCATTCGCCCGACTTGACAAGAAGACGAAGCTGGTTCCTGAAGTGCCTGCTGCTGAGCCTCCCGGAAAGATTCTTCCGGACAGTCGAATCCTCAAGGATCGGCTCTTCGTGCTCAAGGGGAGAAAGAGTGGGAATGACTCCAATGGTCGAGAAGCTCGCCTTTACCGCCGCAGTCGTCCGAGGAGTATTTCCCGTCGAGTCAAGAAGGTAGAAAAAGGGCTCTGGCGCATCCTCGTAAGGCACTACCTCGGGCCAGACAATTCGAAGCTTGCATCCGTTCTTCCATCGCAACTCAAGGCTTGTTTCGCTATCTCGGAAATTATGGCGAACACTCTCATTGAGTGCGGCAAAATCCCGAACCGGAAGCGGGTAGGTCTGATACCACGCGCCACCGTGCGAGTTGGGCACTGAGGGCTTGACTCGCTTAGCGAGACGCAAACATGCTTCCGCAAGGCGCAATGCAGCGAGGACCGTACTCTTCCCGGCACTGTTCGGCCCAACTAGCAGAGACGTCTGACGGAAGTTGATACTGAAGACGTTGAAAGCCTTAAAGTTCCTCAGCTTGAGATCCTTGATCAACTAACGCCCCTCGCCTTACCATCCTGCGCTTAGCAATCCGCCTGTTGGGGACCGTCCTACCACGCCAGCAGGCTTTCTCGCTATAAGAATTGCGTACTCGCGCATGCGTCTGATAGGCCGCCCCGAGGTGCCCAGCGTCGTCCCACTCGGGCGGTGGAGCGGTTTTGGCCGGTGTCCTGTCAGGTCTGGGGTCGAGCATGATCGGGGGCCGTAAGCTGTTGCGACTCGGTCCGGGCTCTTTGGGCCTGACCGCAATTTGGCCGAGTGGCCCCCGGTCTTGCTCGACTCGGGTCCCAGTCCGGAGAGGTGGGTAAACCGCGGAGGAGCCCGCCCCAGCCACCGCCAGTTCTGACCTCAGCCCCGTGCGCGTGGCCGGCCGCCGCCGGAGCGGGGCGAAGACAGGAGCGACGGCGAGCGGCCTGGGCCGCGCGCTGGCGCGCCGTGCGCGCCCTTGATGAAGTAGCGAAAGTCATAACAACCCCCTCCCACCTCCCCATCCATGAACCTTGGTCGAGCGTGGCCGATCGCCGTCTTGCCAAGACCCCTGCCGAGTGCTGATCTCGTGTCAGGTCATCTGCGGACGGGTCAGAGTGGAGGAGCTGGCTGTCAGCCCGTGGCGTCGGGCGGGCAAGGATCGGCTGTACGTCAACCTGCCGGGCCCGCGTGGTCAAGCCGTTGCATGGCTGGACTGCCTGACCGGGGTGGTCACGATCACCGATGCCGCACACGAGTCGCCGGCGCTCGATCGGGTCAGGGATTGGTGCCGGACCAGTGGCCGGTCGATCCCTCCGCTGACCGTGGTCTACACGCTCTCAACGCCTCCCCCGGCTCCTGCCTCACAGCGCGCCCCGGCTCCGCCGGCCTCACCGCCCGTGCCCGTGCCGCCGGCGGCGATTCCCGCTCTGCCGCCATACACAGCTGAGGACGACCTTGCCTCGAAACCGTCCCGGACAGGGCGTCCGGGGCGTGATCCAAGCTGACGAGAGCAAGCGGAAGTGGCTGGTGCGCGTGGCAGCCAAGCTCTCCGGAGACAACCTCACCCGGTCCGAACTGAGCAAGGGGCTGGACGGGGAGAAGCTGGTCGGCGGACTGCTCGACGGGCTTCGGGCCCAGGGCTGGTACGTGTTGCACCCCGTCCCGCTGCCGAGCGGTGCGGACATCGACCATGTGGTGATCGGGCCACCCGGGGCTCCGCCAGTACATCCAGCCCGGCCTGGGCCACCGGACGCTCGCCGAGATCACCCCGGCGCGGGGTGCGCTCCTGGCGGTCCGCGCTGCTGGAGGACGGGGCCGGCGAGCCCTCGGTGGTCAAGGCGTACCAACTGCTGCGGGCCATCATGAACACCGCCCTCGACGACGAGTTGATCCAGCGCAACCCGTGCCGGATCAAGGGAACCGACACCTACGACGTGCCGGAGCGTCCCGTTCTCTCCGTGACAGAGTGTTCGCCGTCGCCGAGGCGATCGGACCGCGCTGGCGGGCCCTGGTCCTGCTGACCGCCTTCACCACGCTCCGCTTCGGCGAGCTGGCCGCGCTCCGCCGGCGGGACGTCAACCTCGCGAACCGGCTCGTCCGGGTCCAGCGCAACCAGGCGGAGCTGAACAGCGGGCGGCTCTACGACAAGGCGCCGAAGAGCCGCGCGGGCTTCCGGCCGGTGGCCTTTCCTGCCAAGATCGTCGATGACCTGGCCCACCACCTCGACCGTTACGCCGGCCCCGGCCCGGACGGGCACCTGTTCATCTGGCCCCGCGGCGGCAAGCTCCCCCGCAGCAACTTCCGGGACGACTGGATCCGTGCCCGCACCGCGGCCGGGGTCAGTGAGGATGACCACTTCCACGACCTCCGCCACTCCGGCAACACGCTCGCCTCCCAGAACGGGGCCAGCACCCGTGAGCTCATGACCAGGATGGGCCACAGCAGCACCCGGGCCGCGCTCATCTACCAGCACATGACCAGCGACCGGGACCGGGCCATCGCCGACCGCATGAGCGAGGCCGTCCGGAAGACGCTCCAGCGCGACGACGTGGCCACAGATTCCGATCACTAGCTTCGACAGCGCACGCAGCCGGTCCGGTGTTCCTCCGGACCGGCTGCACTGCTGCCTGCTATGACCGTGGCGACCCCGGTGGCCGAGCGTGATCACGCTCACGAGACACTCCGATTCGCACATACGTACTACAAGCTCAGCAGAACGGAGCCTGATCTCGTGCCCGCCTCCGCCATACCTTCGCCCCGGACCGAACGGCCTGCCGCCGCCTTTGCAGATCTGTCCGGGGTCGATCTCCAGCTCGATGCGTTCTACCCAGGTGGCACGAGGGGCAACAGCTCGGATGACCCGATCAACCGGCTCGTCCCAGGTGTCGGCAACCAGGGCGGCTTCAGGCCTGCCGGGTCGCCGAAGGAACAGTCCGTACGCCTGGCGGTCCTCTACACGACCGGACGGCAGCCTGACTGGCCGGATGCCCTCGACCCGCAGACCGGCGGCTTTACCTACTTCGGCGACAACCGGACCCCCGGCCACGAGATGCACAAGACTCCCCACAGCGGGAACCTCCTCCTGCGCGACGTCTTCGCCGCCTCCCATGAGGGGCCCGACTCCCGCCGCCGGATACCGCCCTTCCTCCTCTTCGAGAAGGCTGGCTCTACTGGCCGCGGCGTGCGGTTCCGCGGACTGCTCGCACCTGGCGGACCTGCGCTGACCTCGGACGACGAGTTGGCAGCGATCTGGCGTACCACCAACGGCCAGCGGTTCCAGAACTATCGGGCGCGTTTCACCGTGCTGGATCAGGCCGTGATCTCGCGTACCTGGCTCCACCATGTACTGGGCGGCGGTGACGCTCTGGAAGGCGGCTGCCCTGAGGCTTGGCGGGCCTGGGTCGAGACCCGTTCCTACATGCCACTCGCGGCTCCTGCGACGACCGTGATCCGCAGCCAGACGGAGCAACTGCCATCCGACCCTGAATCCCAGAAGATCCTGGCTGCTGTCCGCGAACACTTCCGCGGCCGGGAACACGACTTCGAGCCGTGTGCTGTCGAGCTGTGGCGCCTGCTCGCGCCGGCGACCGGGCAGGTCGAGGTGACCCGCCGGAGCCGCGACGGGGGCCGGGACGCGGTCGGCCAGTACCACCTGGGCCCTCCCGCAGACCGGATCGCAATCGACTTCGCGCTTGAAGCCAAGTGCAAGTCGCCGAACCAGTCGGTCGGGGTCAAGGAAGGGAGCCGGCTGATCTCCCGGCTCCGGCACCGGAACTTCGGGGTCCTCGTCACAACGTCGTTCTTCAACCGGCAGATGCAGGAGGAGATCCGTGACGACCAGCACCCTGTGATTCTGATCTGCGGCCGTGACATCGTCGACCTGCTTCGCCAGCACGGCTACACGTCCGTTGCGGCGGTCGAGGCCTGGTTGGCTCAGCGCTTCCCCGCGTCGGCACCTGGCACGCCAGCGGCACAGCCCTACTGAGACCCCAGAAACGATCAAGGGCCAGTCCGGGAGGATCTTGCCTCCGAACTGGCCCTTCTCATCCGTGGGCGCGGACGGTTTCGAACCGCCGACATCTGCTTTGTAAGAGCAGCGCTCTACCGCTGAGCTACGCGCCCCGGGGTCGTGTGGGCCCGGGGCGGGCGCACGACGAATGCTTAGGGTACCTGGTCCGGGGGGTGGTGTGTGCAGGTGGTCGGGGGGTGGGGGCGGGTGGGGTGCCGGTGGGGCGGGGTGATCGGGAAGAATGGGTGATGGATCAACGGTCGGGAACCAGGGAGCGCGCAGTGAGGGTGGCCGGCGGAGGCGGGCGGGGGCGGCGGTGGCCGGGGAGCGCGGTGGCCGAGGCGCTGATGCTGCCGCTGGTCGTCGCCGGTGCGCTGGGGGCCGCGGGGGCGGCGTCGTTCGGGACCGGCGGGGGCTGGTGGGGGCGGCGCGGCGGGGACGGCATGCGGGCGGACGCCCGGGCCGCGCGGGACGCGGCGCAGCAGGCGTTCTACGAGGTGGACTCCACCCAGCGCGAGGTGCGGCTGGCGGTGGAGACGGTGCGCTCGGCCGGGGACAGCGCGACGGCCCGGCGGGCGCTGGCGGACTTCGAGGCGATCTCCGGCCGGGTCGACCAGGTGACCGTGAACTACCTGACCGCCCTCGACGCGCACGACCTGGACGCGGAGGACCTGGAGTCCGGGGTCGCGGCCCGGGCCAAGCACCAGCTGGACGACGTGAAGGGCCAGCTCGGCTCGGCGCTCGCGGAGCTGAACGACTTCCTGCGCAAGCTGCAGCCGACGCTGGAGCGGGCCGAGCAGCAGCTGATGCGGGTGACCCCGGCGATCGAGCAGGCCAAGCGGGCGCTGCTGGCCGCCAGCAACGCGCTGGACGCCGCGCGCGGCGCCGGGCTGCGGGCGGACGAGCTGGCGGCGCGGCTGGCCGAGCTGGCGCCGGAGCTGGGGCGGCTGAACGAGGGCGTGGCGCAGCACGGGGTGCCGGGCACGCTGGAGCGCGCGGACCGGGTGCGGGAGCGCGCCGAGGCGATCGCGGCGGAGGCCGGTCAGCTGCCGGAGCGGGCCCGGGAGATCGACCGGCGGGTGGCCAGTCTGCGGACCAGGATCCAGGCGCTGGAGACCAAGGCCGGGACGGTCGAGCCGGCGCTGAGCGAGCTGCGCCGGCGGTTCTCCACCGCGTGCTGGCAGGACCTCCAACGGGTGCCGGACCAGGTCGAGGAGACCCGGCGGGCCGCCGAGGGCAAGCTCGCCGAGGCCGCCCGGGCCCGGGACGAGCAGCGCTGGGCGGACGCCACGGGCGCGCTGGGCACGGTGCGCGCGCTGCTGGAGACGGCGGACGGGTCGGTGGTCGCGGTGAACGAGCGGCTGCGGCAGCTGAACGAGGTGCAGATCGACCCGCACAAGGAGGTCGAGCGCGCCCGGTTCGCCCTGCGGGACGCCCAGCGGCTGGCGATGGCCGGGCGGCAGGCGCCGGATCCGCGGCACGCCGGTCCGCTGGACGCGGCGGTGGCCCGGCTGGACCGCGCGGTGGCGGAGCTGGAGTCGGCCGGGCGGCACCCGGACTACTGGCGGTTCCTGACCGAGCTGGCCGCGGTGCGGGAGACGGCGGCGCACGTGGTGGAGTTGATCCGCGGCGAGCTGGGCGGCGGCGTCCGGTAGCGGAACGGGCAACAGGGCAGCAGGGCGGCAGGACAACAGGGCGGCAGCGGGACGGACAGCGGGCGGTGGCGCGGATACGCTGGCGGGCATGCCTCGTTATGACTTCCGCTGCCGCGCCTGTGGCGCCACCTTCGAGCTCCGCCGTCCGATGGCGCAGGCGAACGACCCCGCCGTCTGCCCGCAGGGCCACCCGGACACCGTGAAGCTGCTGTCGACCGTCGCCGTCACCGGCGCGGCCTCCGCCGGCGGCGCGCCGCAGCAGGCCCCGTCGGCCGGTGGCGGCGGGGGTTGCTGCGGCGGCGGCTGCTGCGGCTAGCGGTCAGCGGTCAGGAGACCGTGACGGCGGCGGCCGGCTCGACGGCCTCGCCGCGCACGCGGGCCAGGAAGCGGCGGACGATCTCCTCGCCCGCCGCCACACCCACCTCGTCGAGGACGGTGACGCCCGGCGCCGTCCATCCGGTGTCGGCCAGCTCGCCGTGGCCGGGGCGCCAGGCGGCGTCGGCGGCGCGCAGCAGGTCGGCGTCGAGCAGCGAGTCCCCGGCGGAGAGCACCGTGGCCCCGCCCACCCGCCGCACGACCTCGGCCAGCGCCGCGCTCTTGCTGAGCGGCGCCGGCACGGCGTACACCTTGCGCCCCTGGAGCGAGACGGTCCACCCGCGCTCCGCGCACCAGCCGGTGAGCTCGGCGAGCCAGCCCTGCGGCAGCTCGGCGCGCTCGACGACCAGGTAGGCGAACAGCTCGTCGGCGACCCGCCGCTTGTGCGTCCACTCGGGGTCCGCGCAGAGCGCCAGGTGCTCGACCACCTCGGCCAGCGGCGCCGCCCCGGCGGCCAGCCGGGCGGCCATCTCCTCCTGCCAGTCGGCGTCCGGCACGCCGTCGACGAGCAGCCGGCCGCCGTTGGCGCAGATGGCGTACGGCGGGACCCAGCCGGGCGTCGGGCCGGGCAGGTTGACCCGCTCGTACTGGGCGCGGGTGCGGGTGGTCGCGGGGACGAGCAGCGCCTCCCGGGCGAGTTCGACGAGCAGCCCGGCGGCCTCCTCGGTCATGAACGAGAGCGCCTTGCCGTCGTGCACCTCGACCGAGAGCAGGCGCGGCGCGAGCCGGTCCGGCACGTCGAGGGCGAGGGCGCGGTTGGAGTAGATCAGGGTGCGGTCGAGGTCGCTCGCGACGACGAAGCGGCCCGCGGCGCCGCCGTTCATGCCACCACTCAGGTAACCAGTCATCGGGGCTCAGGACTCCTTCACCAGGACGGCCGTGCCGGAGGCGCCGGTCGCCCCCCGGGTGTAGCGGGGGTGGATGAGGCCGACGCAGGAGTACGGCAGGTCGTCCACCTCCTCGACCGGGACCCCCCGCTGGGCGGCGAGCAGCCGGACGTGGTCGAGGTCGGCGCCCGCGCCGCGCCGGGCCAGCACCCGCCAGGGGACGCGGCGCAGCATGACCCGGGTGGTCTCGCCGACGCCGGGCTTGACCAGGTTGACGTCGTCGATGCCGAACTCGGCGCTGATCCGCTCGACGGCGGCCCAGCCGGCCCAGTCGGGGGCGCGCTCGCCGGCGTGCTCGGGAGCGAGGAAGCGCCCGGCGGCCGCGACGGCCTCGGCCCGGACGTCCGCGAAGTGGTCGGCGACGGTGTCCAGGAAGGCCCCGGAGACATCGGCGCCGGCCAGCTCGGTGTAGTGCTTGGCGCCGTGGAAGTCGTCCGGGCCGATCAGGCCGGAGCGCAGCACGGTGCGTGAGACCAGGCCGGAGACGGTCGAGTTGAGGCAGGCGGAGGGGATCAGGAAGTCGTCCCGGGTGCCGAAGGTGGACACGCAGCGGCCGGGGTCGGCGAGCACGGCGAGGCCGGGGTCGAAGCCCGTGCCGGCGAGCGCCTCGGCGAGTTCCCGGGTGATCGCGCCCTTGCCGGTCCAGCCGTCGACGAACACCACGTCGGCGGCCCGGTGGTGGGCGTCCAGGTAGCGCAGGGCGACCGGGTCGATGCCGCGGCCGCGGACGATGGAGACGGCGTAGTGCGGGGCGTCGACGCCGTGCCCGGCGGCGAGCCAGCGGCGGATCAGGATGCCGACGGGCGTGCCGGCGCGGGCCAGCGAGGCGAGCACCAGGCCGGGGCCGCGCTCGCGCAGCAGGGTCTCGGCGACGGTGCCGACGGCGAGCGCGATCCGCCGGGCGGAGGCCCGCAGGGCCTGGTGGAACAGCTCCTGGTACTCGGGGCTCGGCTGGTACTCGACCGGCAGCGACTCGGCGTAGTGGGCGCCGCCGTTCTGCACCGCCTCCTCGCGCTCCTCGGTGGGCGCCTCCAGGGCGACCCCGGAGAGGTCCTTGAGCAGCCAGGCCACCTCGTCGGCCCGGTAGGAGGAGAACGCCGGGCCGTACAGCGGCCGCGGCAGCGCGCCGGGCCGGTGGGACGGCAGCACGGCGAGCACCACCCGGTCGGTGACCCGCCGCAGCTGGCCGAGCAGGGCGCGCTCGCCCCGGTGCAGGGCCGGGGTGTCGGCGACGTCGTCGACCACCAGGACCACGGTGTCGAAGCGGCGGGCCGGGTCGGCGCCGGGGGCGACGTTGTAGGCGTAGCGCTCGCGCGAGGAGTCGTCGGCCGGGTCGTCGTGGGCGGGGAAGGCCAGTCGGGTGCGGATGGCGTAGCCGGGGTCGTCGACGGCGAGGACGGGCGAGCGGGTGGTGGTGGAGCTGTGGACGCGGTCGGCGCCGCCGGGCAGCCGCTCGGCGAGGGCGCCGGCCAGGCGCAGCGGGGCGTACATCAGCTCCTCGAAGCCGAGCACCAGCACCCGCCCGCCGCCGTCGCCGGAACCGCCGTCGGAGCCACCGCCGTCGGAGCCGCCGATCGCCTCCGCCAGCTGATCGGCCAGTGCCGGCAGCGCCTCCTCCAGCCGCGCCCGGTGCTCCGGGGTGAAGCCGTGCCGCCCGCCGTCGGGCAGGCCCTGCGGCCAGGCCAGGTCGACCCGCACCAGCGGCGCCGGCGGGCCGGCCGGCGGCTCGGATGCGGGGGCGGAGGCCGGCGCGGCCTCGGCGATCAGCCGCTCGGCCCGGTCCAGGATGTCGGCGGGCAGCTCGACGCCGCCGCCGGCCAGTGCCACCAGGTCGAGCCGGGCGCCGAGTTCGGCGGCCGTGTCGGCGAGCCGCTGCCGGTCGGCGGCGCCGCGCAGGTCGACCAGGGCGACCACCACGTAGTGCTCGCGCGGGTGGCGGGCGTGCAGGGCGCGGATGGTGTTGAGCACGGTGGTGCCGGTGGAGAACTCGTCGTCGACCAGGACGAGCGGCCCGTCGCCGGCGAGCAGCGCGGGGTCGGCGGGCAGCAGCAGGTGCGAGGTGGCGTGCGAGTGCTCCTCCTCGAAGCCACCGAGCGGGGCGAGGCCGGGCACCGGGCGGCGGGTGGAGTGCAGATAGGGGGCGTCCAGCCCGTCGGCGACGCTGTGGCCGAGGCCGGTGGCGGTCTCCGCGTAGCCGAGCACGACGGCGCCCGCGAGGGCCCGCTCGCCGAGCGGGTCGAGCAGCTCGCGGACCCGGCGGCCGAGTTCGAGGCCGGCGCCGTGCACCACGGCGGGGCGCTGCGGGACGTGCTTGCCGAGCACGGTGGAGACCAGCAGGTGGGCGCGCTTGCGGTTCTCCCGCAGGGCGAGGCCGACCAGTTCGGGAAGGCGCTCGGAGCCGGTCAGCGTGACGCCGGCCCGCTCGGCCACCCAGCGGCCGGTCCACTCCCGCTCGCCGGCGCGCCGCTGCGCCCCGGTGCGCTCCTGCTCTGCTGCTGTCACGAAGGGGTCCTGCTTTCGGTGGTGCGGTGGGATGGGCACGGTCGGAGGGGGTCGGCGGCTCAACGGTCGGAGAGGAGCCGGCGGCTCAGCGGTCGGAGGGAGGCCGGCGGCTCAGCGGCAGAGGCAGGCCGCCAGCAGCTCGGCGAAGCTGACGTCCTCACGGGCCACCCCGAACACCTCGGCGCGCAGCATCACCCGCTCCGCCCAGGCCCGGTGCGGCTTGGCCTCGTTCATCTTGTTGGTGTACGCCGAGCGCAGCACCCCGCCCCCGCCGCGCTCCTGCTGGAGGATGTCCCGGGCGTCGCTGTACTCCTCGTGCGTGACGACGGAGAGCGCGTGCACCGCGGGCACATGGCTGGGGTGGATGCAGGTCTTGCCCAACAGGCCGTTGGCGCGGTCGAGTTCGATCTCGCGGATCAGCCCGTCGAGATCGTGCTCGATGATCCGCCGGCGGACCGCCTCGCGCGAGGGCTCGGCCTCGGCGAACGGGGTGCGGCGCAGCTGCGGCTTGAACATCCGCTCCTGGACCGGGAAGTACTCCCAGACCGGCCCGGTGACGGTGAACCCGGTGCCGTCGGCGCGGCCGAGCACATTGACCACGTCGCCGATCACCGAGGCGACCAGGGCGACGTCGTACGCGGTCAGGTCGGGCGAGCGGCGCAGGCCGTAGGCGGCGCAGAGGTCGGTGACGCCGAGGCGGACGGCGAGGACCCGCTCGCGGTGCTTGTCGAGCAGCCGCGCTATCCCGAACAGCTGGTCGCGGCGGGTCTCCAGGTGGGCGAGCTCGGGGGACTCCAGGACCGGCATGGCGAACAGCCGGTGCCCGGTGGCCGCCTCGGCCACGGCGAGCGCCTCCAGGAAGTCCCCGCCGGTCTCCTCGGTGAACTTGGGCAGGACGAAGCCGGTGAGCACGCCGATCGCCGGTCCGAGCCGCTCGGCGAGGTCGGCGAGCTGGGCGGCGGTCCGCACTCTGATGAAGAGGAGGGGAAGATCCTGTGCGCAATCCGTGGAGACATCGGTACCGCCGACACCCTCCGTGACCTCCGTCCACAGCTCGCCGAGCCGGGCCACCAGGTTGGCCTCGGCGTCCGGCACCTCGTGGTCGGCGATGGCGTCCTCCAGGCAGAGGACCATCGAGACGACCCCCTGCGCGGCCTGCTTGCGGATGTCCGCGCGCAGGGTCGGCCGGGTGGCCGGGCTGTAGAGCGTGGCGCCGAGCGCGGTGGCCAGCACGGCCGGGTCGCCGTCCGGGGCGAACTCCCCCGGTGCCATGAGAAAGAGCCGGTCGCGGACGTCGTCCGCGAGGTGGCCGAAGTGGCGCAAGGTGCTCTCCTCAGGAGTTCGGCCGCCGGTCCGGCGGAGGCGGGGAGGGGCGGCGACGGGCCCCGGTGCTGCACCCGGTTCAACCGGCTCCACGGCCCCGGTGGTTCCCGGCCCGGTTCCGGCCGGTCTCCGTCGACCGGCCCCCGGCGTCTCCTGCCCGCCCATCGTACGGACGGCTCCGGGCGCGCGCCGGTTCCGCAATGGCGAATTCTCGGAAGGTTACCCTCCACTTCACAAACCGCAAGCGTTGGCAAAGTCCCACCACGACGCCTCCCCCGGTCACGTTGTCCGAAGGGGTGGCGAACAGGCAGGATGGTCGGCTATGACGCACGTGATGGCCAAGGGCGCCAACATCGCACTGCCGGTGGCGGCGGTCCGCGCCGTGCTGCGCTGGAGCGCCACGCCCGGTGCGCCGGACGTGGACGCCTCCGCACTGCTGCTCGGCCCGGCCGGCAAGGTCTGTTCGGATGCCGACTTCGTCTTCTACAACCAGCCGCGCCACCCCACCGGCCTGGTGCGCCATCTGCCCAAGCAGCAGAGCGCCGACGGCAGCGAGATCACCGACACCGTCGAGGCCGAGCTCGGCAAGCTGCCGGCCGACGTCGACCGGGTGGTGCTGGCCGGCTCCTCCGAGGGCGGATCGTTCCGCGCGGTGGGCGGGCTGCGCCTGCAGCTGTTCGACGCCGCCGCCGGCGAGGGGGCGCCGGCCCTGGCCGAGTTCGCGATGGGCGACGGGGACGAGGTCACCGCGCTGGTCGCGGGCGAGCTCTACCGCCGGGCGGGCACGTGGAAGTTCCGCGCCGTCGGCCAGGGGTACGCCTCCGGGCTGATCGGCCTGGCCACCGACTTCGGCATCACCGTCGAGGACGAGGGCGGCACGGGCGCCCAGACCGCCACGACCCAGCCCGCCCCCGCCCAGCCCGGACCGGCCGCGGACCCGCGCACCGCGCTGCCCGACCCCCGGCCGGCCGGCCGCCCCGAACCCGGCACCTTCACCCTGGCCCCGGCCGTCCCGCAGCCCGCCGTCCCGCAGCCCGCCGCCGCCCAAGCCGCCCCGGCGCCGGCCGGCGTCCCGGCCAACACGCCCCCGCCGCCGCCCAACCCGCCCACGATGCCGCCGAACGTCCCGCCGGCCCCGACCGCGCCGCCGACCGGGCAGCCCGGCTACGGCTACCCGCCGCCGAACACCGCCCCCCGGCCCCCGCAGCAGGGCGGCTACGGCCACCCCCAGCAGCCCCCGGCGCCGGGCTACGGCTACCCCCAGCAGCAGGCCCCCCAGGCACCGCAGGCCCCCCAGCAGGGCGGCTACGGCTACCCGCCGCCGAACACCGCGCCCCTGGCGCACCAGCAGCCGCCGGCGCCCGCCGCCGCCGAGGAGTTCGCCCTGCCCCCGCAGGGCCCACAGTTCCAGCCCCGCTGAGCCACCGCCCCCGTCCGAGTCCCCACCCGAGCCCCCGCCCGAGTCCCCACCCGGATCCCCGGGCCGGGGCAGCGGCAGGGACACCGGGGCTCACTCCGGCTTGTACCCGCGCTGCCACTGCATCCCGAAGCCGTACAGCCGGTCGATGTCCGCCTGGAACCCGTTCACATAGCGCACCTCGCGCCGCACCGTGAGCGCGTTGTCCCCGGAGTTCTCGATCAGCACCACCGCGCAGGACCGCGCCGCCGGCGCCCGCTCCTCCAGCTTGACCTCGATCCGCGGCCCGGACTGCGGCACGATCGTCACCACCGCGTTGGTCTGCTCGAAGGCGGGCGTGCCGTCGTAGATGTACACGAAGACCAGCAGCCGCTTGAACTGGTCCTTCTTCTCCAGGTTGATGTACATCGTCTCGCCGGACGGCGCCCCGTACTGGTCGTCGCCGCTGAGCTTGACGAACGGCGCGTGCTGGAGGTCCCCGAGGAAGCCGCCCAGCGGCTGCACCACGCCCCGCTTGCCGTCCGCCAGCTCGTACATGCAGGCCAGGTCGAGGTCCACGTTGACCTGCGCGTTCTGGGCGGAGTCCGGCTCCATCGGGCTGAGGATGCGCGGGCTGAAGAACCGCCGCACGGCGTCCCGCGCGGACGTCCGCGGCGCCCCCGTCCGGGTGGTCCAGTGCAGGTTGACGTAGAGGTAGCCGGTGGTCGCCGCCGCGCCGGTGATCGCGTGCTGCGGGGACGCCTTGGTCAGGGTGACCTTGAACTGGCCGCCGCCCGTGTCGAGGGCGTTCCGCTCGCCGCGCAGGTACTCCCAAATCGAGGCCATGCCGTCCTCCCCCAGCCCCGCCAGTCGCTCTGACGGTCCGCCGCTCCATGATCGGGCATCAACCCGCCCGCCGGGTACCCGAACTCCCCTACCCACCGCCGCTCCGCGGACACCGGCCGGACACCGGCGGGTCGATTGGCGGGGCGAAGCTCACCTCCCGTACCATGCGGCCACTTCGGACGCGATATCGTCTAGCCGCACAGGTGTCCCGCCCGCCCCCTGTCCGGGCGCGCCGGGCCACCCGTCCGACCACGACGCTTCGTCAGGCCCGGTCCCGGGGACGGATCCTGACCACCGTGTCGCACTGTGACCTGTCCCCTGCGGAAACCCGAGGCCCGACCCGCAATGAACCTGACCTCCATACAGCTGGTCTGGACCGTCATCGGCGGCGCAGCCCTGCTGTTCACCGCCATCCTGGTGGCGACGCTGCGCTTCAAGAACAACAACCGGAAGCAGGACTCCGGCGACTCCTGGGAGCGTAGCGAGGAGCGCCGCCGGCGCAAGGAGATGATCTACGGGATCTCCTCCTACGTGCTGCTGTTCTGCTGCGCCGGCGTCGCGGCCGCGCTCTCCTTCCACGGCCTGGTCGGCTTCGGCAAGGAGAACCTCGGCCTGTCGAACGGCTGGGAGTACCTGGTGCCGTTCGGTCTGGACGGCGCGGCGATGTTCTGCTCGGTGCTCGCCGTCCGCGAGGCCAGCCACGGTGACGCGGCCCTCGGCTCGCGCCTGCTGGTCTGGGTCTTCGCGATCGCCTCGGCCTGGTTCAACTGGGTGCACGCCCCGCGCGGCATCTCGCACGACGGCGCCCCGGAGTTCTTCTCCGGCATGTCGATCTCGGCCGCGATCCTCTTCGACCGCGCGCTGAAGCAGACCCGCAAGGCCGCGCTGCGCGAGCAGGGCCTGGTCCCCCGCCCGCTGCCGCAGATCCGCATCGTCCGCTGGCTGCGCGCGCCCCGCGAGACCTACGCCGCCTGGTCGCTGATGCTGCTGGAGAACGTCCGCAGCCTGGACGAGGCGGTCGAGGAGGTGCGCGAGGAGCGCCAGGCCAAGCTGGACGCCAAGGTGCGGGCCCGCAGCGCCGACCGCCGCGAGCGCGCCGAGCTGAAGGCCATCTCCCGGCAGTCGGGCGGCATGCTCTCCCGCAACCGCGGCGGCCGCCAGGTGCCCGCCCTCGCCGCCGCCGGAGACGGCCCGAGCGCTACGGAGCCTGCCCTAGCCGCCGAGGCAGACGCTCTCTCCACCACCGCCTCCGCGCTGGAGCCGGCCGCGCTCGGTTCCCCGGACACCGGCCGCCGCCGCACCGCCTCCGGCAGCACCACCGCCTCCTCCTCGGCCTCCTCGTCCTACCGCGGCAGCTCGGCCATCGACCTGACGCCGGACGACGACACCCTCTCGATGCCCAAGCTGGACTCGCTGGAGCGCAAGCTGCGCGCCATCGAGCAGCAGCTCGGCTGAGCACCCGCTCCGCGGCATCCGCCCCGTACGACGGCGTACGACGCCGAACGGCCGTTCCCCACTCGGGAGGAACGGCCGTTCGGCGTTGCGGAGGGTGTCGCGGGACTACTGGGCGCTGCCCACCAGCTCCCGCTCCCCGTCCCCGTCGCCCCCGCCGCCGGTGCCCTCGCGCCGGTTGCGCAGGATCGACGAGCCGAGGGCGAGGCCGATGAAGGCGACGCCGATCAGGCCGGTGACGATCTCCGGGATGTGGTACTCGATGCCGACCATCAGGATCACCGCGAGCGCGCCGATCGCGTAGTGCGCGCCGTGCTCCAGGTAGACGTAGTCGTCCAGGGTACCCTTGCGGACCAGGAAGACGGTCAGCGAGCGGATGTACATCGCGCCGATGCCCAGGCCCAGGGTGATCTGGAAGATGTCGCTGGAGATGGCGAACGCGCCGACCACGCCGTCGAAGGAGAACGAGGCGTCCAGCACCTCCAGGTACATGAAGAGGAAGAACGCGGCCTTGCCGCCGACCTGGACGATCGACTTGCCGGCCTTCGAGGCCTCCTCCTCCTTCTCGGCCTCCTCCTCCAGGCCCGACTCGAAGACCGAGGCGAGGCCGTTGACGCTGAGGTAGGTGACGAGGCCGAGCACGCCGGCGAGGAGCACCGTCTCGGCGTGCTCACCGGCGAAGAAGTTGGACGCGAGCAGCAGGGTGACCAGGGCGACGACGGTGGAGAAGGCCTCCAGCTTGCCGACCTTCTCCAGCGGACGCTCGATCCAGGCCAGCCAGTTGTAGTCCTTCTCCTCGAAGATGAAGTCGAGGAAGATCATCAGCAGGAAGACGCCACCGAACGCGGCGATCGCCGGGTTGGCCTGCTCCAGGTACTGGCCGTAGGTGAGGCCCTCGTACGTCTTGTCGCTGTGGATCGCGAGGTCGATGACCGTCGCCGGGTTGAGGTGCGCGGTGAGGCCGACGACCAGCAGCGGGAAGATCAGCCGCATACCGAACACGGCGATCAGCACGCCGACGGTCAGGAAGATCTTCTGCCAGTACGGGTTCATCCGCTTCAACACCGTGGCGTTGACCACCGCGTTGTCGAACGAGAGGGAGATCTCCAGGATGGAGAGGATCAGCACGATGCCGAATCCCTCGGCTCCCCAGAGCAGGCCGGCGGCGATCAGTCCGAGAACGGTGATCGCGAATGACCAGCCGAATGTGCGGAGGAACACGGGACTTGGTTACCTTTCGGGTTCATGGCGGGACGATCATGACGATCGCGGCCTTTACTGTACGTTTACGCCGAAATCGAGAGCAATGCCCCGCAGGCCCGAGGCGTAGCCCTGGCCCACCGCGCGGAACTTCCACTCGCCCGCGTACCGGTACAGCTCGCCGAAGATCATCGCGGTCTCGCTGGACGCGTCCTCGGTGAGGTCGTAGCGGGCGATCTCCTGGCCGTCCACCGAGTTGACCACCCGGATGTACGCGTTGCGGACCTGGCCGAAGTTCTGCGAACGGTTCTCGGCGTCGTAGATGGACACCGGGAAGGCGACCTTGTCGACCTGCGCCGGCACCAGGTCCAGGTTGACCAGGACCACCTCGTCGTCGCCGTCGCCGTCACCGGTGAGGTTGTCACCGGTGTGCTCGACCGAGCCCTCCGGGCTCTTGAGGTTGTTGTAGAAGACGAAGTACTCGTCGCCCAGCACCCGGTTGTTCGAGCAGAGCAGGGCGCTCGCGTCGAGGTCGAAGGGCGCGCCGGTCGTGGACCGGGCGTCCCAGCCGAGGCCGATCTGCACCTGCGTCAGATTCGGCGCGGCCTTCGTGAGCGAGACGTTTCCACCCTTGGCGAGCGTGACACTCATGGGCTGTCCTTCCTCCCTTGCCTCCCGGGGCGCATCTCAGGTCTATTCCCCCGCGACCCCGGCCGGCCCCTTCCGGCCGGCTGAACTTTCCTGAACTCCCATCCTTCCAGTGCGCCGGGAACGACGGAACGGCCGGGGCGGCCGCCGACGCCCTCGCGTCCGCGGCCGCCCCGGCCGTTCGTACCACTTCACCGGGCCGTCAGCGGCCCCGCCCGACTCAGACGTTGACGCCGAAGTCCTGGGCGATGCCGCGCAGGCCGGAGGCGTAGCCCTGGCCGATCGCGCGGAACTTCCACTCGGCGCCGCTGCGGTACAGCTCGCCGAAGACCATCGCCGTCTCGGTGGAGGCGTCCTCGGTGAGGTCGTACCGGGCCAGCTCCTTGTTGTCCGACTGGTTCACCACGCGGATGAACGCGTTGCGGACCTGGCCGAAGTTCTGCGAACGGTTCTCGGCGTCGTAGATGGACACCGGGAAGACGATCTTCTGCACATCGGCCGGCACGGTCGCCAGGCTGACCTTGATCTGCTCGTCGTCGCCCTCGCCCTCACCGGTGAGGTTGTCACCGGTGTGCTCGACCGAGCCGTCGGGGCTCTTGAGGTTGTTGAAGAAGACGAAGTTGCCGTCCGAGCCGACCCTGCCCTGGTCGTTGCAGAGCAGAGCGCTGGCGTCCAGGTCGAAATCCGTGCCCGTGGTGGTGCGGACGTCCCACCCGAGGCCGACCACCACGGCGGTCAGGCCGGGGGCCTCCTTGGTGAGCGAGACATTGCCGCCCTTGCTCAGGCTGACACCCACTTGTCCTCCAAGATTCGGGAGGCACTCCTCGGTGCCCCCGTGGTGCGGTCCGAGGCTCCGACGGCGAACCGTCCCGGGCCTCTGACCAGCCAACGAGGCGATCGTAGTGCGGGGTTCCCGTCCGCGCCGGGGAACCGGCCCGACGCGGGCGGGGCGAAGCGCCCGAGGGGCTCAGAGCGCGCCGACGGCGGCCAGGTACTCCTGCTCGTCACGGGCGTCCGGGAGGGCGTTCACGACGCTCCAGCGGACCACGCCGGCCTTGTCGATCACGAAGGTGCCGCGGACGGCGCAGCCCTTCTCCTCGTCGAAGACGCCGTAGGCCCGGGAGACCTCGCCGTGCGGCCAGAAGTCGGAGAGCAGCGGGAACTCCAGACCCTCCTGCTCGGCGAAGATCCGCTGGCTGAAGGGCGAGTCGTTGGAGACGCCGAGCACCTGCACCTCGTCGTTCTGCAGTCGCGGCAGCTCCTTCTGGATCGCGCAGACCTCGCCGGTGCAGACACCGGTGAACGCGAACGGGTAGAAGACCACGACGACGTTCTTCTCGCCCCGGAAGTCGGAGAGCCTGACCAGCTCGCCGTGCTGGTTCTTGAGCTCGAAGTCCGGAGCCTCGGTGCCGATCTCGATGGCCATGCGGGGACCTTTCCCACTCGACGCGACTGGGCCGCGCGGGTGGCGCGACGTGCGCCATCCTCGCATTCACCGGGGGCGGCTGGGCCGGACGGGTGAGGGCCGCGCCGCCCACGGCCACCGCTTTCGCCCTGGGCGAACGGTTCGCCCGTCCGTGGCGCGCCTCCCCCGAACGCCGGAAAACGACCGGGCCCCGCCGGAGGATGCTCCGGCGGGGCCCGGCGGGCCCGTCAGGCGGCGCTCAGCGCTTGGCCTGCTTGGCGGTCGACTTGGTCGCCAGGCGGGTCGCGGCCCAGTCCTTGGCGATCGCGATCGAGCTGGTCTGGGAGAGGCCGGCGGTCTTCGCGGCGTCGGCGATGTCCGAGGCCTCGATGTGGCCGTCCCGGCCGGTCTTGGGCGTCAGCAGCCAGATCAGGCCGCCCTCGGCCAGGTATTCCAGGGCGTCGACGAGGGCGTCCGTCAGGTCCCCGTCGTCGTCGCGGTGCCACAGCACGACGGCGTCGGCGACGTCGTCGTAGTCCTCGTCGACGAGATCCGTCCCGGTGATCTCCTCGATGCCCTCGCGGAGGTCCTGGTCAGTGTCTTCGTCGTACCCCAGCTCCTGGATGATCTGGCCCTCTTCGAAGCCGAGACGGGCTGCCGGGTTGGACTTGTCCGCGGGGTCCGCGGTCGCGCTCACGGGAATAACCTCCAGTATTCGGCTCGGCGTCCATGCCGAGGCTGTGGCCGTAGTCCACACGGGCGCGGCGGTTCGCGCAAGTACCCGACCCCCGATCCCCTCCAAAGGTTGACGTGTCGCGCCGGGACACGCCGGGCGACGTGTCGTGAATCACACCGATTTGCCCTTCTCTGCATGGGACAAGGATGCTTCGGGTGGTCCTGGTCCACAGGCCGTACGCACGCCCGAGATGCGAACGGCATTCGGGTCCGCGCGTGCGCGGGCGTAGAGTCTCCTGTTGGCCCTCACCCCGGCCGTCCGCCATCGGACGGAAGGGAAACCAGGTCGGACCACCTCTGTTCGTAAACCCGGGGGTGCGCGGCCCGGACGACGCTGTCCGAACCGCACATCCCCAGACCGTTCCTTCTGTCAGACGGAACGGTTACCGATCGGTAGAGATGACGGATCTCCGAGCGCGGTAGCACGATGGAGGCGGCGCGACACACCTCAGTTTCGACCGACAGTGAAGGAACAGCGTGGCTTCCGGATCCGATCGCAACCCGATCATCATTGGCGGCCTTCCGAGTCAGGTCCCGGACTTCGATCCCGAGGAGACCGCGGAATGGCTGGAGTCGCTCGATGCGGCCATCGACGAGCGGGGGCGTGAGCGTGCCCGTTACCTGATGCTGCGGCTGATCGAGCGCGCCCGCGAGAAGCGTGTCGCCGTGCCCGAGATGCGCAGCACGGACTACGTCAACACCATCGCCACCAAGGACGAGCCGTTCTTCCCCGGCAACGAGGAGATCGAGCGCAAGATCCTCAACGCGACCCGCTGGAACGCCGCGGTGATGGTCTCCCGGGCGCAGCGCCCGGGCATCGGCGTGGGTGGCCACATCGCCACCTTCGCCTCCTCCGCGTCGCTCTACGACGTGGGCTTCAACTACTTCTTCCGCGGCAAGGACGCCGAGGGCGAGTCCGGCGACCAGATCTTCTTCCAGGGCCACGCCTCCCCCGGCATCTACGCCCGCGCCTTCCTGCTGGACCGGCTCACCGAGCAGCAGCTCGACGCCTTCCGCCAGGAGAAGTCGAAGGCCCCCTACGGCCTCTCCAGCTACCCGCACCCGCGGCTGATGCCGGACTTCTGGGAGTTCCCGACCGTCTCGATGGGCCTCGGCCCGCTCGGCGCGATCTACCAGGCCCGGATGAACCGCTACCTGGAGCACCGCGGCATCAAGGACACCTCCGACTCGCAGGTCTACGCCTTCCTCGGCGACGGCGAGATGGACGAGCCCGAGTCGCTCGGCCAGCTGTCCCTGGCCGCCCGCGAGGGCCTGGACAACCTGACCTTCGTGGTCAACTGCAACCTGCAGCGCCTCGACGGCCCGGTCCGCGGCAACGGCAAGATCATCCAGGAGCTGGAGTCGCAGTTCCGCGGCGCCGGCTGGAACGTCATCAAGCTGGTCTGGGACCGCAGCTGGGACCCGCTGCTGGCGCAGGACCGCGACGGCGTCCTGGTGAACAAGCTGAACACCACGGTGGACGGCCAGTTCCAGACCTACGCCACCGAGTCCGGCGCGTACATCCGCGAGAACTTCTTCGGCGGCGACCTGCGGCTGCGCAAGATGGTCGAGTCGATGACCGACCAGCAGATCCAGCACCTGGGCCGTGGCGGCCACGACCACCGCAAGATCTACGCGGCGTTCAAGGCGGCCCGCGAGCACAAGGGCCAGCCGACCGTCATCCTGGCGCAGACCGTCAAGGGCTGGACGCTGGGCCCCAACTTCGAGGGCCGCAACGCCACCCACCAGATGAAGAAGCTGACGGTCGAGGACCTGAAGCGCTTCCGCGACCGGCTGCACCTGCCGATCACCGACAAGCAGCTCGAGGAGGGCTACCCGCCCTACTACCACCCGGGCCGCGACTCGGAGGAGATCCAGTACATGCACGACCGCCGCGAGGAGCTGGGCGGCTACGTGCCGACCCGCAAGGTGCGGCCGCGCAAGCTGGAGCTGCCGGGCGACGACGCGTACAAGGCGGTCAAGAAGGGCTCCGGCAACCAGACCATCGCCACCACCATGGCGTTCGTCCGGCTGCTCAAGGACCTCATGCGGGACAAGGGCATCGGCAACCGCTTCGTGCCGATCGCGCCCGACGAGTACCGCACCTTCGGCATGGACTCGCTGTTCCCGTCGGCGAAGATCTACAACCCGCTCGGCCAGACCTACGAGTCGGTCGACCGCGAGCTGCTGCTGGCGTACAAGGAGTCGCCCACCGGTCAGATGCTGCACGACGGCATCTCCGAGGCCGGCTGCACCGCCTCGCTGATCGCCGCCGGCTCGGCCTACGCCACCCACGGCGAGCCGCTGATCCCGGTGTACGTCTTCTACTCGATGTTCGGGTTCCAGCGCACCGGCGACCAGTTCTGGCAGATGGCCGACCAGCTGGCCCGCGGCTTCGTGCTCGGCGCCACCGCCGGCCGCACCACGCTGACCGGCGAGGGCCTGCAGCACGCCGACGGCCACTCGCACCTGCTGGCCTCGACCAACCCGGGCGTCGTCGCGTACGACCCCGCGTACGGCTTCGAGATCGCGCACATCGTCCAGGACGGTCTGCGCCGGATGTACGGCTCCAGCGAGGAGCACCCGAACGGCGAGGACGTGTTCTACTACCTCACCGTCTACAACGAGCCGATCAAGATGCCGGCCGAGCCCGAGAACGTGGACGTCGACGGCATCCTCAAGGGCCTGTACAAGTACGCGGCCGGCACCGCGGGCCAGATCCCGGCGCAGATCCTCGCCTCCGGCGTGGCCGTGCCGTGGGCCCTGGAGGCCCAGCGGATCCTGGCCGAGGAGTGGAACGTCAAGGCCGACGTCTGGTCCGCGACCTCCTGGAACGAGCTGCGCCGCGACGCGGTGGAGGCCGAGGAGTTCAACCTGCTGCACCCCGAGGAGCAGCAGCGCGTCCCGTACGTGACCAGCAAGCTCCAGGGCGCCGAGGGCCCGTTCGTCGCGGTGTCCGACTGGATGCGCGCGGTGCCGGACCAGATCGCCCGCTGGGTGCCGGGCGCGTGGCAGTCGCTGGGCGCCGACGGCTTCGGCTTCGCCGACACCCGTGGTGCGGCCCGCCGCTTCTTCCACATCGACGCGCAGTCCGTCGTGCTGGCCGTGCTCACCGAGCTCGCCAAGCAGGGCAAGATCGAGCGCAGCGTGCTGAAGGACGCGATCGACCGCTACCAGCTGCTCGACGTGGCGGCGGCCGACCCGGGCGCCGCGGGCGGCGACGCCTGAGCCGCTGACCGGTGCTCCTGAGGGGCCGGTCCTCCCGCCGTACGCGGGAGGACCGGCCCCTCGGCCTTTCGCTGTGACTCCGGTCACAGTGGCTTGAACCTCACACCGGTGTCAGCTCCTACGCTCGTCCCGACGAACCGGACCGGCCGAGGAGGGTCACCCGATGAACGCCGCCCACCCCCAGCCCGCCGATGGCGGGAACGACTACAACCGCAAGGTGATCGCCGAGTTCAGGGCGGCCGAGGGCCTGGTCGGCGGCGACTTCGCCGGCAAGACCCTGCTGCTGCTCACCACTCGCGGCCGGCGCAGCGGGGAGTCCCGCACCACCCCGCTGGTGTACCTGAGGGACGGCGGGCGGGTGATCGTCTTCGCGCTGAACGGCGGCGCGCCGGCCGACCCGGCCTGGTACCGCAACCTCGCCGACACCCCCGAGGTCACCGTCGAGCTCGGCCCGGACACCTTCGCCGCGCACGCCGTCCCGCTGGACGCGGCCGAGCACGAGGACGTCTGGGCCCGGCAGATCGAGGTCGAGCCGGTGTTCGCCGAATTCCGCGCCCGAACCACCCGGGTCGTCCCGCTGGTGGAGCTGCGCCCGGCGGCCTGATCCAGGACGGTGCCGGTTCCCTCTTAACCTTCCCGAGAGTCACGCTTAAGGTGTCTTTCCAGGGGGGCGAGGGAGGGGGCCGGTACCGTGCGCGCACCGAGGACGGGGGCCTTCCCCCTGGCGTTGCTGGTCGGGGTGACGACCGGCGCCCTGCTGTCCCAGCTGCTGCCCGCTCCGGAGGAGCTGGGCGGGCCCTCGGTGGCCCTGCCGGCCGCTCCGGACCGGGGCCTGGCCGACCTGCTGCCGGTACCGGCGCCCGCGCCGGGCGTCCCGACCGCTCCCGCCGATCCCGGCTCCGCCGCGCCGCCGGCGGCCCCGGACGCGGGGAGCGGGCCGGCCGCGCCCACCGCCGCCCCGTCGGAGCCCGGCCGCGACCCGGCGGCCCCGACGGTGCCCCGGGGCGGGACCCCGCCCGGCCGGGGACCATCCCTCGGGCTGGTCTCCGCCGAGGTACCGGCGTCCACGGCGCCGGCCGCCGGACCCGCCGCGCCCGCCCGGCCGACGACGCCCACCTCCCCGCTCGCGCCGCCCGCGACCGGGTCCACCGGCGGAGCCCCGGCGGCCACCGCGACCCCGGCCGCCCCGGCACCCGGGCCCACCCGGACGGCGCCCGCGCCGCCGCCCGGCCCGCCGCCCACCGGCGGCGATCACTTCGGCCCGACCCAGGTGCTCCCCGGCCCGTCCCCCAGCCCGTCGGCGACCCTCTCCGACCAGGAGTACTGGCAGCGGGCCGAACAGTGCTGGGCCGCCGCCGAGACCGACCCGACCCTGGACTGCCCGACCTCCTGACCATGGCCGGAGCGGGAAGTCGGACCGGCCGACTTCCCGCTCCGGCGGGGGCGCGGCAATGGCCGCTGGGCTTCGAGACGTGTCTCGAAGCCCAGCGGCCATTCACCTCTCAGATGTGGACGGCGGGCCCGGCCTCGGTGGTGCCGCGGCGGGTCAGCAGGCCGAGCACGGCGGCGGCGAAGGCGACCACCGAGGCGACCGCGAAGGCCAGCGACATGCCACTGACGAAGGAGTCGTGGACGGCCCCGGCCATCGCGTCGACCACCTGCTGCGGGGTGCCGGCCGGAGCCGGCGGGGCGATGCCGAGCTGAGCCGCCTGGTTGAGGCCCTCGGCCTGCGCCGGGTCCACCGGCGGCAGGCCCGCGTCGGCCCAGTTGCCGGGCAGCGCGTCGGTGACCCGGGCGGCCATCAGCGCGCCCAGCACGGCGGTGCCGAGGCTGCCGCCGACCTGCATCGCGGACTGCTGGAGGCCGCCGGCGACGCCGGAGAGCTCCAGCGGCGCGTTGCCGACGATGACCTCGGTGGCGCCGACCATGACCGGGCTGATGCCCAGGCCCATCAGCACGAACCAGAGCGCCATCACGCCGTTGCCGGAGCCGGCGTCCAGGGTGGACATGCCGTACATCGCGACAGTGGTGATCAGCATGCCGGCCACGATCGGGATCCGCGGGCCCAGCTTGCCGATCGCGATGCCCGCCAGCGGCGATCCGATGATCATCATGCCGGTCATCGGCAGCAGGTGGACGCCCGCCTGGACCGGCGACATCCCGTGCACGTTCTGCAAGTAGAAGGTGACGAAGAAGATCGCGCCGAAGAACGAGAAGGCCATCAGCACCATCAGCAGGGTGCCGGCCGACAGCGGCAGCGAACGGAACAGGCTGAGCGGGATCAGCGGCTCCTTGGCCACCCGCTGCCAGAACGCGAAGGCGGTCATCAGCACGACCGCGCCGCCCAGGAAGAGCAGCGTGGAGGCGTCGCCCCAGCCCCACTCGGGGGCCTTGATGATGCCGAAGACCAGGGCGAACATCGCCACCGAGAGCAGCACGATGCCCGGGATGTCGAAGGACTTGGCGGCGTTCTCGGCCCGCACGTCCTTGAGGATCCACAGGCCGAGCGCCAGCGCGATCAGGCCGACCGGGATGTTGATGAAGAACACCGACTCCCAGTTGACGTGCTCCACCAGCAGGCCCCCGACGATCGGGCCGGCCGCGGTGGAGGCGCCGATGACGCCGCCCCAGATGCCGATGGCCATGTTGAGCTTCTCGGCCGGGAAGGCCCCGCGCAGCAGGCCGAGCGCGGCCGGCTGGAGCAGCGCGCCGAACAGGCCCTGCAGCACGCGGAAGAAGATCACCGTCTGGATGTTCCCGGCGAAGCCGATCGCCGCCGAGGTGAGGGCGAAGCCGACCGCGCCGACCAGGAAGGTGTTCTTGTGGCCGAACCGGTCGCCGATCTTGCCGGCGGTGATCAGGAAGACCGCGAGGGCCAGCAGGTAGCCGCTGGTCACCCACTGGATCTCGGAGGGCGCGGCGTGCAGGTCGGCCTGGATGACCGGGTTGGCGATCGCGACGATCGTGCCGTCCAGGGCGACCATCATCACGCCGACGGCGACGGTGAGCAGGGTCAGCCAGGGGTGTCCCTGGAGACCCTTCCCGCCCGGTGACGCGCCCGGCGGGGCGTCCGCCTTGGCGCTCTTGGTGAGGGACTGACTCATCTGGGGCCCTCCGGGGGCTGGCTGCGGGCGGACGTGGAGGTGGCGCCCCGGCCCACCCGTCCCCACGAGTGCCCGGCCCGGGGGCGCCACCCGATGCAGATTATGTCAGCCACTGACATTCGGCAAACGCTGACTTCTGCGTGAGACTGCCATTTGTCAGATCGCTACAGTAGCCTCCACAGCACCAGCCCGATCACCCTCCGGAAGGCCCGCACCATGGCCGCTCAGCCCGCTTCCCCCGCCCCCGTCCAGGAGCCCGGACTGCGCGCCCGGAAGAAGCAGCGCACCCGGGACGCCCTCATCGAGGCGGCCCACCGGCTCTTCCTCGGCCAGGGCTTCGCCCGCACCACCGTCGACGAGATCGCCGGCGCCGTCGACGTCTCGCAGCGCACCTTCTTCCGCTACTTCGCCAACAAGGACGAGGTCGCCCTCGCCGTCCTCGCCGAGGCCGAGGACCACTTCATCCAGCAACTGCGGGCCCGTCCCGCCGAGGAGACCCCGTTCCAGGCGCTGCGCGCCGCGATCGTCGACGCCTGGCGCGACCGCGGCGGCCGGGACGCCGGGCCCTCCTCGGTGACGGCCGCGCTGGAGCTGATCCGGATGATCGAGGAAACCCCCACCCTGCTCGCCGCCCACCTGCGCCGGGTGACCGAGCAGGAGCGGGTGCTGATCGGGATCATCGCCGAGCGCGAGGGCGTCGACCCGGCCGAGGACCTGCGGCCCGCCGTGCTGGCGGCGGCCTTCGGCGGCGTGCTGCGCGCCGCCCACCTGTCCTGGAGCGCCGACCAGGAGGACACCGGTCCGGAGGGCATGGTCGCGCTGATCGACCGCCACTTCGACCAGCTCGTGCCGGCCCTGGGCGGGCACTGGAGAGCGTGACCCTCATACCTGGGTAGTACGCCGAAGTCCGGACCCCGGTGGGACGCCCGCCGCGCCGGGCCGCCCTAGGCTGACCGGATGATCAAGCCACCCACCGGGACCGCCCGGGGCGGTCCGGTGCGCGCGCTGCTCGCCCCGCTCACCCGGCCGTCCGCCGACCACACCCCGCTGCTCGCCCAGGCCCCGCGCCCCTGGATCCGTCTGCTCCCGTACATCCTGGCCGCGGCCGCCATCGCCGCGCTGCTGCCGACCGGCATCCTGGTGCTGGTCAACGACTACGGGGTGGACGGGGGCCTGGCCGCCGCCCTCGCCGTGACCCAGACGGTGCCGCTGCTGCTCGCCGTCACCCGGCCGCTGCCCGCCTGGTGGATGATCGGCGGCGGCGCCCTGCTGACCTCGCCGCTGGTCCTCGCCACCGGCGACGGCGCCGCCCCCTCCGGGGTCGACGGCCCCTGGCCCTGGCCGCCCCCGGGGCTGGTCGGCTACCTCCTGCTGATGCTGACGCTCGCCCTGCGCGAGAGCCGGCGCACCCTGGTCGCGGTCTGGCTGGTCACCGCGGCGGCCAGCCTGGGGCTCTCGGTCGTCGGCGTCGCCGGGGAGTTCGGCGGCGACAACAGCCTGCTCGCCACCGTCCTGTCCGGCGCCGTCCTGGTGCTCGGCGGGGCGCTGCGCGAACGCGCCGAGGCCCGCCGGCTGCTCACCGAGCAGGAGCACATCAGCGAGGCCGAACGCGAGCGGCGCACCCTGCTGGAGGAGCGCGCCCGGATCGCCCGCGAGCTGCACGACGTGGTCGCCCACCACATGTCGGTGATCGCCGTGCAGGCGGCCAGCGCGCCGTACCGGATCACCGGCGTCCCGGCCGAGGCCGCCGAGGAGTTCACCGCGATCGCCGGCACCGCGCGCGAGTCGCTGGCCGAGATGCGCCGGCTGCTGGGGGTGCTGCGCAGCGAGGAGTCGGGGGCCGAGAAGGCGCCGCAGCCGGGCGTCGGACAGCTCGCCCAGCTGGTCGAGACGGTCCGCCGGGCCGGGGTGTCCGCCGAGCTCACCATCGCCCTGGAGCCGGCCGACGACCCGCTGCCGCCGGCCGTCGGCCTCTCGGTCTACCGGATCGTCCAGGAGGCGCTGGCCAATGTGGTCCGGCACGCCCCCGGCGCCGCGGCCTGGGTCTCGCTGGCCGTCGCCGACGGATCCCTGCTGGTCACCGTGGTCAACGCGGCCCCGCCGGAGCGGGCCGAGTCGCTGGAGGCCTCGGTCGAGGGCACCGGCCAGGGGCTGGTCGGCATGCGCGAGCGGGTCCGGCTGCTGGACGGCCGGCTGGACACCGGGCCGCTGCCGGACGGCGGGTTCAAGGTGGCCGCCGTCCTGCCGCTCACCGGGCTGACGGATACTCGGTCGGACGACCGCCGGCCGGGCGGCCCCGCACCGGAGGACCCGGACGGACCGCCGGCCGCACCGTAGACCGCCCCGGGGAGAGCACCGTATGACCATCCGCGTGATCATCGTCGACGACCAGGCGATGGTGCGGGCCGGATTCGCCGCCCTGCTGAACGCGCAGAGCGACATCGACGTGGTGGGGGACGCCGCGGACGGCGCCCAGGCCCTGGAGGTGAGCGGGCGGACCCACCCGGACGTCGTGCTGATGGACGTCCGGATGCCCGTCATGGACGGGCTGGAGGCGGCCCGCCGGCTGCTGGACCCGGCCGTGCCCGGCGCGCACCGGCCCAAGGTGCTGATGCTCACCACCTTCGACGTGGACGACTACGTCTACGACGCGCTGCGGGCCGGCGCCAGCGGCTTCCTGCTCAAGGACGCGCCCCCGGACGACCTGATCGCCGCCGTCCGGGTGGTCGCGGCCGGCGAGGCGCTGCTCGCCCCCTCGGTGACCCGCCGGCTGATCGAGGACTTCGCCCGGACCAGGCCGGCCCGGCGCCGCGACCCCAAGCTGCGGCTCAACGGGCTGACCCCGCGCGAGACCGAGGTCCTGGAGCTGATCGCCCGCGGCCTGTCCAACCAGGAGATCGCCGCCCGGCTGGTCCTCGCCGAGCAGACCGTGAAGACCCACATCGGCCGGATCCTGGCCAAGCTCGACCTCCGTGACCGCGCCCAGGCGGTGGTGCTCGCCTACGAGTCCGGCCTGGTGACCCCGGGCCAGTGAGCCGCCCCCCGGGCCTCACGGGGGTTGTCCCCCGGGGGAGAACCCCCTGATACCCGGGTAGCACCGGGCAGTTGGCCCCGCGGTGTGACGTCCGCGGGGCCACCTCGTTCCTACCGTCCTCTCCGTCGAAGCCGAACAGGCCACGGAGGGAACGGACATGACGAGGAACCGGATCGGGCGCGCGGCGGCCGCGGCCGTGCTGGCGCTGGCCGCGGTGCTGGGGGCGGGCGGCTGGGCCGCCGGCGGGGAGCGCCCGGTGACCGGTCCGCCGCCCGGCGCCGCCGCCTGGACCGCCGACACCGCCCTCGGCCTGCCGCTGCCCGACCCCGCCACCGCCTCCCCCGCCGAGGTGGCCGCCTTCTTCGCCCGGCTGACGCCCGCCGCCGGGGAGGACCTGGCCGTCCGCCACCCGCAGGTGGTCGGCAACCTGGACGGCGCGCCCATCGAGCTGCGGTACCGGGCCAACGCCCGGGCGATCGCCGAGGAGCGCGAGCGCGCCCTGGCCCGCGCCGCCGACCCGGCGCTCACCCCGCAGGACCGCGCCGCCGCCCGGGAGCGCGCCGAGCGCTGCCGCACCCTGCTCGACGACGCCGCGCCCGGCGTTCCGCGCCGCTTCCTGGCCTTCGACCCGCGCGGCCGCGGCCAGGTCGCCGAGGTGTTCGGCGACCTCGCCGGCGCCCGGCGCACCGCGGTGGTCGTCCCCGGCTCCGACATCGACCTGCGCACCTTCGACCGCGCCCGCGACCCGTACGGCACCCCCGTCGGCATGGCCCGGGCGCTGTACGAGGCGACCGGCGGGCGCACCGCCGTGATCGCCTGGGCCGGCTACACCACGCCGGTCGGCCTCGGCCCGGACGCCGCCACCGAGACCCTGGCCGGCGCCGGCGCCGAGCGGCTGACCCGGCTGCTCGACGGGCTCGCCGTCAGCACCCGGCCGGACGCCCCGGCCACGGTGTTCTGCCACAGCTACGGCTCGGTGGTCTGCGGGCTGGCCCGGCCGGCCCCGCGGCAGTCCTCCGGCGTGGTGGTGCTCGGCTCGCCGGGCCTGGGCGTCGGCTCGGCCGCCGACCTCGACCCGGGCGTCCCGCTCTGGGCCACCGCCCGCAACGGCTCCGACTGGATCGGCGACGTGCCGCACGTGCGGCTGTTCGGCCTCGGCCACGGCGCCGACCCGACCGACCCGGAATTCGGCGCCCGCCCGCTGCCGTCCACCGGCTCGCACGGCCACAGCGGCTACTTCGCCCCCGGCACCGCCTCGCTGGCCGCCTTCGCCGACGTCGCGCTCGGCCGCTGACCCCGGCCCCTCTTCCCCTCTGCACGACCCTCGCACCCGCGAACGGAGACCCCGTCATGCCCAGCTCCCTGCTCGCCCCGCTGCGCCGGGCCGCCCGCCAGGTGGACGCCCGCACCCCCGAGAGCCGCGACCGCGCCCTGGACGGCCTGCGCGCCCTCGCCCTGCTCGCCGTCCCGGTCGGCCACTGGATGCTCGGCGGCTTCACCCGCTCCGCCGACGGCGCCCTGCACAACGCCAGCCCGCTCTCCTCCCCCGACCTCGGCTTCTTCGCCCCGGTCAGCTGGGGGCTCCAGCTGCTGGGCGTGTTCTTCCTGGTCGGCGGCCACTCCGCGGTCCGCTCGCTGGAACGGGCCCGGGCGCGAGGTGTCGGGTACCCGGGCTGGCTGCGCGGCCGGGCGGTGCGGCTGCTCCGGCCGGTGCTCGGGGTGACGGCCGTCTGGGCGCTGCTGATCCCGCTGCTGCCGCGCCTCGGCGTGCCCGCCGACACCGTGCGCACCGGCTCGACGCTGGTGGTGCAGCCGCTCTGGTACATCGCGGTCTACCTGGGGCTGACCGCGCTCACCCCGCTCTGCGTCACCGCCGCCCGCCGGCTGGGCGGCTGGTCGGCGGGCCTGCTGCTCGCCGCGGTCGCCGCCGTCGACCTGCTGCGGTACGGGCCGTGGGCCGAGTCGGTGCCGTCCTGGGTCGGCCTGCTGAACATCCTGCCGGGCTGGCTGTTCGGCTACCAGCTGGGCGTGCTCTGGGCCGGCGGCCGGCTGGGCCGTCCGGCGGCGCGGCTGCTGCTGGCCGGCGGCGGGGCGCTGTTCGCCGTGCTGCTGGTGGTCTTCCACTACCCGGCGTCGATGGTCGGCGTGCCGGGGGCCGGGCGCACCAACTCCCACCCGCCGTCCCTGCTGGTGCTGGCGCTGGCGGCGGTGCAGTGCGGCGCGGCGGTGCTGCTGCGCGAGCGGCTCGGCCGGCTGCTGACCCGCCGTCCGCTGCTCTGGCTGCCGGTGGTGGCGGTGAACCTCTCGGCGATGACGATCTTCTGCTGGCACCAGAGCGCGATGCTCGCGGTCGCGGTGCCGGGCGCGGCCGCCTTCGGCGCGGTGCCGGGGCTGACGGTGGCTCCGGACTCGCTCGGCTGGGTCGCGCTCCGGCTGGCGCTGCTGCCGCTGTTCGGCGCCGCGCTGGTCGCGATCGGGTGGTTCGCCCGGCGCTTCGACGGCCCGTGGACGGGCCTGCCCCGGCCGGCCCGGGCGGTGGCCGGCGCGGGGGCGGCGTTCTTCACCGCGTACGCGCTGGGCGTCGTCTGACGCACCCGGGCAGGTGGGGTGGTGGACGGGCGCGGACCGAGGGGTCCGCGCCCGCTTCCGCGTTCCACGCGCCCCCGCTCACCCGCTTGCTGACTCCCCCGCCGCCGAACGCAGTGACTCCGCGTGCGGTCCGCAACCCACCGTGATGGCCTGTTGGCTGTCGGCGACCGGGCGCTGCCCCGTCGGCCGTTCCCCCGCCCCCGCCCGGAGTTCCGAGCCGGACGGCCCCCTGTTCGAGGAGTTCCATGTCCCTGCCCCCGCCGCGGCCCGGTCGGCGCCTTCCGACCGTGCTCGCCACCGCCGTGGTCTGCGCGCTGACCGCCGGCACCGTCCTGTCCGCCGTCGTCCCCGCCGCCGCGCACGGCTCCGGCGGCCACGACGCCCCCGACGGCGCGACCGCCACCGCCCCCAGGGTCGCCGACCCCCGGGTGCTCGCCGAGCTGCGCGACGACGAGGTCGCCGCGCTCGGCCAGGAGCACGCCGAGGAGCACGCCCGGATGCGTGCCGGCATCCGCGGCATCGGCGACTACCCGCAGACCACCCGCACCAACCGGCTGAACGCGCTGACGGAGTCCCAGGCCACCCACAACCAGGGCTTCGCCCCCGAGACCTTCGGGACGTTCAACCAGTACTTCCCCTCCCCCGACTTCGGCGACCACGTCGCGCTGCTGCCCACCGGCAAGGTGCTGCTGTTCTCCTTCGAGCGGATCGAGACCAACCCGGAGAAGGAGCCCGCCCCCACCCAGACCACCGGCCGGGAGAACGCCGGCCGGGCGTTCCTCTGGGACCCGGCCAAGGGCTACGCCAAGGACGCGTTCAAGCAGGTCACCCCGCCGGTGGTCAACATGCCCGACGGCCTGGACCAGCCCCGTCCGGCGCCGTTCTTCTGCGCCGGACACTCCTTCCTGCCCAACGGCATGCTCGGCGTCTTCGGCGGCAACCTCGGCGGCAACGGCGGCACCGGCGCCAAGCTCTCGCTGATCTTCGACCCGTGGACCGAGACCTGGACCCGCAACCCCGACATGTCCGTCGGCCGCTGGTACCCCACGGTGGTGACCGGCGCGGACGGCCGGCAGCTGATCATGTCCGGCCAGTCCGAACTCGGCTGGGGCACCCCCACCCCGGTGGTCGAGCGCTTCCCGGCGAAGAACTTCCCGGTGCCCTCGCTCAAGACCGACACCCCGAGGGACACCCCCGTCGACCGGTTCAAGGCCGACGCCCCGTTCACCCTGGACTACCCGCACCTGTTCTCGCTCAACGACGGCAACGTCTACGGCTTCGGCCGGCAGGCCGCCGAGCAGTGGAAGTTCGACCCGGTCGCGGAGTCCCGCAGCGACCTGGCCGCCCGCCCGGACGGCCGCAAGCGCAACTACGGCTCGGCGGTGCTGCTGCCCGGCGGCATCAACGGCCCGGACTCCGCGCTGATCCTCGGCGGCGACCGGGACAACCCGAGCACCCTGCGCTTCTCCAACGGCAACTGGACCGCGGAGAAGTCCCGCGCCTTCGGCCGCACCCAGGACGACACCCTGCTGCTGCCCGACGGCCGGCTGATGACCGTCAACGGCGCCTACGACATCCGCGACTACGGCAACGGCCCGTACAACCCGAACGCCGACCTCAAGTACCGCCAGGTCGAACTCCGCGACGACCAGGGCAACTGGAAGCTCGGCCCGGTCCAGCGGCTGCCGCGCGGCTACCACTCCAACGCCGTGGTGCTGCCCGACGGGCGCGTCATGGTCACCGGCGACGAACTCCAGCAGCTCGCCAACAACCCGGACATCAACGGCACGGTCGCCGACATCCCCGGCACCACGGCCCCGGTCACCATGAACGGGACCATCGAGATCTACGAGCCGGCCTACCTCCACCAGGGCGACCGCCCCGTCCTCGACCGGGCCCCGACCACCCCCGTCGGCTACAACCAGACCTTCCAGGTCACCACCACGACCCCGGGCCTGGTCTCCAAGGCGGTGCTGCTCTCGCCCACCACCTCCACCCACTCGATCAACACCAGCCAGCGCCACCTCGACCTGCGGCTCAGCAGCCGGGCCGGCAACCGGCTGGAGTTCCAGGCCCCGCCGGACGCCAAGGCCGCGCCGCCCGGCTGGTACATGCTCTTCCTGCTCAACGACCAGGGCGTGCCCTCCGTCGCCAAGTGGATCCAGCTCACCGCCTGACCGCGCACCCGAAAGGAGACCCCCACCCCATGGCAACGGCAACGGATCTGAGCCTGCGCGACAGCGAGGAGATCCAGGGCGACGTCCTGGCCGGCTTCCGGAAGGACAACGTCAGCGTCCTGTTCCTCAAGTTCGAGGACGCGGCGCGGGCCCGCGACTGGCTCCGGCAGCTCACCCCGCAGATCGCCACCACTCGCGAGGTCGCCGCGTTCAACGAGGCGTTCAGCGAGGCCCGCAGGACCTCCGGCGGCGACGACCCGAAGACCCTCAAGGCGACCTGGCTGGGCGTCAGCTTCACCTACGAGGGCCTGCGGATGCTCTCCACCACCGACCCCTTCGCCAAGCCCCCGCCGGTCGGCAGCGGCCTGGAGGCGTTCAAGGAGGGCTCGGCCAGACGGGCCGGCGCGCTCGGCGACACCGGCGACAACTCCCCGGAGAACTGGCTCTTCGGCAACGGCCGGGGCCAGCCGGTGCACGCCGTGCTGAAGCTCTCCGCGGACACCGAGAAGGACCTCCAGGCGGCCGTCGAGGCCCAGCGGATCGCCGCCGCCGAGTGCCGGGTGCTGATCGTCTACCAGCAGAACGCGCAGACCCTGCTCGGCAGCCGCCGCGGCAAGGAGCACTTCGGCTTCAAGGACGGCATCAGCGAGCCGGGCGTCCGGGGCTTCGACCGGCCCGACCCGAACCGGCCCGAGGAGGTCGAGGGCCACCCGGGCACCCGGATCGTCCCGGCCGGCGAGTTCGTCTGCGGCGAGGAGCCCGCGCCGGGCAGCTTCCGGGACTTCCCCGACTGGGCCCGCGCCGGCTCCTTCCAGGTGGTCCGCCGGCTCGCCCAGGACGTCCCCGGCTGGTGGTCGCAGATCGGGGTCAAGCTGAACGAGCTCCGGCTCGCCAAGGCCGTCCCGGAGAGCGCCACCACCGAGTGGCTGGCGGCCCGGATGGTCGGCCGCTGGCGCTCCGGCGCCCCGGTCTGCCACTTCCAGGACCGGGACGTCCCGAACAATCCGGGGGCCGCGTCGGACAACGACTTCGACTTCCGGGACGACCTGGAGGGCCTGGTCACCCCGCTCTGGTCGCACCTGCGCAAGACCAGCCCCCGGGCCGGCCTCCAGGCGCCGGACCCCAGTCGCCCGCCGTTCGACGCCAAGGAACTCGACGGCCGGCGGATCATGCGCCGCGGCACGCCGTACGGGGCGCCGTTCGACCCGGCCTCGGAGGGCCCGGGCGGCCCGGACGACCCGCGCGGACTGCTGTTCATCTGCTACCAGGCCGACATCCAGCGGCAGTTCGAGTTCATCCAGGCCGACTGGATGGACCAGGCGGACTTCCCGCCCGGCCGCAACCCGGTGCCCGGCAAGGACCCGGTCGTCCTGGAGGCCCCCGACGTCGACTTCGAGAGCCGGGACTCGGACGGCACGGTCAAGCACACCCCGCTGAGCTTCGCCCAGTTCGTGCGGACCACCGGCTCGGTGTACGCCTTCATGCCCTCCCTCAGCACCCTGCGGGGGCTCGCCGACGGACGGCTCGTCGGCCCTGCCCGCGGCGGCGCGGGCGGCCAGGGCGCCCAGGGCGGCGGGCAGAGCCAGACCCAGACCCAGCAGGGCGGCCAGGGCACCGCCCAGGCCGGCCCGGCCTACCCGTGCGACGACCTGCTGCCCGTCCCGGACCAGTGGCGGCGCGGCGGCCGGAGCCAGTTCTGGGTCTGCCACGGCGACCGGTACCGGAAGATCTCGGTGGCCGACGGCGCCTCCCACGCCGACCAGCTGGTCAAGGGCGACACCCCGCTGAGCAGCCACCCCTGTTTCCAGGGCATCGGCCGGATCGACTGCCTCCTGCCCATGCCCGACCTGCAGAACCCCGGCGGCAAGAGCTGGTACTGGGTGTTCCACAGCACCGGCGGCCGCCAGCGCTACCGGGTGGTCTCGATCACCGGCGGCTTCGGGCACACCGGCACGGTGGAGCGCCCTGACCGCGACCTCGCCGCCTGGCGCTCGCTGGACGGCGTCGACCGGGTGGACTGCTTCCTGCCGGTGCCCGACCAGCAGCGGGTGGGCGGCAAGAGCTGGTACTGGGCGTTCCACACCACCGGCGGCCGCCAGCGCTACCGGCTGGTCTCGGTCGCCGACGGCGCCGCCCACGCCGATGTGCTGGAGCGCTCCGACCGGGAGCTGTCCCAGTGGGGCTCGCTGAACGGCACCGTCGCGGTGAACTGCTTCCTGCCCGTGCCCGACAGCCAGCGGGTCGGCGGCAGGAGCGAGTACTGGGTGTTCCACGGCGACACCTACCGCCGGATCTCGGTGGCCGACGGCAGCGGCCACCCGGACCGCCTGGTCGGCGGCCCGCGCTCCTGCTCGGCCTGGAACTCGCTCCTCTGAACCGGGCCCCGGGCCCGCCCGCGCCGCCCCCGCGACCGCCCGGCCGCGGGGGCGGACCGCTCTTCGCGCGAACGATCAGGACGCGTCCGGGACACTCCCGGTTCATGTGATCCATCCCACAGTTTGAGCCGGACTCAGCGCGCCTCCTGGCCCCTAGGCTTGCGCAGGGAAGTTGGCAGTCGTACCACCCTCCGGGCTCCCGTCCGGGATCGGTGACGGGACTCTCAGGGAGTTGAGGCGATGCGCCGTCGGCGGTGGAAGCACGTCCTGATCGGCGCCTTCGCGGGTGCCGCCGTCCTCGCCGACGCCGGCGCGGCGGCCGCCCAGGCCGCGGCCGCCACCGAGCAGCTGGCCATCTCCACCCCGCCGGCCGGCAGCGCCGCCTGGGTCGAGGACCACTCCTACGGACACGACCTCCCCGACCCGGCCACCACCGCCCCGGCCGCCGCCGCCGCGTTCTTCGACCGGCTCGCCCCCGCCGAACTGGACCGGCTGGTCGAGGCCTACCCGCTGGTCGTCGGCAACTTCGACGGCGCCCCGCTCGCCGTGCGCTACCGGGCCAACCGGATCGCGCTGGCCGAGGAGCGCGACCGCGCCCGGGCCCGCGCCGCCGACCACACCCTCGCCCCGGAGCAGCGCGCGCTCGCCGTCTCCCGGGCCAACGACGTGCAGAGCCTGCTCGCGCCCGGCCGGCAGATCCTCGCCTTCGACCCGCGCGGCCGCGGCCTGCTCAGCGAGGTCTGGGGCGACCTCGGCAGCGCCGACCGGGTCGCCGTGCTGGTCCCCGGCTCCGACGCCGACCTCGGCCACTTCGACCAGGCCGTCGAACCGCTGCGCTCCCCCGCCGGCATGGCCCGGGCGCTGTACCAGGAGGAGCACCGGCAGTCCCCGGGCACCCGCACCGCGGTGGTCGCCTGGACCGGCTACGTCACCCCCTCCGGCCTCGGCCCGGACGCGGTGACCTCCCGGCTCGCCGACATCGGCGCGCCCCGGCTGCGCCGGCTGCTCGCGGGGCTCAAGGAGACCACCCGGCCCGAGGCGCCGCCCGCGCTGTTCTGCCACTCCTACGGCTCGGTGGTCTGCGGCACCGCCGCGCCGGACATCCCCCGGGCGGCCGCCTCGCCGGCCGACACCACCGGAATCACCGACCTGGTGGTGTTCGGCTCCCCCGGCATGGGCGTGGAGGGCACCTCGGAGCTCGGCGACGGCGTGCACGTCTGGGCCACCCGCAACGAGAGCGACTGGATCGGCAACGTGCCGTACCTGGAGGTCGGCGGGCTCGGCCACGGCGCCGACCCGACCTCGCTGGACTTCGGCTCCGAGCGGATCTCCTCCGCCCGCTCCGCCGGCCACAACGGCTACTTCGCCACCGGCACCGACAGCCTGCACAACTTCGCGGCCGTCGCCCTCGGCGCCTACCAGGACGTCGTCCGCCCCGCCCCGGAGGCCTGAGCCCCGCAGCTAGCGCGCCTCGCCGTACAGGCGGACGGCGTCGGCGGCGACGCGGCCCATCTCCCGGCGCGCGGCCGGCGGGGAGAGCACCTCGGCGTCCGCGCCGAACGCGAGCAGCGGCCGCACGCCCGGCAACGACTGGAAGCCGAGCGTGAGTTCGACCCAGTCGTCGGGCGCCCCGCCCGTCGTCTCCGGCGGCGGGGCGGTGAGCCGGGAACCGTGGATCCGGACGAACATGTCCAGCCGTCCGCGCCGCACCCGCACCTTCACCGTCAGCTCCTTGGGCAGCCGCTCCACCTGCTCGCGCAGCACCGCCCAGACCTCGCCCAGCCCCACCCCGGCCCGGCGGCGCACCGGCTCCTCCGAGGTCTCCGCGGACAGCACCCGGTCGGCCCGGAACAGCCGCGGCTCACCGTGCAGATCGGCCGCCAGGTACCAGACCGCGGCCTTGCTGACCAGGCCGTACGGGTCCACGGTGTACTCCGCCGGCGCGGGCGAGCCGCCGTGCCGGTAGCGCAGCCGCAGCCGGCGGTCGGCGAACACCGCGTACTGCAGCTCGCCCAGGTCCGGCCCGGGCGGCGAACCGGCCTGCATCCAGCGCGCCGGGTCGACCAGGACCCGCTCGCTGATCCGCTCGGCGCCCGGCCGGTGCGGGGCCGGCAGCGCGGCCATCACCTTGCGCAGCGCCGAGCCGAGCGCGCCGTCCAGCCCGAGGTCGCTGTGCGCGCCCTGGGCGGAGAGCACGAACAGGGCGCGCGCCTCGTCGGCGGTCAGGCCGCTGACGTCGGTGCGGTAGCCGGGCAGCAGGCTGATGCCGCCGTGCCGGCCGCGCTCGGTGCAGACGGGCACGCCGGCCGCCGAGAGCGCCTCGACATCGCGGTAGATGGTGCGGACCGACACCTCCAGCCGTTCGGCCAGTTCGGTGGCGGGCACCCGGCCGCGGGTCTGGAGCAGCAGCAGGATCGAGAGCAGGCGGTCGGCCTTCATGGCACGAGGATCCCAGAAATCATGACGACGATTGTCAGGGTTTACCGGGAGATTGCCTCCCGACCGGAAAACCGCCGTCCCGCCCGGCCCCGACCGTCCCTAGTGGCTCGGCGCGCACCGCGCGAGGCGCCCGTTGTACACGTCGATCTTGTGGTCGAGCACGGCCAGCGTCGCGTGCAGGTCCGCGAGTTGCCGGCGCACCGCCTCCCGGTGGGCGAGCAGCAGCTCGCGCCGGGCCGCCGAGCTCCGCTCGCCCTCCCGGGCCAGCTCCACGTACCGCAGCATGTCCGCCACCGGCATCCCGGTCAGCCGCAGCCGCCCCAGGAAGGCCAGCCGGTGCAGGTCGGCGTCGCTGTACCGGCGCTGGCCCGAGGCCGAACGGTCCACCGGGTCGAGCAGGCCGATCCGCTCGTACCAGCGCAGGGTGTGCGCGGTCAGCCCACTGGCCGCCGACACCTCGCTGATGGTGTGCCGCGGCGTGCGGTCGGGCGCGCCGACCGGATCCTGGAACACCTCGCAGCAGGTGCGCAGTCCGGCCTCGATCGATGCGAGTGCGGTCATGGTCGATCCCCCGGTGATGAGCGTGACGACGACGCTAGCGCCTTGGAGTGCACTCGAAGCAAGTGCGCTCCGGTCAAGCCTGCCATCCCGCCGGGCCGGCCGGCCCGATTAGAGTCGGGCCCCATGGAGAGCTTGCGGAAGATCGAGACCTGGCCGGTGCCGCACGCGGCGGCCGCCGTCGTACGGGGCGCGGACGGCGCGGTGCTGGGCGCGCACGGGCCGCAGGACCACCTGTTCCCGCTGGCGTCGGTGACCAAGCTGCTCACCTCGTACGCCGTGCTGGTCGCGGTCGAGGAGGGCGTCTTCGAACTGGACGACCCGGCCGGTCCCGAGGGCTCGACCGTCCGGCACCTGCTGGCCCACACCTCGGGCCTGGCCTTCGACGAGCACAAGGTGATGGCCGGGCCCGGCAACCGCCGGCTCTACTCCAACGCCGGCTTCGACGTGCTGGCGCGGACCCTGGAGCGGGCCGCCGGCATCGAGTTCGGCCGGTACGCCGCCGAGGCCGTGTTCCAGCCGCTCGGCATGCACGCCACCCTGATCAACACCGCGCACCGCTCCCCCGCCGGCGCCGGCGGCCTGTCCACCCTCGCCGACCTCACCCGGTTCGCCGCCGAGCTGCAGGCGCCCAAGCTGCTCGACCCGGGCACGCTGCGCGCCGCCACCCGCGAGGTCGCGTTCCCGGGCACCAGCGGCGTGCTGCCCGGCTTCGGCCACCGCCGGCCGAACGACTGGGGCCTCGGCTTCGAGATCCGCGACGGCAAGGCCCCGCACTGGACCGGCACCGCCAACTCCCCGGCCACCTTCGGCCACTTCGGGCAGTCCGGCACCTTCCTCTGGGTGGACCCGTCGGCCGGCGTGGCCTGCGTCGCGCTCACCGACCGGGACTTCGGCCCGTGGGCCGCCGAGGTCTGGCCGGCCCTCGGCGACGCCGTCCTCGCCGAACTCGCCTGAGGCCGGCGGCCGTCAGCCGTACGAGACCGGCGAGTGCATCTCCCACAGCAGCAGCTCCGCGCCGCTCTCGCCGGCCGTCGGCGCCACGAAGGCGTCCCCGGTGATCCGCACGCTGTCGCCGGGGACCATCGAGCGGCCCCCGCCCTGCGGTCCCGGCACCGTCCGGTAGCCGAGCGAGCCGGCCGTCAGGTGGGCGTACCGGTAGGCGGCGGCCGGCAGGGCGGGCAGCGGCTGCCACGGCCCGGCGGTGACCAGCCAGAGCGCGGCGTCGGAGCGCCGCAGCCGCAGCGCCCGCGTCCCGGCGTCCCGCTCCAGCCCGGAGGCGAGCAGCGTCAACCCGTCGGCCGCGCGCTCCACCCCGCGCAGCCCGTACGCGGGGGGCGCGTCGAAGACGTCGGGCTGGAGCCACATCTGGACGAAGCGGACCGGGCCGTCGGCGCCGCCGACGTTGCGCTCGGTGTGGGTGACGCCGGAGCCGGCGCTCAGGTGCTGCACCATGCCGGGGCGCACCACCCCGCCGTGCCCGAAGGAGTCCCGGTGGGCCAGCGCGCCCTCCAGCACCCAGGTGAGGATCTCGGTGTCCCGGTGCTTGTGCTCGTCGAACCCGGCGCCGGGGGCGAGGAGTTCCTCGTTGCACGCGAGCAGCGCGCCGAAGTGGGTGTTCCTCGGGTCGTAGTGCCCGGAGAAGGAGAACGCGTGCCGGGTCTCGACGCCCTCGGCGGGCGTCGAGCGGTAGCGCTCGGCGGTGCGGCGCAGATCGGCGCGGGGACGGGCGGCGGCATCGGTCACGGAAGCCACCGTAGCCTGCTCGATGGCTCGGTCCGGGCGCTCTGACCCGGTGCCGACGGTCGTCGCTCCGGCACTCCCTCCTTCGTCGGTCGCTGGTCGCTCCTCGCTCTCGGCCCCGGCGCGCCCTCCCACTCGCGTGTGGTCCCTGTGACACGTGTGACCGCCACCACCCCGTCCGTCCGCCGGGGCCTGTGCACGAGCAGTCACTCCGGTGAGGCAGTCTTGTCCCTGTGCCAGCCGCTTCCGCGAACTCCAAGAGCGATCCGACCGCCAATCCCGACAAGAACGGGAAGAGCCCGACGCCGGGCGCCGGGAGAGACCGGCCCGGCCGGGCGGCACCGCGCCTCACCGCGCAGGAGCGCCGGCTCGCCGCCGAGCGCGCCGAGCGCAGGGCCGCGACCCTCAAGCGGCTGGAGAAGTCCTCCGGCAAGCTCGCCTCCGCCGCGATCGCCCGGATGGACGACCAGCTCGGCTGGTACCGGCGGATGCCGCCGGAGCACCGGTCCTGGATCGGCCTGGTCGCCCAGGCCGGCATCGCCGCCTTCACCGAGTGGTACCGCAAGCCGGACACCCCGCAGGCGATCTCCACCGACGTCTTCGGCACCGCGCCGCGCGAGCTGACCAGGGCGATCACCCTGCGCCAGACCGTCGAGCTGATCCGCACCACCATCGAGGTGATGGAGGAGGCCATCGAGGAGGTGGCCGCGCCCGGCGACGAGGCCGACATGCGCGAGTCGGTGCTGGTCTACGCCCGGGAGATCGCCTTCGCCACCGCCCAGGTCTACGCCCAGGCCGCCGAGGCCCGGGGCGCCTGGGACGCCCGGCTGGAGGCACTGGTGGTCAACTCGCTGCTCTCCGGCGACGCCGACGAGGGCGTGCTGTCCCGGGCCGCCGCGCTCGGCTGGGGCCAGCCCAGCCAGGTCCGGGTGGTGATGGGCTCGGCTCCGGACGGTGACAGCGAGCTGGTGGTCGAGGCGATCCGCCGGGCCGCCCGGTACGCCAAGCTCCATGTGCTGACCGGGGTTCTGGGCAAGCGCCTGGTGGTCGTGGTGGGTGGCGACAAGGAGCCGGTGCACGCGGCCCGGGCGCTGATCGGCCAGTTCGCTCCGGGACCGGTGGTGGTCGGCCCGACCGTGCCCGACCTGCTCTCGGCGACCCGCTCGGCCCATGCCGCCGCCGCCGGCCTGCGGGCCTGCGCGGCCTGGCCGGACGCGCCGCGGCCGGTGCTGGCGGACGACCTGCTGCCGGAGCGCGCGCTGGCCGGCGACCAGGCGGCCCGGCGCCAACTGGTGGAGGAGATCTACACACCACTCGACGAGGCGGGCTCGGCACTCCTGGAGACCTTGAGTGTCTACCTGGAACAGGCCTCCTCGCTGGAGGGCGCCGCCCGGATGCTCTTCGTCCACCCCAACACGGTGCGCTACCGGCTCCGACGTGTGACCGACGTCACGGGCTACGCCCCGTCCGACGTACGTTCGGCGTTCACCCTGCGTATCGCACTGGCGCTGGGGCGGCTCACGGCCGCCGGAGAGTCAAGCTGACCACGCTGTAGGGACCTTACAATCCCGGATGCTTTTCTTCGTTACCGTCGCCTACCCGCCCCCGGGCGCCTGGCGAGAGAGGGTTGAACCGTGCTCGTAATCGTCGCCCCTGGACAGGGTGCCCAGACCCCCGGTTTCCTCAGCCCTTGGCTGGAGCTCGACGGTGTCGCCGACCGCCTGCAGGGCTGGTCGGAGGTCGCCGGGCTCGACCTCGTGCATGCCGGAACCGAGGCGGACGCCGAGGAGATCAAGGACACCGCCGTCGCCCAGCCGCTGCTGGTGGCGGCCGGTCTGGTGACCGCGCGTGCGCTGTTCCCGGACGAGGACGCCGCCCGTGCGCTGGTCGGCGCGGTCGCCGGCCACAGCGTCGGCGAGATCACCGCCGCGGCCGGCGCCGGTGTGCTGAGCGCCCGTGACGCGCTGACCTTCGTGCGGGAGCGCAGCCTCGCCATGGCCGAGGCCGCCGCCGCCACCGAGACCGGCATGATCGCCGTGCTCGGCGGCGACCCGGAGGCCGTCGCGGCGAAGCTCGCCGAGCACGGCCTGACCGCGGCCAACAACAACGGCGGCGGCCAGATCGTCGCGGCCGGCACCCTGCCGCAGCTGGACGCGCTGCGCGAGGACCCGCCGGCCGGTGCCCGGCTGATCGCGCTGAAGGTCGCCGGCGCGTTCCACACCAGCCACATGGCCCCCGGTGTCGAGCGGCTGGCCAAGCTGGCCCCGACCCTGCCGGTCGCCGACCCGAAGGTCGCCTACGTCTCCAACCAGGACGGCGAGGTCGTCGCCTCCGGTGCCGAGGTGCTGAGCCGCCTGGTGTCGCAGGTCTCCAACCCGGTCCGCTGGGACCTCTGCATGGAGACCCTGCGGGGGCTGGGCGCGACCGCCGTCATCGAGCTCGCCCCGGCGGGCACCCTCACCGGACTGGTCAAGCGCAACCTCAAGGGTGTGGCGACGCTTGCCCTCAAGACCCCCGCCGACCTGGACAAAGCCCGCGAGCTCGTCGCGGAGCACGGCGGTCAGGAGCAGGAGCAGCAGGTATGAGCGACACCCCCCAGATCCGCCCGGTGACCGGTGCGCGGTACTCGCGCATCCACGGCGTGGGCGGCTACCGCCCGGTCCGGGTGATCCCCAACGCCGAGGTGCTGACCTGGATCGACTCCTCGGACGAGTGGATCCGCACCCGCAGCGGGATCGCCGAGCGCCGCTGGGCCGGCCCGGAGGAGACGGTCGCCGAGATGTCGGTGCAGGCCGCCGGCAAGGCGATCGCCCAGGCCGGGATCGACCCGGCCCGGATCGGCGGAGTGATCGTCGCCACCGTCTCGCACCTCAAGCAGACCCCCGCCATCGCCACCGAGATCGCCGAGCGGCTCGGCTGCGGCACCGCCCCGGCCTTCGACATCTCGGCCGCCTGCGCCGGCTTCGGCTACGGCCTGGGCCTGGCCGACGGCATGGTCCGCGGCGGCACCGCCGAGTACGTGCTGGTGATCGGCGTGGAGCGGCTCAGCGACCTCACCGACACCTCGGACCGCTCGACCGCGTTCATCTTCGGCGACGGCGCCGGCGCCGCGATCGTCGGCCCGTCCGACACCCCGGGCATCGGCAAGGTGATCTGGGGCGCGGACGGCTCGCAGAAGGACGTCATCTCGCAGACCCAGGCCTGGGACACCGCCTTCGCCAAGGAGGACGCCGTCAACGGCGCCGGCGAGGAGGTCAAGTGGCCCGCGCTGCGGATGGAGGGCCAGACGGTCTTCCGCTGGGCGGTCTGGGAGATGGCCAAGGTGGCCCAGCAGGCGCTCGACGCCGCCGGGATCACCGCCGACCAGCTCGGCGCGTTCATCCCGCACCAGGCGAACATGCGGATCACCGACGCCATGATCAAGGCGCTCAAGCTGCCCGCCTCGGTGCCGGTCGCCCGTGACATCACGGAGACCGGGAACACCTCGGCGGCCTCCATCCCGCTGGCGATGGAGCGCATGCTGGAGAGCGGCGAGGCCCGCAGCGGCGACCTCGCCCTGATCATCGGGTTCGGGGCGGGTCTCGTGTACGCCGCGGCAGTCGTTACGCTCCCCTAGGCGATTTCGCCCGATCCACCCGCAAACCTGCGTCCGTCCGCCGGGCGGCCGCATTAACCACCGAAGAGGAGCAGCCAGTATGGCTACCAAGGACGAGGTTCTGGAAGGTCTCGCCGAGATCGTCAACGAGATCGCCGGCATCCCGACCGAGGACGTCGAGCTCGACAAGTCCTTCACCGACGACCTGGACGTCGACTCGCTGTCCATGGTCGAGGTCGTCGTGGCCGCCGAGGAGCGCTTCGACGTCAAGATCCCGGACGACGAGGTCAAGAACCTGAAGACCGTCGGCGACGCGGTGGACTACATCCTCACCCACGCCTGAGCGGTCGACGCGGTCACCGCGTTCGACGCCTGACATCGGCCGGCCCGCTGCCGGGTCGGCCGACCCGCCGGCCGGGACGCCCCACCGGGCGCCCGGCCGGGCTCACCTTCGGCCGCCGCCGACCCCCGCACAACGTGAGAGAAGAAGATCCAGTGACTGTTGAGAACCGTACCGTGGTCGTCACGGGTATCGGCGCCTTCACGCCGCTGGGCGGCGACGCCGCCACCACCTGGGAGAACCTGGTCGCCGGGCGCTCCGGGGTGGCTGCCCTGACCGAGGAGTGGGCCGCCGAGCTGCCCGTGCGGATCGCCGCGCGCACCGCCGTCGAGCCGGGCGAGATCCTGCCCCGCCCGCTGGCCCGCAAGCTGGACCGCTCGGCCCAGTTCGCGCTGATCGCCGCCCGCGAGGCCTGGGCCGACGCCGGCTTCGAGACCCCGGCCACCGACGAGTCGTCCAAGCTGGCCCCGGAGCGCCTGGGCACCGTGATCGCCTCCGGCATCGGCGGTGTGACCACCCTGCTCGACCAGTACGACGTGCTGCGGGAGAAGGGCGCCCGCAAGGTCTCCCCGCACACCGTCCCGATGCTGATGCCCAACTCCCCGGCGGCCAACGTCGGCCTGGAGGTCGGCGCCCGCGCGGGTGTGCACACCCCCGTCTCCGCCTGCGCCTCCGGCGCCGAGGCGATCGGCTACGCGATCGAGATGATCCGCAGCGGCCGCGCCGACGTCGTGGTGGCGGGCGGCACCGAGGCGGCGATCCACCCGCTGCCGATCGCCGCGTTCGCCAACATGATGGCGATGTCCAAGAACAACGACGAGCCCGAGCGCGCCTCCCGCCCGTACGACAAGGGCCGGGACGGCTTCGTGCTGGGCGAGGGCGCCGGCGTGGTCGTGCTGGAGTCGGTGGAGCACGCCGAGGCCCGCGGCGCCCGGATCTACTGCGAGGCGGTGGGCCAGGGCCTGTCCTCGGACGCCCACCACATCGCCCAGCCCGAGCCGACCGGCGCCGGCGTGGCCCGCGCGCTGGCCGACCTGTTCGACCGCAACCCGCTGGACAAGGCCGAGATCGTGCACGTCAACGCGCACGCCACCTCGACCCCGCAGGGTGACACCGCCGAGCTGAAGGCGCTCCGCAAGGAGCTGGGCGAGGACCTCGACCACATCGCCGTCTCGGCCACCAAGTCGATGACCGGTCACCTGCTGGGCGGCGCCGGCGGCATCGAGACGGTCGCCACCGTGCTCGCGCTGCACCACCGCCTCGCCCCGCCGACCATCAACGTGGACGAGCTGGACGACGACGTGGACGCGGACATCGTCCGCGGCGAGGCCCGCAAGCTGCCCGAGGGCCGGATCGCCGCGCTGAACAACTCGTTCGGCTTCGGCGGCCACAACGTGGTGCTGGCCTTCCGCACCCGCTGACCCGGCGTCCCCGACGACGCGGAGGGGGCCGGCGCTCATCGTGAGCGCCGGCCCCCTCTCCCGTCTCCTCGTCCGGTCAGACCACCTGGTGCAGCCAGCGCACCGGGGCGCCCTCGCCGGCGTACCGGAAGGGCTCCAGCTCGTCGTCCCAGGGCTTGCCGAGCAGCGCGGCGATCTCCGCCTCCAGGTCGGCGCCCTCGCTGCGGGCACGCCGCAGCACGGCCCGCAGCCGGTCCTCGGGGATCAGGATGTCCCCGTGGATGCCGGTGACGGCGTGGAAGATGCCGAGCGTGGGCGTGCTGCTGTACCGCTCGCCCTCGGCGGCGGCGCAGGGCTCGCTGGTGACCTCGTAGCGCATCAGCTGCCAGCCGCGCAGCGCGGAGGCGAGCTTCGAGGCCGTACCGGGCTCGCCCTGCCAGGACAGCTCGGCACGCCAGTGTCCGGGCGCGGCCGGCTGGCGGATCCAGTCCAGGCTCACCCGCACACCGAGCACCCCCGCGACGGCCCACTCGACGTGCGGGCACAGCGCGCGGGGCGCGGAGTGGATGTACAGGACTCCACGTGTCGTCACCGGGACCTCCAGGCTGTGGACGAGGGTCGCCTTCCCCAGCTGCCTCGTGTTGGTGCCCGTAGTTGATCCGCAGTTACCCACGCTAGCCGACATTAAGCCACTAAATCGAGCAAAACGGACAGGCTTTCGCTCAATGCTAGTCGAAACCGCAACGAGGTCCACCCCTCGGTCGGATCTCTCCCCCGAACGGCCCCATCGCCGGGCGTGACCACCGTACCGCGCGGCCCCTCAGCGGGGATGACGCACTTTCGGATCCGGCCGGAATACGGTAGTGCGGCCGGATCCTCTCCGCCGGGTACGCAAACCGCCTCGCACCGGCCGGGCCGGTACGAGGCGGAGGGGCCGTGACGGCGCGTCAGCCGTCCAGGCGGACCACCATCTTGCCGGTGTTGGCACCGCGCAGCAGGCCGAGGAAGGCATCCAGCGCGCTGTCGATGCCCTCGGTGACCGTCTCGCGGTACTTGAGCTCGCCCGAGCGCACCCACGCCGAGACCTCCTCGACGAACTTCGGCTGGAGGTCGTAGTGGTCGCCGACGAGCAGCCCCTCCATGCGGAAGCGCTTGGCGATGATCTGCGCCAGGTTGCGCGGAGCCGGCGTGGGCTCGGTGGCGTTGTACTGCGAGATCATGCCGCACACCACGATGCGGCCGTGCAGGTTCATCACCTCGATCGCCGCTTCCAGGTGCTCGCCGCCCACGTTGTCGAAGTACACGTCGATGCCGTCGGGCGCCGCGGCCCGGAGCTGCTCGGCCACCGGGCCGTTCTTGTAGTTGAACGCGGCGTCGAATCCGTACTCCTCCACGAGGAGCCCGACCTTCTCGTCCGAGCCGGCGGAGCCGATCACCCGCGCGGCTCCCTTCAGCTTGGCGACCTGGCCGACGATGCCGCCGACGGCACCGGCCGCGCCCGACACGAACACCACGTCGCCGGGCTTGACCTCCGCGATCCGGGTGAGCCCCGCGTAGGCGGTCAGGCCGGGCATGCCGAGCACGCCGAGGTAGGTCGAGAGCGGCGCGGCGTCCGGGTCCACCTTGACGGCCGTCCGGGCGTCGAACGTCGCGTACTCGCGCCAGCCGAAGAAGTGCAGGACGTGGTCGCCCTCGGCGAAGCCCTCCGCCCGCGAGGCGACGACCCGGCCGACCGCCCCGCCCAGCATCGGCTTGCCCAGCTCGTACGGATCCGCGTAGGACTTGCGCGCCGACATCCGGCCGCGCATGTAGGGGTCGACCGACAGGTGGGTGTTGCGGACGAGGACCTCGCCGGGGCCGGGGGCGCGGACCGGCGCCTCGACGAGGGCGAAGTCGTCCGGGACGGGCCAGCCCTCGGGGCGGGCGGCGAGGTGCCACTCGCGGGCGGTGGCGGGCGCTTGCGGAGCGGTCGGCTCTGCGGTCATGACGGTACTCCTCACGTGAAAGGTTTAGTCGATGAAGTAACCATGGGTATGAAAAGTTCACGTTGTCAAATGTTCAGGTAGACTATGCACCATGAACGCCCAGCAGATCCGGGACACCGCACCGCCGGCCGACGAGATCACCCGTGAGGTCGTCGACCTCATGGCCAACCTGGTCGCGCTCTTCCACCGCGAGTACGAGGAGGCCGCCGCCGCCCGCTCGCTCACCGGAGCGCAGGCCAAGGTCCTCGCGCTGCTGCGGCGCGGCCCGATGCCCATGCGCCAGATCGCCCAGACGCTCAGCTGCGAGCCCTCCAACATCACCGGCATCGTCGACCGGCTGGAGACCCGCGGCTTCGTCACCCGCCGACCCGACCGGCAGGACCGCCGGGTCAAGCTGGTCGCCGCCACCGACACCGGCAGCACCGCCTCCGAGGAACTGCGCGAGTCGCTGAACTTCGCCCGCGAGCCGCTGGCCGCGCTCGCCCCGGACGAGCGGACCCAGCTGCGCGACCTGCTGCGGCGGATGCTCGCCGGCGCCTCCGGGACGGGCGCGTGAGAAGCATCACAGCACCGGCCGCCGAATTGGCCGCCGGTCGGAGGTAACCGAACACTCCCCCGAAACGTCTAACGTTCGAAGGTCGACACCCGCCCGCGACCAGGCGGTACGGGTGGGAAAACAGAGCGGACAACGGGGGGACGGGAAGGATGAGCAGCAGCTCGCGACGTCGGCGTGTCATACGGACCGTCATAGGGCTCGCCGCCGTGCTGGTACTGTCCGTGGCCGGTGCCGGGGCCTGGTTCTACCACCGGCTCGACACCAACATCACCACCTTCGACGCCGGCGGCGTCGCCACCGAACGCCCGCCCGCGCCCGTGCCGACCGCGCCGGGCGCCTCGGTGCCGGTCAACGTCCTGCTGCTCGGCTCGGACACCCGCAACGACGGCAACGCCGACCTCGGCGGCGGCGACGAGGGCGTCGGCCACTCCGACACCGCGATCCTGCTGCACATCTACGCCGACCACAAGCACGCCGTCGGCGTCTCCATCCCCCGCGACACCCTGGTCACCGTCCCGTCCTGCCGGCTGCCCAGCGGCGACTGGACCAAGCCGCGGACCAACCAGATGTTCAACGAGGCCTTCACCGTCGGCGAGTCCGCCGAGGGCAACCCGGCCTGCACCCAGAACACCGTGGAGGCCCTCACCGGCCTGCGCATCGACCACACCATCGTGGTCGACTTCAAGGGCGTCGCCGCGATGACCGAGGCCATCAACGGCGTGGACGTCTGCGTCCCCAACGACGTCGACTCGCACAACATCAAGCTCAAGAAGGGCCAGCAGAAGATATCCGGCCAGCCCGCCGTCGACTACCTGCGCGCCCGCTACGGCTTCGGCGACAACTCCGACATCGGCCGGATGAAGCGTCAGCAGGCCTTCCTCTCCTCGATGATCCGCAAGATCCAGTCCCAGGGCTTCTCGCTGCCGACCCTGCTCCCGCTGGCCGACGCCGCCACCAGCTCGCTCACCGTCGACGAGGGTCTGGGCACCGCGATGAAGCTGGTGGACTTCGCCCAGTCGCTGCAGCAGATCAAGCTCTCCGACATCACCTTCGTCACCGCCCCCTGGCGGTTCTCCACCGTGCAGAAGGGCCGGATCGACCTCGTCCACCCCGATGTGGACACGCTGTGGCAGCTGCTGCGCGAGGACCGCACCCTGGACGGCCAGGCCACCGGCGAACTCCCGGACGCCGCGGGCGCGAGCGCCACCCCCACCGCGGCCGCGCCCTCCCCGACCGCCACCCCGCTCACCGCCGAGCAGCTGGCCACCCCGATCACCGTGGTCAACGGCGTCGGCACCGACGGCCTCGCCGGCCGCGGCTCCGCGGCGATCCGCGCCCAGGGCTTCCAGAACGTCGCGCTCGGCCAGACCACCGGCGGCCGGCTGAGCACCGAGATCGCCTACGACCCGCCGTTCAAGGCCGTCGCCGAGCAGCTCGCCCCGCTCTTCCCGGGCTCCCGGATGACCGAGGAGCCGGGCTCCGAGGGCGTCACCGTCACCCTCGGCCGCGACTACCGGCCCGCCTCCGCCGTCGGCCCCACCCCGGGGGCCCCGGAGGCGCAGGGCGCCCCCAGCGGCCCGCCGCCCACCGGCATCCCCAACGGGATCACCGAGAACACCCGCAGCGCCGACACCGACCCCTGCTCCGACCTGATCGGCTGAGCCGGCCGGCGCCTCCCGGCCCGGTTCACACCGGGTCGGGCAGCCCGGTGACGACGGCGGTCAGCCGGGTCCCGGACGGGAAGGCGCCGGCCGCCGTGAGCGCGTACAGGGCGGCCAGCGTCTTCGCCACGTAGCGCCGCTCCAGGGCGATGCCGTGCCGCCGCCCGAAGGCGGCCGCGAACTCCTCCAGCGCGGCCGGCACCCGCCCGTACCCGCCGCCGTGGTGCCCGTGGTCGATCCGCCAGCCGCCGAACTCCCGCCCGTAGGCCTCCCGGTGCAGTCGGGTCACCTCGCCCTCCAGGTAGCCCTCGGCGCCGCGCAGCACCGCCACGCCCAGCGCCCGCGCCCCCGGCGGCAGCCCGGCCGCGATCCCGGCCAGCGTGCCGCCGGTGCCCACCGGGCAGCAGACCACGTCCCGCTCCCCGAGCCCCGCCAGCTCCGCCACGACCTGCTGCGCACCGCGCGCCGCGAGCGCGTTGGACCCGCCCTCCGGCAGCACCAGGCACGGCCCCCAGCGCCGTCGCAGCTCCCCGTCCCCGGGGCCGTCCGCACCGGCCCGCCCGGTGGCCTCCCGGTACTCCGCCCGGGAGAGGAACACCAGCTCCATCCCCGCCTCCTCGGCGGCCCGCAGCGACCAGTTGCGCGGCGCCCCCGCCAGCTCCTCACCCCGCACCAGCCCCACGCTCTCCAGCCCCAGCGCCCCCGCCGCCAGGGCCACCGCCCGCAGATGCGTCGAGTACGCCCCGCCGAAGGTCACCAGCCGCCGGTGCCCCTCGCGCACGGCCAGCTCCAGATTGGGCCCCAGCTTGCGCCACTTGTTCCCCGGCACCAGCGGGTGCACCAGATCGTCCCGCTTCAGCCGCAACCCCACCCCGGCCCGCTCGAACACCTCGTCAGGACAGTCGACGACAGGGGTCGGCACACGCGGAACGGCAAGCATCCGCCCAGCATACGGAGCCGCGAACGGGCCCGGAGAGCGTCATCGTCCGGGTGAAATTCCGGCGCGTCGCGGCGTGGCGACAGGCCCGATCCCCTAGGGTTTTCCCAGCCAGGGGGCCGCTCGCGCGGGTACGGAAGGTGGGGCGGGTGGGACTCGAACCCACGACCAAGGGATTATGAGTCCCCTGCTCTAACCGGCTGAGCTACCGCCCCGGTTCGCAGCACGCGACGGCAGGCCGGTCGCGGCAGCAGCAGACGGCCCCGAAAGGCCGTCCCGGGCAGCATAGCCGGTCGATCACCCGTGGTGCGCGCCGGGGGCGCGCGCACGGGTGCGCGGGCCGGGGGCGGGCCGACGACGGTGGCGCGGGGCGGGCCGGACTGGTAGATCTTGGTCTCGAACGGCGGAACGCGTGGACGACCCGCGTCCGCCCCGAGGACGATACGGAGCCTTGGATGCCCTCCCGCCCGGTCCGGACCGCGCGCGCCACCAGGACGGTCGCGGTGGCGGCGCTGCTGCTGGCCGCCGCGATCGCGTGCGGCGGAGGGCAGGGCGGCGGGCGGAGCGCCTCGGTCGCCCCGCAGAACCCGGCCTGGGACCGGATCGGCACGCTGTCGGTGCACACCGCCCAGGGGCCCCGGGCGTGCACGGCGAGCGTGGTGCAGAGCCCCCGGCGCAATCTGCTGGTGACCGCCGCGCACTGCGTGCAGAACCACCGGATCGGCCTGCTGGACGGCCTGGTGTTCACCCCTGGTTACCGCAACGGGTACGCGCCCTACGGGAGTTGGCCGGTGAGGTCGGTCACCGTCGACCCGCGCTGGTCCGCCGACGCCGACCCCGAGTACGACGTGGCGTTCGTCACCGTCGGCACGGTGGGTGGGCGGCAGGTCGAGGACGCGGTCGGCGGCAACCCGCTCGGTACCGACCAGGGCTTCGGCCTGGCGGTCTCGGTCACCGGCTACCCCAACGAGGGCGACGAGCCGATCACCTGCTCGGGCCTGACCGCCTCGCAGAGCCCGACCCAGGAGCGGTTCGACTGCGCCGGCTACACCGACGGCACCAGCGGCAGCCCCTGGCTCACCACGAACGGCCGGGTGATCGGCGTGATCGGCGGCTACCAGGAGGGCGGCGAGACGCCGGGCACCTCGTACAGCATCACCTTCGACGAGCGGGTCGCCGAGCTCTTCCAGCAGGCCGTGACGTGAGACGGCTCACGCGGGCGGGACGGCCCCCGGGGCGGCCGGGACAACACGAAGGCCCCCCGGTCTACCGAGGGGCCTTCGCTCTGAGCAGTCACCGGGCGGACCCGGCGCAGCTCCCGCATTTGGACTCGAACCAAAAACCTGCCGGTTAACAGCCGGCTGCTCTGCCAATTGAGCTATGCGGGATCGCGGTACACAACTCCCGTACCACGGGCGGGCGACCGACCCTGGGGTCCGCCACCCTGGCTCCCCCAATTGGACTCGAACCAATAACCTGCCGATTAACAGTCGGCTGCTCTGCCAATTGAGCTATGGGGGATCGAGCTTCCCGCTCCGGCTCCCGGTCTCCCGGGCTCCTCGGCGCTCGCTGCGGGACATACATTAGCGCACTCGGGGGGGTGGTCCGCCAATCGCTTTCCCCGGCCGCCACCGGACGCCCCCCGCCCGGCGCGTTCCCCGCGCGCCCGGGGCGCCGTCCGTGGATGCTGGGGTCACCGACGGTTCACCGGCCCGGGGGACGGGTAGGGCAATGCGGCAATGGCCGCCAGGAGAGGGTGGAATCCGACCATGTGGAAGCTGTCGTTCGGTGTCGGACTCGCGACGGGCTACGTCCTGGGCACGCGGGCGGGACGCCAGCGCTACGAGCAGATCGCCAGGATGACCCGGCAGGTCGCCCAGAACCCCAAGGTCCAGGGCGCGGCGGACAAGGCCCGGCAGCAGGCCGGCGCGGTCGCCGGGAAGGCCGCCGGCGCCGTCGCCGACAAGGTCGGCGACCGGCTGCCGGACTCCGTCACCGACCGGGTGCCGTACTTCAACCGGGCCAGGACCGAGGACGACAGCTGGGGCACCTACCGGCCCTGAGCACCGTCCCGGACCCGGGCCGGCATCCCTTAGCGGCCGTCCGTGACGGGCGGGTGACGCGGCGGTGACGGCCGGCCGGACGAGGGCTCCCGGGCGCGGTACCGAACGGGCAACACTTGCCCGGGCGGGCCGCGCCCGGACGCCCGCTGAGGCATGATCTCGACTATGGCCATCGTCGCGGGGATAGACAGCTCCACCGGTCGCACCCGGATCGTCGCGTGCGACTCCGCAACCGGCGCCGTCCTTCGCTCCGGCAAGGCACCCCACCCCGCGTCCGACGATCCCGACGCCCGCCCCGGCGAGGCCGACCCGCAGCTGTGGCTGCACTCGCTCGGCGACGCGGCGGCCGGCGGCCTGCTGGAGGGCGTCCGGGCGATCGGCGTCAGCGCGCAGCAGCACGGCATGATCGGCCTGGACGCCGGCGGCGTGCAGGTCCGCCCGGCGATCCTGTGGAACGACCCGCGCTCCAGCGGCGCCGCCGCGGCCCTGCTGGACGAGCTGGGCGGCCCGGCGGCCTGGACGGCGGCGATCGGCGCCGTCCCCAGCCCCGCGTACACCGTCGCCAAGCTGCGCTGGCTCGCCGAGTTCGAGCCGGCCAACGCCCGGCGGGTCGCCGAGGTGCTGCTGCCGCACGACTGGCTGGTCTGGCAGCTGCTCGGCCACCCCAAGCGCCGCACCACCGACCGCGGCGACGCCTCCGGCACCGGCTACTGGTCCCCGATCACCGGCGAGTACCGGCAGGACCTGGTCGAGCTGGCGCTCGGCCACGAGCTGAAGCTGCCGGACGTGCTCGGCCCCGCCGAACCCGCCGGCCACACCCCCGAGGGCCTGCTCATCTCGGCCGGCACCGGCGACAACATGGCCGCCGCGCTCGGCCTGGGCCTGGGCCCCGGTGACGCGGTGGTCTCGCTCGGCAGCTCCGGGACGATCTTCGCGGTGCACGAGCAGGCCGTGGTGGACGCCACCGGCCTGGTCTCCTCCTTCGCCGACGCCACCGGCCGCCACCTGCCGATGGTCGCCACCCTGAACGCCGCCCAGGTGCTGCGCTCCACCGCCGCCCTGCTCGGCCGTGACCTGGAGGGCCTCAGCGACCTCGCCCTGCAGTCCTCCCCCGGCGCGTACGGGCTGGTGCTGCTCCCCTACCTGGACGGCGAGCGGACGCCCGCGCTGCCGCACGCGGCCGGCACGCTGACCGGGATGCGGGCGGAGTCGATGACCCCTCAGCACCTGGCCCGGGCCGCCGTCGAGGGCATGCTCTGCAACAGCGCGGACGCCCTGGACGTGCTGCGCGCCCGGGGCGTCGAGGTGAAGCGGGTCTTCCTGCTGGGCGCCGCCGGGCGGCTGGCGGCGGTGCGGCACGTCGCGCCGCAGCTGTTCGGCGTACCGGTGGTCGTCCCGCCGCCCGGGGCGCACGCGGCGCGCGGCGCGGCCCGGCAGGCGGCCTGGGCCCTGGCCGGGACGCCCGAGCCGCCGCGGTGGGACCTGCCGGAGGCCGTCACCGCCGTCCCGGACGCCGAGCACGACCTGCCGGTCGGCTCGGCGGTGCGCCAGCAGTACCGGGCCGCCCGCGACCAGATCCACCCGGAGACGGCGGGCTGAGCCGGCGCGCGGGCGATCCCGAACGCCCGGCGGTGAAGATGCGTCACCCGGTGACCGGTGGCAGCGTGGAAGGAGACGCGGCCACCGGACGGAAGGGCGGCAGGATCCCATGGCACTGCACAAGGGTGCCGGTGACGACCGCCGGCTGACCGTCGGGCCGTTCCTCGGCACCGCCGCCGACCCGCTCGGCGCGATGGAGCTGGCGCCCCCGCTGCACCGGCTCGCCGACGGCCCCGTCCCGGCCGACACGGCGTACCAGCTGATCCACGACGAGCTGCTGCTGGACGGCAACGCGCGGCTCAACCTGGCGACCTTCGTCAGCACCTCGATGGAGCACCAGGCCACCCGGCTGATGACCGAGTGCCTCGACAAGAACATGATCGACAAGGACGAGTACCCGCAGACCGCCGAGCTGGAGCGGCGCTGCGTGTCCATCCTCGCCCACCTGTGGCACGCCCCCGACCCGGACGCCGCCGTCGGCTGCTCCACCACCGGCTCCAGCGAGGCCTGCATGCTGGCCGGCCTGGCGCTCAAGCGGCGCTGGATCCGCCGCAACGCCGACCGCTACGCGGCCGGTGCCCGGCCCAACCTGGTGATGGGCGTCAACGTCCAGGTCTGCTGGGAGAAGTTCTGCACCTTCTGGGAGGTCGAGGCCCGCACCGCGCCGATGGACGGCGAGCGCTTCCACCTCGGCCCCGAGCAGGCGGTGGAGCTCTGCGACGAGAACACCATCGGCGTGGTCGGTGTGCTCGGCTCGACCTTCGACGGCTCCTACGAGCCGGTCGCGGAGATCTGCGCCGCGCTCGACGACCTCCAGCGGCGCACTGGTCTGGACGTCCCGGTGCACGTGGACGGCGCCTCCGGCGCGATGATCGCGCCGTTCCTGGACGAGGACCTGCTCTGGGACTTCCGGCTGCCCCGGGTCGCCTCCATCAACACCTCCGGCCACAAGTACGGGCTGGTCTACCCGGGTGTCGGCTGGGCGCTGTGGCGCAACCCCGAGGCGCTGCCCGAGGAGCTGGTGTTCAGGGTCAACTACCTGGGCGGCGAGATGCCGACCTTCGCGCTGAACTTCTCCCGCCCCGGCGCCGAGGTGGTCGCCCAGTACTACGTCTTCCTGCGGCTCGGCCGGGCCGGCTTCCGGGCCGTCCAGGGGGCCTGCCGGGAGGTGGCCGGGTACCTGGCCGACGCGATCGGGCAGCTCGGCGGCTTCCGGCTGCTGACCCGGGGCGACCAGCTGCCGGTGTTCGCGCTCACCACGACGGACGAGGTGCCGTTCGACGTCTTCGACGTGTCGCGGCGGCTGCGCGAGCGCGGCTGGCAGGTGCCCGCGTACACCTTCCCGCCGAACCGGGAGGACCTCGCGGTGCTGCGGGTGGTCTGCCGCAACGGCTTCTCCCGCGACCTCGCCGACCTGCTGCTGGGCGACCTCGAACGGCTGCTGCCGGAGCTGCGCCGCCAGCCGGTCCCGCTCAAGGACCTCGGGGTGCCGGCCCGGACGGGCTTCCACCACTGACGACCGCCCCGCCGCGGCGGCGGGAGTGGTCGCGGCGGGGAGGGTGCGGCATGGCACCCGTCCCCGCCGCGCGTCGCGTCCCTGCGGCCCGGGGCAGCCTCCCCCCGTGGAGGCTGCCACGCACCGGTGGGGGCCAGGGCACGGCAGGCGCCGGTCCGTCAGAAGCGGTCCCCGGACGAAGGACCGGGGCGGCGCACCGCTCCGGCTGGAAGAACGATGCCCCACGGTCATATGAATGTTCGAGCCCCTCCCGGGGTTGTGAGACACTTCCGTCCGTCTCAGCCCCCAGGACCTGGGGTTTGGGACGCCGGGCCGCCGAGGTTTGAGACGCGAAGGCGGCCGCCCAGGCCCCGAACGGTGCCCCGCGCGGGTGCCGCCTGTTCCAGCCCCGCCCCGCCCGCCTCGCATGTTTGGAAGAGACCGCATGGGTTCCGCCTGGAAGCAGCTGCCGGACGACCTGTCCGACCCCGCCAGACGTCTGACGGAGGAACTGCGCGCCGTCAAGGACGCGACCGGGCTCTCGCTCTCCGAGCTGGCCGTCCGGACCCATTACAGCCGGGCCTCCTGGGAGCGCTGGCTGAACGGCAAGCGGGTCGTCACCGAGCAGGCGCTCGACGCGCTGATCGGGGCCGTGGAGTGCGACGGGCCGGCGCTGCGGGCGCTGTGGGACCGGACGGCGGCCGCGGCGGCGGACGCCGACGAGGGGACGGCCCCGGAGGCGGCCGCGCCGGACGCGGAGCCCGACGCCGAACCCGGCGCCGAGCCGGACGCCGGACCCGGGGCCGCGACGGCGGCGGAGGGCGCGCAGGACGCGGAGCCCGCGCGGGACGCCGAGCCGGCCGCCCGTCCGGCCCGGCGCCGCCCGGTGGCCCTGGTCGCCGCCGCGGTGGTGGCCGCGCTGCTGCTGGCCCTCGCCGGCGTGCAGGTCCTCTCCCCCGGCGACTCCGGCGACGGCGCCGCGCCGACCGCCGCCACCGTGCCCGCCTCGGCCCCGGCCACCCAGCCCGCCTCCCCGCCGGCCGCGGTGCCCGCCAACCCCGCCCCGCCGGTCCCGGCCTGCCAGGCGCTCGGCTGCGTCCACAAGGACCCCAAGCCGACCGGCTGCGGCGGGGACGCCCGGACCCTGCTGACCACCAACATCGGCAAGGTCGTCGTCTACCTCCGGTACAGCCAGAAGTGCCAGGCGGCCTGGGCCGGGATCAGCGAGGGCCAGCCCGGCGACCAGGCGACCATCACCACCAGCGCCGGCGAGTCGGAGACCGCGCTGATCCACTGGGGGTACGACAACTACTCGTGGATGGTGAACGCGGCGGATCCGACGGTCACCCTCCAGGTCTGCGGGCAGCGCAAGGAGCCGGAGGGCTCCGCCTGCTCGCCCTCGGTCTCCGACCTGGCCCGGACGGTCGCCTCGACCCCGATCCCGGTCGGCCCGGCCACCCCGCCGCCCACCGCCACCGATCCGCCCGCCACCACCGATCCGGCCCAGCCCGCACCCTCCGGTCAGTCCGGCTGACCGGGTCAGGCCTCCGGGCGGTCCGGCTGACCGGGTCAGTCGAGGTAGCCCCGGAGCTGGGCGGAGAAGGCGTGGTCGCGGAGCTTGACCAGGGTCTTCGACTCGATCTGGCGGATCCGCTCCCGGGTCACCCCGAAGAGCACCCCGATCTCCTCCAGCGTGCGCGCCCGCCCGTCGTCCAGGCCGTAGCGCAGCTGCACCACCTGGCGCTCACGCTCGCCGAGGGTGGCCAGCACCGCCTCCAGGTGCTGACGCAGCAGCAGGAAGGCGGCGGACTCGGCGGGTGAGGCCGCGTCGGCGTCCTCGATGAGGTCGCCGAGCGCGACGTCGTCCTCCTCGCCGACCGGGGTGTGCAGCGAGATCGGCTCCTGGGCGAGCCGGAGCAGTTCGCGCACCCGCTCCTCGGTGAGGTCCAGGACGGCCGCGATGTCGGCCGCGACCGGCTCGCTCCCGCGCTCCTGGAGCAGCGAGCGCTGCACCCGCACCACCCGGTTGATCAGCTCGACCACGTGCACCGGCACCCGGATCGTGCGGGCCTGGTCGGCCAGCGCCCGGCTCATCGCCTGGCGGATCCACCAGGTGGCGTAGGTGGAGAACTTGTAGCCGCGGGCGTAGTCGAACTTCTCCACGGCCCTGATCAGTCCGAGGTTGCCCTCCTGGACCAGGTCGAGCAGGGTCAGCCCGCGCCCGACGTAGCGCTTGGCGACGGAGACCACCAGCCGCAGATTGGCCTCGATCAGCCGGCGCTTGGCGAGCCGGCCGACCGCCGCCAGGGTCTCCAGCTCGCCGGCCAGCCCGGCGGCGGGCGGCGGCTCCCGGGTCAGCCGCTCCTCGGCGAACAGGCCGGCCTCGATCCGGCGGGCCAGTTCGACCTCCTCGGCGGCGGTGAGCAACCGGATCCGGCCGATCTCGCGCAGGTACTGGCGGAGCAGGTCGGCCGCCGGGCCGCCGGGTTCTGCGCCGGGCCGCTCCGGGGCGTCCTCCCCGCTCTCCTCGGCGGCGTCCGCCCCGGCGTCGGGGTGCCCGGCCGGCAGGCCCTGGGCGGGCACCCGGGAGCCGTCCGGGAGCGGCGCCCGGGCCCGGCCGTGTTCCTCGGGCGGGGCGGACGGGTCGGTGGCGGGCTGGGCGGTCGCGGCGGGGCCTCGATCCACGGGCATCCCCTCGGGGCGGGCGCGACTCTGGCGGACCCGCGCTGAACGGAGGTGGGACGCCCTCCAGTGTGGGGCACGCCACACTCCGTGGCCGAGACTCGTGCGCGGACTTTCTGAACGCGGCCCTACAGGCCGGCGGCGCCCAGGCTGCGCAGCGACTGCCCGTACTGCTGGAGCTGCCACAGCTCGGTCTGCACCGCGTGCAGCTCCTCGGGGGCGGCCCGGTTGCCGAGCCGCTGGAGGTGGGCGCGGACCTCGCCGACCCGCCGGTCCACGGCCAGCAGCCGCAGCTTGACCAGGAACTCCCCCGCGTAGACGGCGTCCGCCTTGCGGAGCGAGCGCACCGGCTCCACGGTCAGCTCGGTGACCAGCGAGCGCACCTGGTCGTCCGGGCAGGCCTCGCGGACCACGGCGACGAAGTCGGCCAGGGTGGCCCCGTACGCGGCGCCGCCGGCCTGGCCGATCGCGCGGCGCACGGCGGTGTACGGCGGGGTCGGGAACTCGTCCTCGGCGTAGTTGTCGAAGGCCGGGGCGACCAGGTCCGGGTGCTGCAGGGCCAGCTTGAGCAGCTCGCGCTCGACGAACTGGGCCGGGTCGCGCGGGTTGAGCACGAAGGCGGGCCGGGCCGGGCGGGCCGGCTGCGCCTGCTCGGGGCCGCGGAGCCGGCCGTTGGCGCGCGGGTTCTGCTGGCGCTCGCGGTCCCAGCGGGCCAGCTGGGAGACCCGGCGGACCACGAAGGGCTCGTCCAGGATGCCGAGCATGCCGGCCAGCCGGACGGCGTACTCGTGCTGGATCGAGCGGTCCTTGATCTTGGCGACGATCGGCGCCGCCTCCTCCAGCGCGGCCGAGCGGCCCTCCGGGATGTCCACCCGGTGCTTGGCGACGACCGAGTTCAGCGCGAACTCGAAGAGCGGGACGGGGTTGTCGATCAGCTCGCGGACCGCCTCGTCGCCCTTGGCCAGGCGCAGCTCGCACGGGTCCATGCCGCCGGGGCTGACCGCGATGGAGGTCTTGGCGGCGAACTTCTGGTCGTCCTCGAAGGCGCGCAGCGCGGCCTTCTGGCCGGCGGCGTCGCCGTCGAAGGTGAAGACGGTCTCGCCGCGGTACTGGGAGGTGTCCATCAGCAGCCGGCGGATGATCTTGATGTGGTCCTCGGCGAAGGCGGTGCCGCAGGTGGCCACCGCGGTGGTGACCCCGGCCAGGTGGCAGGCCATCACATCGGTGTAGCCCTCGACCACCACCGCCCGCCCCGACCTGGCGATCTCCTTCTTCGCCAGGTCGATGCCGTAGAGCACGTGCGACTTCTTGTAGATCGGCGTCTCGGGGGTGTTGAGGTACTTCGGCCCGTTGTCGTCCTCGCGCAGCCGCCGGGCGCCGAAACCGATCACCTCGCCGGCGATGTCACGGATCGGCCACACCAGCCGGCCCCGGAACCGGTCGATCAGCCCGCCGCGCTGGCCCTGCGAGGCCAGGCCGCCGAGCAGGATCTCCTTGTCCGTGAACCCCTTGCCGCGCAGGTAGCGGACCAGGTGCTCCCAGCCGGCCGGGGCGTAGCCGACGCCGAAGGTCTTCGCGGCCTCCTCGTCGAAGCCGCGCTCGGCCAGGAAGCGGCGGCCGATCTCGGCCTCGGGCGAGGCGAGCTGTTCCCGGTAGTAGGCGGCGGCCACCTTGTGCGCCTCCACCAGACGGGTGCGCTCGCCCTGCTGGTGGCGGGGGCTGTAGCCGCCCTCCTCGTAGCGCAGGGTGATGCCGGCCTGGGCGGCCATCCGCTCGACGGCCTCGGCGAAGGTGAAGTGCTCGATCTTCATCAGGAAGGCGATGGTGTCGCCGTTCTCCTGGCAGCCGAAGCAGTGGAAGACGCCCTTGGAGGGGTTGACGTAGAAGGAGGCGGACTTCTCGTCGTGGAAGGGACAGACGCCCTTGTACTCGCCACCGCCACCGTTGGTCAGCTGTACGTAGTCGCCGACCACCGCGTCGATCGGCAGTGCGCTCCGCACCGCCTGCACGTCTTCGTCCCTGATCCGCCCGGCCACCCCGGAAGTCTACTGGGGCGGACGGGCCGCACGGCGGGGCCGACGGGCCGGGTCAGCTCCGGCCCGGGCCGAGCAGCCGGGCGTGCAGGGCCAGCGCGGAGGCGTCGGTGAGGGTGGCGATCTGGTCGATCACCGTGCGCAGGGCGGCCCCGTCGTCCTCGGCCTCCCGGTACATCGCGGCGAAGACCGGGTCGAGCGCCTCGGGGGCGCGCCGGCCGAGGGCGTCGGCCAGCTCGGCGATCACGATCCGCTGCCGGGCCCGCAGCTGGGCCTGCTCGTCGCGCTGCATCACGTACCGGACGGCGACCGCCTTGAGCACCGCGCACTCCAGCCGGACCTCGCGCGGGACCACCAGCTCGGCCGCGTACCGGGTGAGCCGGCCGGGGCCGTAGCGGGCCCGGGTGGCCTGCTCGGCGGCCAGGCAGAACCGGCCGATCAGCTGGCTGGTGAGGTCCTTGAGCCCGGCGCGGGCGCGGGCGGTGCCGTCGTAGGAGTCGGGCCACCACTCCTGGGCGAGCAGCCGGTCCAGGGCGGCGGCCAGCTCCTCGGGCGCGGCGTCCCGGGCGTAGCGCTCGGCGACCTTGAACAGTCCGGCCCGCTCGCCCGGGGCGCGCAGCGCGGCCGGGTCGATGTGGCCGGCCTGGAGGCCGTCCTCGACGTCGTGGGTGGAGTAGGCGACGTCGTCGGACCAGTCCATGACGGTGGCCTCGAAGCACCGGCGCCCGGCCGGGGAGCCGGCCCGCATCCAGCGGAAGACCGGCAGGTCGTCGGCGTAGACGCCGTACTTGGGCGAGGCCGGGTCGGTGGGGTGGGCGCCGTGCGTCCAGGGGTACTTGGTGGCGGCGTCCAGGGCGGCGCGGGTCAGGTTGAGGCCGACGCTGCGGCCCGGCCAGGGGGCCAGCCGGGCGGGGGCCTCGTCCTGCGGGGCGAAGCGCTTGGGTTCCAGGCGGGTCAGGATGCGCAGCGACTGCGCGTTGCCCTCGAAGCCGCCGCAGTCCTCGGCGGCCTGGTCGAGCGCCTCCTCGCCGGTGTGGCCGAACGGCGGGTGGCCGATGTCGTGGGCCAGGCAGGCGGTCTCGACGAGGTCGGGGTCGCAGCCGAGGGCGGCGCCCAGCTCGCGGCCCACCTGGGCGCACTCCAGCGAGTGGGTCAGCCGGGTGCGCGGGAAGTCGCTGCGCATCGGGGCGACCACCTGGGTGGTGCCGGCGAGCCGGCGCAGGGCGGCGGAGTGGAGCACACGGGCGCGGTCGCGCTGGAACGCCGTGCGGCCGGGGCGCTTGTCCGGTTCGGGCACCCAGCGGGCCTCGGCGGCGCGGTCGTACGGGATCGGGGTCGAGGTCGGGGCGGCGGCGGTGAGGCGGTGCGCGGTGTCGTCCATATGACCCTCACCGTACGCCGCGGCTGTGACACCGGAAGTGTGCCGCGCGCGACGGCGCGCGGGCCGGGGCGTGAACCCTGGGGCGCACTCCCGGCCCGCGCGCGCTCGGGGTCTGTCAGCCCCGGACCGCCTTGAGGACGGCCTCGGCGGCGCCCTCCTGGCCCTTGGCGTTGGGGTGGATCGCCGCCAGGCCGTGCGCGGGGAACGGCGGCTCCACCCAGCGGGCGTCCTCCCCGGCGCACATGTCGTGGCCGGCCGAGGGCCCGGCGAGGTCCACGAAGACCGCCCCGGCCGCCTCCGCCCGCCGCTTGAGCATGGTGTTGAGCTGCCGCTCCTTCTCCATCAGGAAGCCGATGTCCCCGCTGGCCACCGCCGAGCCCAGCACCGGGACGCAGCTCGCCGGGTCGGCGGGCAGCAGCGACGGGTAGCCGACCACGTAGACCCGGGCCTGCGGGGAGCGGTGCTTGATCTCCGCCAGCTGCCGGCCGAGCCGGTCGCCCGCGGCGTCCACCTGCTTCTGCACCTGGTCGCCGCCGTCCGCGGCGGCGTAGGAGTCGCGGCACGGCGCGGCGGCGCGGTCCGAGCCGACCAGGCCCCTGAACGCGTCCACCAGGTTCTCCTTGGCGCACTGGCCGACGACGTCCATGAACCCGGCGTCGTTGCCGCCGATCCCGAGGGTCACCAGGCGGGTGGCCGGGGTGAGCGCGTCCAGCTGCGGCGGGTTGCTGCCGCCCTCGGTGCTCTGGGCGCCGGTCAGGTCGCCGGTGCGGGCACCGCTGCAGCTGACGTCGCGGAACCGCTCCCCGGACAGCCCGAGCGCCTCGGCCACCAGGGACGGGTAGTTGACCGCCGAACGGGAGCAGCCCTTCGGCTCCGCCGTCTGCTGCGGGCTGATCTTCAGACCCGAGGTGTAGGAGTCGCCGAGCGCCACGTACGGCCCGGTCGGTGCGGGTGTGGGCGTCGGGGTGACCGCGGCGGCGGCCCTCGGCGGTGCGGAGCCGTCCGGGGCCGCGGCGGCGACGGTCCCGGCGCCGGTGGAACCGGAGCAGCCGGCGATGAGCACGGCGGCGAGGCCCGCGCTCACCGCTCCGGTGAGCGCGGCGGTCGGGCGTACGGACAGTGGCACGGGATCCCCCCGGGTAGGAGCCGTCGGCGTTCTTCCTACGAAGGCCCGTCCCCCGGGCACCGCAGTGCCCAACGGACGGGCGTGCCCGATCGCTCCCGCCCGGGGCGGGTATTCCCCGTCCCCCCGGTGCCGTTACTCCGGCCCGCGCTCGTGCTCGGCCAGGAACTGCTCGAAGCGCCGGCCCAGCTCGTCCGCCGACGGCAGGTCCACCGGCTCGGCCAGCAGGCTCTCCCGGCCCTCGGCGCCGGCCACCGCGTCGTACTGGCCCTCCATGCCGCGGATCGCCGAGCGCAACTCGCCGTCCCCCTGCGCCAGCTGCTCCTCGATGTCGGCGTACACCACGTCGACCCGCTCGCGCAGCAGCGTGCCGGGCAGCACCAGCCCGGTCGCGGACTGCACCGCCTCCAGGATCATCACCGCGGCCGCCGGGTACGGCGAACGCGCCACGTAGTGCGGCACGTGCGCGGCGAAACCCAGCACGTCGTGCCCGGCCTCGGCGAGCCGGTACTCCAGCAGGGCCTGGGCGCTGCCCGGCACCTGGGCCTGCTCGAACCACTGCGGGTAGCCGGCCGCGAGGTCCAGCCGGTTGCCGTGCGGCGTCAGGCCGACCGGGCGGGTGTGCGGCACGCCCATCGGGATGCCGTGGAAGTCCAGGCTCAGCCGGACGTCGAAGCGCTCGACCAGCTCGCCGACGGCCGCGGCGAAGCGCTCCCACTCGACGTCCGGCTCGGGGCCGGTGAGCAGCAGGAACGGCGAGCCGGCGGTGTCGTGGACCAGCTGGAGCAGGATCTCCGGCGGCTCGTAGGACACCCAGCGCTCGCGGTCGAAGACCATCGCGGGGCGGCGGGCCCGGTAGTCCACCAGGCGGTCGTGGTCGAAGCGGGCCACCACCTGCGGCGCCCCCGTCTCCAGCAGGTGGGCGACCACCTGGGCACCCGCCTCGCCGGCGTCCATGAAGCCCTCGAAGTGGTGGAGCAGCACCAGGCCGGCACCGGTGTCCGCCAGCGCGGCCCTCGCGGCGGCCACGGCGGTCACGCCCTGCTGGTCCAGCTCGTACAGCGCCTGGGGATCACGCACCGCTCACCCACACCCCGTTTCTCTTCCTCGTCGCGGTTCGCCGCGTCCGCTGCGCCCGCGCGTCGGCCCGCGCGGGGGCTGATGACCCGGCTCTCCTCGTCCAGCGTGCGGGGCGCCGCCGGAATTCCCGGCGCGCCGGGCCCGTTTGCCGGGCCCCTTCGGCAGGCTCCCGCGGGCCGGCCGGACCATGATCGCACCCGCCTGCGAAGCCCCTGGTCAGGGGGGAGCGAACGGCCCCCGGAGCCCGTCCGGACGCTGCCCCGGGGGCCATTCGTGTGCCGCGAAGTGACGCACCGCCTTCTGACGGGTATCGTCCTCTCGCTGCCTCGCATCGTCGCGTCGTCGTCACGTCGTCCGTAACGCCGTCGACCACGTCCCGGACCGGTGCTCGGCCAGCCACCCACGACGCATCTTGCCTTCATCTGGCCGCCTGCTTCCCTTCGCGCACTCGTTTCCTCCTCGGCCATCTCGCGGACGCACACTGTCCCCTCGCTCATCCCGCCGGACCGGTCCGTGGACCCGTGTCCGTTCCGGCACCGCGCTGCCCGTCTCCGGGCCGTCGCTCCCCACCCCGTTCGACCGGCCTCCGGCGTGCGCGGGCACCGGTGGGCGCACTCCGGGACGGGGCGAAAACCGTCATCGCTGGCCCGCACCGCACCCCGGCACGGGCCAGCGCCCTCCGACCGATGAAGGACCGAAGGTTCCGTGCCCGTACCTGTCATCCTCACCGGCCGCACCGTGCGGCTGGAGCCCCTCGCCGCGCACCACGCCGAGGCCATCGCCGAGGCCGGCGCCGAGGACCGTACGACCTACGCCTTCACCCCCGTCCCGCACGGCCTGGAAGCGGCCCGGGAGTACATCTCCCGCGCGCTGGCCGACCAGGCCGCGGGCCGGTCGCTGCCGTTCGCCACGGTGAACCAGGCCGACGGCCGGGTGGTGGGGTCCACCCGGTTCCTGGAACTCGACTACTGGCAGGGGCCGCTGGTCTGGCCCCCGGCGCCGGGCGTGCCGTTCGGCGATCCGGACACCGCGGTGCCGGACGCCGCCGAGATCGGCAACACCTGGCTGTCGCCGCGCGCCCAGGGCACCGGCATCAACACCGAGGCCAAGCTGCTGATGCTCCGGCACGCCTTCGAGGCGTGGGGCGTGCAGCGGATCTCGCTGCGCGCCGACGCCCGCAACCTGCGCTCGCGCACCGCCATCGAGCGGCTCGGCGCGACCTCCGAGGGCGTCCGCCGGGCGCACTCGCGCGGGCTGGACGGGGTGGTGCGGTCGACCGCGTTCTACTCGATCCTGGACAGCGAGTGGCCGGCCGTCCGGGACATCATCGAGCTGCGGATCGCCGCCGCCACCTCGCCGAGCGCCCCGGATCCGGCGATCAACCAGGAGTGCCTTAGACACGGCGGCGGTGCCGGGCACCTGATCACGGCCTGACCGTCCCGGTCCGCTCACCGCCCGGGGCCCGCCGTCCGCCGTGGCCGGCGGGCGGCGGGCACGGCGGTCAGCCGTACTCGTAGCCCGCGGCGGCCACGCCGAGGATCTGACGGAGCATGTCCGGTTGGAGCCCCGGGGGCGCGACATACCCGGAGTGGGTCTCCACCACGGCCGACACCGGGCGCCAGCCGCCGCCCGGCACGGGTGCCACCCGGACCGCCCAGATCCCGTGGCCGGTCCAGCTGCGGTGCAGGTGGAGCACACCGTCAGCGGTGTAGGACTCCCACTTCTGCTCCATCACCCTCGACCGCAGGCCGTAGCGGATCCGCTGCCACTGCTCCTCGCTCCAGACCACGTCCGGGACGGGGCACGGGCGCGGCAGCCGGAGCGGCTTCAGGTACTCGCGGCCCGCCCCGCTCGCGACGCTGCCCGGCTCGGCGAACGCCCAGCCGGGCAGCGGCTCGCGGGCGGCCAGCCAGGCGGCGGGGATGCCGGCCGTCCCGGTGCGGGCGGCGACCACGCCGCCGGTGATCGCGGCGACGGTGTCGGCGTCCCCGCCGGCGGACACGGCCTCCCAGACCGCCGCCGGGTAGTCGGTGAGCCGGCGGGCCGCGCACCAGAGCGCGTACGGGACGGTGTCGGCGGCGCTGGTCCGGCTGCCGTTGCCGAGGATCCGGGCCGCGACCGCGAGGTCCGGCTCGGCGAGCAGGGCGATCGCCTCGGTCAGGCCGTCACGTACCGCCCCGAGCGGAGTGAGGTCCCGCACCGGCTCCAGGAAGCTCCTGGGCGTCATGCTCTCGGTGCGGGCCCGCACCGCGTACGCCGCGGCCACCGCGACGGCGATCGCGCCGTCCACCGCCTGCGGGTGGGTGTGCGTGATCAGCGCGGTGTCGGCGGCCGGCCCGACCACCGCACCCGGGTCGTCCGCGTACGCCGCGCCGAGCGGGGCGACCCGCATCGCGGCGCCGTTGCCGTACGATCCCCGGCCGTCGAACAGCCCGGCGGCCAGCGCCTTCGCGTCACCGCCCTCCCGGATCAGCCGCAGCAGGCGGTTGGCGGACGGGCCGTAGCCGCGGTCGAAGTCGTGCCGGCGGGCGAAGGCGTGGGTGAGGTCGAACACGTCGATCCCGCCGCGCTCGGTGTGCGCGGCGTACACCGAGCAGGCCATCTCGGTGTCGTCGGTCCACGGCCAGGGGCCGGGCGGGGCGGTACGGGCCGCGAGGTGGGCACGGGCGGTGGCGGGGACGAAGAACTGGGCGCCGAGGGCGTCGCCCACGGAGAGGCCGTCGAGCGCGTCGGACGCGGGGCCGGTGTGAGGAGTCGTCATCGCGGGCAAGCCCACCCTCCGCACCGCCCCCGCGTCAACCCGGTTTGACCGGCCGGTCCCCCGGCGGGCGATGTTCCGCATACCGCCGATCCGGGCGGGAACCACCCCGGCATGACCAGCGCCAGCTCCCTCGTCGACCCGCTGCTGCTGCTCGGCGCCGACCAGCAGCACATCGCCACCCGCGCCCAGCTGCGCGGGCTCGGCGTGCCGTCCGGCACCATCGCGCACCGGCTGCGGCCCGGCGGGCCGTGGCAGCGGGTGCTGCCCCGGGTGATCTGCCTGCAGACCGGGCGGCTGACGGCGCACCAGCGGCTGCGGGCCGCCCTCGCCTACGCGGGTCCCAAGGGGCTGGCCGCGCCGCCCGGCGGACAGGTCCTGCTCACCGGCGCGGCGGTGCTCGCCGACGCCGGGCTCCCCTCGGCCGGGCACCCGGCCGACCTCACCGAGGTGGACGTGCTGATCCCCGCTCAGCGCAAGGTCGCCGACCGGGGGTTCGTGCGGATCCACCGGGCCGGCGGGCCGATGCCCGGCGGTTTCGAGCGCGACGACGGCCTCTGGAGCACCTCGGTCGCCCGGGCGCTGGCCGACCTCGCGCCCCGGGAGAGCGGACGCCACCGGTTCCGCGCGCTGTGCGCCGAGGCCGTCCAGCGCCGGCACTGCGAACTCGGCGAGCTGCTCGACCAGTTGCTCGCCCGGCCGGACGTCCGCGAGCTGCCCCGGCTGGCCGGGGTGGTGGAGGAGCTGACGGCCGGGGTGCGCTCGGTGGTCGAGGGCGAGGCACGGGACGCGGTGCGCGGCGCCGGGCTGCCCGAGCCGCTCTGGAACCCGGTGCTGTTCCTGGACGGGCGGTTCCTGGCCGTGCCGGACGCCTACTGGCCGCAGGCCTGCGTCGCGCTGGAGATCGACTCCCGGGCCTGGCACCTGCGCCCGGCCGACCACGAGCGGAGCCTGACCCGCGCCAACCGGCTGACCGCCGCCGGCCTGCCGGTGGTCCGCACCACCCCCGTCCAGCTGCGCCGCGACCCGGGGCCCGTACTGCGGGAGCTCGCCGTCCTGCTCGCGGCCGGCCCCCACGGCCCGCACACCAGGATCAGCTGGCGCCGGGCCCGCTGACCTCCTCGTCGAGCGGTCCGCCGGCCTCCGGCAAGCGCCGCGCCGAGGCCTCCTCGACCGTCTGCAGGGCGGCCGCTCCGGCCGTGAGCTGCTGCCGGTGGGCCGTCCGGACGGTGTACCGGGTACCGAGCAGCCGGGCCCGGGGCTCGCGGGCGGTCTCGGCGACGGCGGCGGTCCCCTGCTGGTCCGGGACCGGGTCCGGCCGGGCCTCCGGACTCGCCCGCACCGGGCCGGAGCAGTGGTGGCCGAGCCCCGCCGTGCAGGACCGCCAGGCGGACGGTGCGGCCTTCACCCGCTGCCGGCGGCGGTCCGGTCGTGGGCCTTCACCCAGAGGAGCCGCCACTCGCCCCCCGGCGCACCCCGGTCGGTCCCGGCGGGTCGCGCGGCCGGCCGGCGCCTGCCGGTGGGCGTCACTCCGCTCCCCCGCGCCGACCGCCGGGGAACCGCGGGTGCCGGTCCCGGCCGGCCGGGGCAGCTTGTGGCAGCCGGTCTTCCGGGCGGCGGCCGGGAGCAGCCCGAGGCGGTCCGGACCGGCGGGGCTCCGCGGCGGGGCCTCGGCGACCTCGTCCGGGTCGTAGGCGAAGCCCTCGGCCCGCCTGCACGTGCGGGTCGCCCGCCCGTACCCCGGAGGACGGCGGCGTTCTCCTCGGCGGCCTCCTCGGCGGCCGCCGGGCGACCGTCCAGCGGCAGTGCCACCGGGCGCCGTCCAGCGGCTCCGCCGTGATCGGCCCGACCGCCGGCTCGGGCCCGGCCGTCCTCGGCCCGGCCACCCTCCGTTTCGGGGCCGCACCCCGCCGGCAGGCCGGGGAAGGCGACCGCCGCGACGGCCCGGTGCACCCTGCCCCCCGAGAGACCGCGCGGAAGGCTTCACGGCGGCCCTGCCGTCGGGGCGGCCGTTCCCGCCTCGGAGGCTCAGCAGCGGGCGTCGATCTCCTGGAAGGAGCCGTAGTGGTCGGCGGTCCAGTACTGCTCGCCGGAGTCGCCGGTGACCACGCGGCGGGCGCCGCGGTCGGCGGAGCCGGGGGTGACCACGGTGAACTCGTGGTAGTAGCCGGAGGTTTTGCGCGGGAGGCGGCTCTCGCGGTTCTCGAAGACGATGCCGTCCGAGCGGTAGGGGTAGGGGCCGCCCTTGGCGATCAGGCCGAGGGTGTCGAGGGCCTGGCCGGGCAGCGTGGTGCGGCAGACGTCGGCCATCGCCGGGTCGGTCGGCACCCAGCCGGTGGCGGCGCCCGCCGGGGGCTGGGTGGCCGGGGCGGACGGCTTGGGCGCGCCGGACCTGGGATCGCTCGGCTTCGGGGCCGACGGGGCGCTGGTCGCCGCGGCCGGGCCGGTGGAGGTCGCGGCGGCCTTGGGCGTGCCGTCGCCGGTGCCGTCGGACACGACGTAGCCGGCTGCGGCGGCGATCACGCAGAACAGGACGGCGAGGACGGTCCACAGGCGGTTCTTGCTGGTCATGGGCTCCAGCTTCGCAGTCGGCGGCCCCGCGTGCGGGCAGCCACACATGTGGCCGCGGCCACACGCGCGCGGCCGGGGCGGGTACGGACGCCGTTGTCCGTTCCCGCCCCGGCCGCATTACGTACGCCGGTTCTCCTGCGCCGAGCTCCGGTGTACGCCCCTCCCCGGTGGAGGGGACACGGTCAGCGACCGCGCCGTGCCGGGGGGCTCAGAGCCCCCCGGCGTTCAGCGCGAGTCGCTGCCCGCGGACTCGATGGCGGCGCGGCCGGCCTCAAGGCGCGCCACCGGGATCCGGAAGGGGGAGCAGGAGACGTAGTCCAGCCCCACCTCGTGGAAGAAGTGGACCGAGTCCGGGTCGCCGCCGTGCTCGCCGCAGACGCCGAGCTTGAGGTCGGGGCGGGTGGCCCGGCCGGCCTCGACGGCGTGCCGGACGAGCGAGCCGACGCCGTCGCGGTCGATGGTCTCGAACGGCGAGACCCCGAAGATGCCCTTCTCCAGGTAGGCGGTGAAGAAGGAGGCCTCGACGTCGTCGCGGGAGAAGCCCCAGACCGTCTGGGTGAGGTCGTTGGTGCCGAAGGAGAAGAACTCGGCGGCCTCGGCGATCTGGCCGGCCGTCACGGCGGCGCGGGGCAGCTCGATCATGGTGCCCAGCTTGATGTCCAGCTGGACGCCGGTGGAGTGGGCGACCTCGGCGAGCACGCGCTCGCACTCGTCGCGGACCAGCTCCAGCTCCTGGACGGTGCCGACGAGCGGGATCATCACCTCGGGACGCGGGTCCCCGCCGGCCAGCTTGCGCTCGGCGGCGGCCTCGGCGATGGCGCGGACCTGCATGCCGAACAGGCCGGGGATGACCAGGCCGAGGCGCACGCCGCGCAGGCCGAGCATCGGGTTCTGCTCGTGCAGCTTGTGCACCGCCTGGAGCAGACGCAGGTCGTTCTCGTTCGGGTCCTTGCGGGCCTCGGCGAGGGCGACGCGCACCGACAGCTCGGTGATGTCCGGCAGGAACTCGTGCAGCGGCGGGTCGAGCAGGCGGACGGTGACGGGCAGGCCGTCCAGCGCCTGGAAGAGCTCGACGAAGTCGCCCTTCTGCATCGGCAGCAGGGTGGAGAGCGCCTGCTCGCGGTCCTTGTCGTTGTCCGCGAGGATCAGGTGCTCGACCTCCTTGCGGCGCTCCTCGCCGAGGAACATGTGCTCGGTGCGGCACAGGCCGATGCCCTGGGCGCCGTAGCGGCGGGCGCGCGAGCCGTCCTCGGCGTTGTCGGCGTTGGCGCGCACGGCGAGCCGGCGGCGGCCGTCGGCGTGCGACATCAGCCGGTGCACGGCCTGGACCAGGCCGCCCTGGACGTCGGCGCCGGCGTGCAGGGTGCCCTCGAAGTACTCGACCACCGGGGAGGGCAGCACGGGTACCTCGCCGAGGTAGACCTTGCCGGTCGCACCGTCGATCGAGACGATGTCGCCCTCCTCCAGCACCAGGCCGTCGGCGGTGGTCATCCGGCGGCGCTTGGTGTCGACCTCGAGCTCCTCGGCGCCGCAGACACAGGTCTTGCCCATGCCGCGAGCGACGACGGCGGCGTGCGAGGTCTTGCCGCCGCGCGAGGTGAGGATGCCCTCGGCGGCGATCATGCCGTCCAGGTCGTCCGGGTTGGTCTCGCGGCGGACCAGGATGACCTTCTCGCCGGAGCGCGACCACTTCACCGCGGTGTAGGAGTCGAAGACGATCTTGCCGATCGCGGCGCCGGGCGAGGCGGCGAGGCCCCAGGCGATCTGCTTGGACTCGGCGTTCGGGGCGAAGCGCGGGAACATCAGCTGGGAGAGCTGGCCGCCGGTGACCCGCATCAGGGCCTCGTCCAGGTCGATCAGGCCCTGGTCGACCAGCTGGACGGCGATCCGGAAGGCGGCCGCGGCGGTGCGCTTGCCGACGCGGGTCTGGAGCATCCAGAGCTTGCCGCGCTCGATGGTGAACTCGATGTCGCAGAGGTCGCGGTAGTGGTTCTCGAGCGTCTGCATGATCGTCATCAGCTCGTCGTACGACTTCTTGTCGAGCTTCTCCAGCTCGGACAGCGGCAGGGTGTTGCGGATGCCGGCGACGACGTCCTCGCCCTGGGCGTTGGACAGGTAGTCGCCGTAGACGCCCTGGGTGCCGGTGGAGGGGTCACGGGTGAAGGCGACACCGGTGCCGGAGTCCTCGCCGAGGTTGCCGAAGACCATGGTGCAGACGTTGACCGCGGTGCCCAGGTCGTTCGGGATGCGCTCCTGGCGGCGGTAGAGCCGGGCGCGGTCGCCGTTCCAGGAGTGGAAGACGGCGTGGATGGCGAGGTCCATCTGCTCGCGCGGCTCCTGCGGGAAGGCCCGGCCGGTCTCGCGCTCGACGATGCCCTTGAACACCTCGACCAGCCGCTTCAGGTCCTCGGCGTCCAGGTCGAGGTCGTTGACGGTGCCCTTGGCGTGCTTGGCCTCGTCCAGGGCCTCCTCGAACAGCTCGCCGTCGACGCCCAGCACGGTCTTGCCGAACATCTGGACCAGGCGGCGGTAGGAGTCCCAGGCGAAGCGCTCGTTGCCGGACTGCGCGGCCAGACCGGCCACCGAGGCGTCGGAGAGGCCGATGTTCAGGACGGTGTCCATCATGCCGGGCATGGAGAACTTGGCGCCCGAGCGCACCGAGACGAGCAGCGGGTTGTCGGCCTGGCCGAGCTTCTTGCCCATCTCCTGTTCGAGGGCGTCCAGATGGGCGCTGATCTCCTCGTGCAGCGAGGTGGGCTCGCTGCCGGTCTCCAGGAAGACCTTGCAGGCCTCGGTGGTGATGGTGAACCCCGGGGGGACCGGGAGGCCCAGGTTGGTCATCTCGGCCAGGTTCGCGCCCTTACCGCCAAGAAGATCCTTGAGGTCCTTGTTTCCTTCAGTGAAGGAGTAAACAAACTTCTGCTGGGACGCCACGGGTCGGTCTCCTCGCACACGGTTGCCCTGACGCCGGAGAACATACCCATTTCGAAGGCGCTTCCGCGCCGCCAATAGGGCGTACGTCGTCAGGATCGGCAAGTAACCCGCTAGATCGAATGCACTGAATGGCGTTCACCTCTGGTGGTGAAATCGTCCGGCTGACGCTAGCGAGCGTTCAAGTCTTGAAGGCGGCGAAACCGGAAGATCACATAACCGGAACGCTCGGTAGTCGCGGATGCTCCGGCCTGACGAACCGGCTTGATTTCCTGCACCCTGAGTGCCCGATCCGCCGCCGCTCCCCTTCGGGAAGCGATCCGCCCCCGACTTGTTCATTTCGTCCTGTCGGTCACCTCCGACCGCCAGGGTATGTGGCCAGCGTCACGAGCGCATCTCACGGTTCGGGCGTAGGCCTCCTCCGCTCTTCGTCGCACTGCGTCCAGAAATGTGTCCGCTCCGTGATGTCGGACTGCCAGAAAGGAGCCCTCTTGGCCAGATCGGCTAAGAGGGCTGGGCCGGAGTGGCAGTCGGCCCCGAGGGGCCGTTTTGGCCGCTTCGGATACATCAGCCGCCGGAGATGTCCGATTCGGCATCCTCGCCCGGTCGGGCACAGTCGTACGGATCGTCCAACCAGCCTTCCGGCAGGACGACCCGGTTGTTGCCGCTGGTCCGTCCGCGCGGACCGTCGGCGCCGGCCGGCCAGGCCTGGGACTGCTCCACCAGGGTCAGGGTTTCGGCCAGTTCGGCGAGCGAGGAGGAGTTGGCCAGCCTCACCCGCAGCTCCGAGCCCACCGAGAAGCCCTTGGTGTACCAGGCGACGTGCTTGCGGAAGTCGATCACGCCGCGGGCCTCGTCGCCCAGCCACTCGCCGAGCAGCTGCGCGTGCCGGACCATCGCCCGTGCCACGTCGGCGAAGGTCGGGCGGGCGTAGTCCACCTCGCCCTCGAAGATCGCCACCAGGTCCTTGAACAGCCAGGGCCGCCCCAGGCAGCCGCGGCCGACCACCACGCCGTCGCAGCCGGTCTCGCGCATCATCCGCACCGCGTCGTCGGCCGACCAGATGTCCCCGTTGCCGAGCACCGGGATCCCGTCCGGGACGGACTCGCGCAGCCGGGCGATCGCCGACCAGTCGGCGGTGCCGCCGTAGTGCTGGGCGGCGGTGCGGCCGTGCAGGGCGATCGCGGAGACGCCCTCCTCGGCGCCGATCCGGCCGGCGTCCAGGTAGGTGAGGTGGTCGTCGTCGATGCCCTTGCGCATCTTCATGGTGACCGGCAGGTCGCCGGCGTTGGCCACCGCCTCGCGCAGGATCTCGCGCAGCAGATTGCGCTTGTACGGCAGCGCCGAGCCGCCGCCCTTGCGGGTCACCTTGGGGACGGGGCAGCCGAAGTTGAGGTCGATGTGGTCGGCGAGGCCCTCGTCCGCGATCATCCGGGCCGCCTTGCCGACGGTGACCGGGTCCACCCCGTACAGCTGGATCGAGCGCGGCTTCTCGCTCGGGTCGAACCTGATCAGCTGCATCGTCTTGGCGTTGCGCTCGACCAGGGCCCGGGTGGTGATCATCTCGGAGACGTAGAGGCCCTTACCGCCGCTCTGCTCGCGGCACAGGGTGCGGAACGGCGCGTTGGTGATGCCGGCCATCGGCGCCAGCACGACCGGCGGCCAGACCTGCAGCGGGCCGATGGACAGCGGCGCGAACTCGGCGGCGGCGGAGGTGGCGGTGGCGCCTCCGCCGGCGGGGCCGGTCGCGGTGCCGGTGGCGGTCGCGGTGCCGGTGGCGGTCGCCGTGCTCGGCTCGGTGGGTGCGGGCGGGACTGTCATGCGCGGCTGACCTCGGGGACGGCGGGTGGGGGACTCTTCATTGTCCCCCACCCGGCCGAGCCGTCCGGGGCCCTCACCCCGGGGCCGGCGGTCGGCCGCTCCCCGTCGGGGTCAGTCGTCGGTGGAGGCGTCCTTCGCGAAGACCGACACCGAGCCGGAGCTGACCGAGACCCTGATCTTGTTCGGACTGGAGCGGTCGGCCAGCGTCGTGTCGATACTGCCGCGCACCCGCGGGGACGCCCCGCCGTCGAAGTCGTAGCGGGACCCCCGGGGCAGGCCCAGCACCACCGACCCGGAGGTCATCCCGATGTCCACCACCTGCGGGGCCGAGGCGAAGCCCAGCTCCAGATATCCCGAGGTCGCGGCGGCGTTGACGCTCGGGGAGCTGAGACGGCGCCCCCGGACGGAGCCCGAGGTGGTGCGCACGGTCACCGGACCGGACACATCGGTCAGCGCGACCTCCCCCGAGGTGGAGATCAGATTGATCTCCCCCGCCACACCGGCCACGTCGATGCTCCCGTTGGACAGCTTGCCGGTGACCGAGACCCCGGGCGGCACGTCCAGCTCGATCACCGCGCCGCAGCCGAGGTCGCTGATCGGCACCACCTGGGCACAGCGCATCCGGACGTCGAGCCGGTCCTGCTCGAAGAGCGCCGAGACGACCGGCATCCTGACCATCCAGTTCAGGTACTGGCGGACCACCACCTGGCCCTGCCGCCCCGGGCGGATCCGCACGGTGGCGTTGCCGGTGTCCAGCCGCACCCCGGTCACCGCGACCGGGTAGGACATCTCCGAGCGGGTGCGCTGCTGCACCGCGATCGCCCAGGTCTGCACGGCGCCGAGGACCAGCGTCACGGTGAGCGCGAGCGTGCCGAACACCCGCCAGGCCCGGTGGCCGCGGCGGCCGGGCCCCGGCGCCCGCTCCCCGGCGGCGGCCGGGCCCTGGGGGCCGGTGGCCGTCGTCATCCTCATCCCACCTCCAGGAAGCGCAGCACCGCCAGCACCCGCCGGTGGCTCTCGTCGGCGGGCGGCAGGTCGAGCTTGGCGAAGATCGAGTTGATGTGCTTGGCCACCGCGCTGTCGCTGACCACCAGGGCGGCGGCGATCGCGGCGTTGGATCGGCCCTCCGCCATCAGGGCGAGCACGTCCCGCTCGCGCGGGGTCAGCCGCTCCAGCGGATCACGGTGGCGGCGCACCAGCAGCTGGGCCACCACCTCCGGGTCCAGCGCGGTGCCGCCCTCGGCGACCCGCTGCAGCGCGTCCACGAAGTCGTCGACATTGGCCACCCGCTGCTTGAGCAGGTAGCCGACCCCGCTGGTGTTGCTGGTCAGCAGGTCCGCGGCGTACCGCTCCTCCACGTACTGGGAGAGCAGCAGCACCGCCACCTCCGGCCACTGCCGGCGGATCACCAGCGCGGCCCGCACGCCCTCGTCCGTGAAGCCCGGCGGCATCCGGACATCCGCCACCACCACCTGGGGACGGTGCTCGCCCACCGCGGCGAGCAGTTCCTCGGCGTCCCCGACGGCGGCGGCCACCTCGTAGCCCACCGCCTCCAGGACCTTGACCAGGCCGACCCTGAGCAGGACCGAGTCCTCGGCGATCACAGCACGCACGGCAACTCCACGGTGATGGTGGTCGGGCCCCCGGCGGGGCTGAGCACGGACAGGGACCCGTCGACCGAGGCGGTGCGCTGGCGCAGTCCGGTCAGGCCGGAACCGCGCGAGGCGTCCGCCCCGCCCACGCCGTCGTCGCTGACGACCAGGCGCAGCCGGCCGCCGGCCGTGCGCACCGAGATGTCCGCCCGGGAGGCCCGGGCGTGCTTGGCGACGTTGGTCAGCGCCTCGGAGACGGTGAAGTAGGCGACCGCCTCGACGGTCGGCGCTATCCGCTCGGCCAGCTCGACGTCCAGCCGGACCGGCAGCGGGGCGCGGGCCGCGATGCCGGAGAGCGCCGCGTCGAGGCCGCGGTCCTCCAGGACGGCCGGGTGCAGGCCGCGGACCAGGTCGCGCAGCTCGTCGATGGCCGCCTGGGCCTCCTCGTGCGCCTCGACGATCACCTGCATCGCCGCGGGCGGCACGTCCTTGAGGGTGCGGCGGGCCAGGCCGAGGTTCATGGCGAGCGAGGTGAGCCGCTGCTGGGCGCCGTCGTGCAGGTCGCGCTCGATCCGGCGGCGCTCGGCGTCCACCGCGTCGACCAGGCCGGCCCGGCTCTCGACCACCTCCTCGATCCGGTGCTCCAGCTCCGCGGTGCGGCCGGGTCCGAGCAGCCGCACCGCGAGCACCTCGTCCAGCCGGGCCAGCAGGCCGACCGTCGTGGGCAGCACCACGAGCAGCAGCGCGCCGCCGACGGTGACCGGGATGTCCAGCTTGGACCACTGGTCGCGGACCGGGGAGGTGGGGGGCATCAGCCAGGACCAGCCGAAGATCGTGGAGCCCATCGCGGCCGCGCCCCACCCGTACACGACGACCGTCGAGGCGGCCGCGACCAGCGGTCCGACCACCAGGTGGTAGCCGACCTGGCGCCAGCTGACGCCGGTGCGCAGCGCGGTCAGTATGCCGGCGGGCGTGCGGGCGGAGCGCAGCAGCGGCGGGATCTCCACCCCGCGCAGGGCGCGCAGCCGGCCGCGCTGGGCGGCGGTGAGCAGGCGGACGGAGAGCAGGATCGTGCCCACGAGGGCCAGCGTGAACTCGGGGGCGAGGACGATCAGCCAGGCGGGCAGGGAGAGCGGGATCCCGGCGGCGAGGAAACGGGTGTCCCGCCAGACCGCCGCCGACCACGGGGGCCGGACGGCGCTCCCGGCGGGTGTGCGGCGCTGCGTCGTGGAGGGCATGGCGGACAGCCTAGAGCGAGGTGATCAAGCGTCACCATGAAGGGGGCTGCCGAGAAATGGTGAAGCCAGGTACACCCCCGATTCGGATCGGCGCACTACCGACAACGCCGCTCGCGACGACGAGTCTTGACGGCATGACGACGACCGCATCGCACTCCGCCACCCCGCCGCACGGGCGCCCGGCCCACGGCACCGCCCGCGCCGCGTCCGCCGCCGCGGTCGCACCCGCCGACCTGGCCGGCCTGGTCGACCTGGCCGCGTCGGCCGCCGCGGGCGAGGGCCGGCTGCCGGTCGGGCCGGCCGTGTCCGACGGGTCCGGCGTGCCCGGCGCCCCGGCCGGGCCGTGGTCGGTGCGCTGCGTGCCGGGCGGCCGCGGGCGGCGGGCGGCCCTGGAGGTGTACGAGCACGGCGAGCTGGTGGACGTGCTGGTCGAGGCCCGGCTCGACCGCGGTCTGCTGCGCGGCGCCCGCGCCTGGGCCGGTGCCGGTGCGGGCGGGCGCCGCCGGCCCCGGCACGGGCTCGCCTGGGGGCGGCTGCCGCACGGCGGCGGCGTCCCGGCCGTCGGGTTCACCGGCGGGCGGCTGCTCCGGCTGCCGGGGCGGCCCGCGCCGGTGGTCGCGGCGGGCGAAGTGGTCACCGTCGCCGGGGAGTTCTGGCTCGCGTGGGCCGAGGGCGTCTTCGACGGCGTGCTCGTCGAGGCGGCCGGCGGGGCCGGGTGCGAGCGGTCCCCGCTGACCCGGGTCCGCACCGCCCGCACCACCCACGCCGTCCGCACCGTCGCACCGGGGACCGGGGGTGCCCGATGAGCACCGCCGTCCCGCCCGTGCGCCCGCCGCTCGCCCGGTTCACCCCGCTCGCCTCGCGGGTGCCCGCCTTCGCCGCCTTCGCGCTGCTGCCCTGGGTGGCGCTGCTCGCGGCGTCCGGCGAGACGGCGTGGGTCGTCCTCGACCTGTGCGAGTTCACCGCCCTGCTCCGGCTGGACGCCGTGCTGCGCCACCGCCACCCGGGCGCCGTCGCACCGGCCACCGCGGTCGCCCTGCTGCTCGCGGCCGACGCGCTGGCCGACATCGCCACCGCGGGCCCGGGCGCCGAGACGCTCGCCGCGCTGATGATGGCGGGCTGCGTCGAACTCCCGCTCGCCGCGCTCTGCCTGGCGCTCGGCCTGACCCGCGCCCAGGCCTACGGGCTGTCCCGGGATCCGGCCCGCGTCCTGTCCCGCGCCGCGCGGCCCTCAGCGGGCCGGCACCGCCCCGTCCGCCGCCGCGGCACCGGCCGGCGACGGCAGCCGGGTGGGCAGCCGGGTCAGCAGCGCGGCGCTCTCCTCGTCCTTCGGGGTGTAGACCACCATCCGCGGGCCCTGGGACGGGCCCAGCCAGAAGCTGGTGTACTCGAAGCGCAGCAGCCCCACCTCCGGCAGGAGGAAACGCTTCAACCCGTTGCCCGGCCGCAGCACGTCGTGCCGCTGCCAGGCCTCGTCGAACACCGGGGAGGCCTTGCGCAGCCGGCAGAGCAGCGTCCGCCAGGCGGGCTCGCCCCCGTGCTCGCCCATCCCGGAGCGGAACCGGGCCACCATGACCTCGCGCTCGTCCTCGTGGTCGACCAGCACCTCACGGAAGCGCGAGGGGGTGAACGCCAGCCACATCAGATTGCGGTCCTCGGGCGGCAGCGCCTCCAGATCGCCGACGATCCCGGTGTACTGCGCGTTGTACGCCAGCACGTCGTAGCGGGAGTTGATCACCGCGGCCGGGTAGGGCGCCATCCGGTCCAGCGTCAGCCGGACCCCCGGTGTGACCGTCGGGCACTCCCGCACCGGCGTCGGGTCCTCCGCCCCGGCCAGCGTGAACAGATGGGCCCGCTCGCTCGGGTCGAGCAGCAGGGCGCGCGCCACCGCGTCCAACACCTGCACGGACACCTGGATCTCGCGCCCCTGCTCCAACCACGTGTACCAGGTCACCCCGACGGCGGCGAGCTGCGCCACCTCCTCGCGGCGCAGCCCCGGCGTGCGCCGCCGGCCGGTCATCGGCAGCCCCACCTGCTCGGGGGTGATCCGCTCCCGGCGGCTGCGGAGGAACGCCGACAGCTGCTGGCGCCGCGGATCGACGGGCGCTCGGCCGGTGCTTGCCGTGACGGTGGTCAGACTCATTCCACCAGGATGCGCCACTCGGCATCCTGTTTCCAGGTACTTCTTATACCCGGATAAGAACACTCTGGTACCAGGGTGCGGCGCGGCGGATCGTAGGACCGTGACCCAGCACCTGACCGCCACCAGGCCCCTCGCCCCCGCTGCCCCAGCCGCCCTCTCCTCGCCGCTCCCCGGCTCCTCGCCCGGCCCCTCCCTCGGCACCGCCGGACTGGTCACCGTCCTGCTCGGGGCGTTCCTCCCGATGCTCGACTTCTTCATCGTCAACGTCGCGCTGCCGACCATCGACCAGGACCTCGCCGCCGGCCCCGCCGTGCTGGAGCTGGTCGCCGCCGGGTACGGCATCGCCTTCGCCGTCCTGCTGGTCCTCGGCGGCCGGCTGGGCGACATCCTCGGCCGCCGCCGCCTGTTCGTCGCCGGGGCCGCCGCCTTCGCCGTCACCTCGCTCGCCTGCGGGCTCGCCCCCGACGCCTGGTCCCTGGTCGCCGCCCGGGCCGCCCAGGGCGCCTCGGCCGCGCTGCTGATCCCGCAGGTCCTCGGCACCATCACCGCCGCCACCCAGGGCGCCCGGCGCGGTCGCGCGCTCTCCGTCTACGGCGCGGTCGGCGGCATCTCGGTGGTCATCGGCCAGGTGCTCGGCGGGATGCTGGTCGCCGCCGACCTCTTCGGCAGCGGCTGGCGCTCGGTCTTCCTGCTGAACGTCCCGTTCGCCCTGCTGGCCCTGGTGCTCGCGCTGCGCTTCGTCCCGGAGAGCCGCGCCGAACAGGCCACCAAGGTCGACATCGCGGGCACCGTCCTGCTCACCGCCGCCCTGCTCGCCCTGCTCGTCCCGCTGATGGAGGGCCGCGCCGCCGGCTGGCCGCTCTGGTCCTGGCTGCTGCTGGCGCTGTTCCCCGTGCTCGCCACCGCCTTCGCCCTGGTCGAACGCCGGGCCGAGCGCCGCGGTGACACCCCGCTGGTGCCGCCCACCCTGCTGCGCATCCCCGAGATGCGGCGCGGCCTCGGCATCGCCCTGCCCTACTTCGGCGGCTTCGGCGGTTTCATGTTCGTCATCGCGGTCGCCCTCCAGCAGGGCCTGCACCTCGGTCCGGTCGCGGCCGGCTGGGCGCTGGTCCCGATGGCCGTCGGCTACTTCACCGCCTCCCTCTCCGGCCCCCGCCTGATCGGCCGCTTCGGCAGCCGGGTCCTCACCGCCGGCGCCGCCGTCCAGGCCACCGGCCTGGCCACCCTGGCGGTCACCGTGCTCGCCGACCCGGACGGTTTCTCCCCGCTGCGGATGGTGCCGGGCGTCGCCCTCGCCGGCATCGGCCAGGGACTGATCGGCACCCCGCTGTTCCGGGTCGTCCTCTCCAAGGTGCCGGCCGCCCGGGCGGGCGTCGGCAGCGGCGTGCTCGCCACCAGCCAGCAGTCCAGCCTCGCCCTGGGCGTCGCCACCCTGGGCTCCCTGTACCTGGCCCTCTCGCCGACGCTGGGCATGGCCCACGCGCTCGCCCTCTGCCTGGGCATCCAGCTCCTGGGCTCGTTCACCGTCTTCTACCTGACGACCCGACTCCCCCGCTCCATCGGGTGACGGCCGGGCCCGGGTCCCCCGGCCGCGCCGCGGCCACCCACTCCCCCGTGGTGGGTGGCCGCGGCGCGGCTACGCCCCTTCGGCCTTCCGCAGCTCGCACCGCCCGTCGACGCACTCGCGCTGCAGCCGCCCCCGCGACACGGTCTCCATCAGCCCGATCACCCAGCACGTCGGACACCCGCGGAAGGCGAGCAGCCCCACCGGCAGCAGGAGCAGCGCCACCGGCCCGACGAACGGCAGCAGCGCCAACGCCCCCGCCGACGCCCCGAACCCCACCCCGCCCCGCACGAGATGCCCGGCCAGCGTCCGGCTGGCGTACCCCGACTCCGCCGCCATCAGCACTCCCCACCGGCGGTGACCGCCCGGACCGCCGCCCGCGCCCGGTGCAGCCGCGACTTCATGGCGGCCGTGCTGAGCCCCAGCAGGTCCGCGACCATCCGCCCGCTGAGCCCCTGCACGTCCCGCATGATCAGCACCCGCCGCTGGTCCTCCGGCAGCGCGGCGATCGCCTCGGCGACCCGGCCGGCCTCCAGCCGCCCCAGCACCTCGTCCTCGGCCGACCGGTACCGCGCCTCCGCGCCCACCGGACGCTCCCGCAGCAGCAGCCGCGCCCGCCGCAGGCACTCGTTCCGCACGATCCGGAACATCCACGAGCCGAGCGCCCCGGTCGCCCGCAGCATCCCGATCTTGCGGTACAGGATGATCAGCGCCTCCTGCGCTGCGTCCTCGGCGTCCTCCGGCGTGGCGCACAGCGAGCGCGCGAACCGCTGCACGTGCGGGTGCGCCCCCGACACCAACGCGGCGATCGCCTCCACATCACCGTCCTGCGCCGCGGCCACCACCGAACTCCCCGGCCACTCCCGCACCTCAGCCACGCCGCCGCCGCCACTTCCGCAGCACGGTCACACTGCAGGTCACGATCAACGCCGCGCCGACCGCCACAGCCACCCACACCATCGTCACTGCCTCCTCGTCCGCCCCGGCCCTCGCCGAAGCCGCCTATAAGAGGCGGCGACCCCGAGAAGGATTCACCCCGGCCGCTGCCGTTCTCCTCGCGCACACCCGGAACGCGTCCGCGAGGTCCACCGCGGTCACTCCGCGGTCACTCTGCGGCCGGGGCGCCCAGTTCGGTGAAGAGGGTCAGCTGGAGGGAGCCGGGGGCTTCGAGGCGGGAGTTGAGGGAGTTCCAGGGGGTGCGGACGGGTTCGGCGAGGACTTCGGCGCCGGCGGCGGAGAGGCGGGCGGTGGTGGCGGTGGCGTCGTCGACCTGGAAGGCGACGCGGAGGTGGCCGGCGACACGGCGGCCGACCTCCACCTCGTCGATGAAGCCGGCGTGGTTCGGGTCGGCGATCTCCAGGGTGGCACGGCCGGCTTCGAGGATGGTGACCCGGCCGTCGGGGGAGGTGAAGGCACCGCGTTCGGGGAGGCCGAGGACGTCGCGGTAGAAGTGCAGCGCCTGCTCGTAGTCGGCGGCGGTGACGACCAGGCGGAGTTCGCGGACGGCGGGGGTCCGGTCGGACGGCTGGGACACGTCGGCTCCTCGGCGAGGCGGAAAGGGAAAGGCGGTCCCACCGACAACCGCGGTGGGACCGCCTTCATTTCCGGCTCAGGGCACGTCAGTGCCGGTGGCTCCGACGGCGGGAGGCGACGACCATGGCCGCGCCGCCGAGGATCACGGCGAGACCGATGCCGCCGATCAGCACGACCTGGCTGCCCGTCGAGGCGAGGTTGCCGCCGCCCGGCTGCTCCGGCGTGCCGGTGGGCTGCGGGTGGGAGCTCGGGCTACCGCTCACGGTCGGCGAGGACGCGGACGAGGGCGATCCGGTCGGCTCGGGGGACGCGGAGGAGGTGGCGGACGGGGACGCGGTCGGGGAGGACGTGGGGGACGGCGAGGACGTGGTGACCGTCACCGTGGCCGTGCACTCCCCCGCCGTCGAACCGGCCGGGCAGTTGCCGCCGGGCCGGTCGGCCACGACGGTGTTGCGCAGCGTGTGGTCCCCGGCGGCCGGGTCCTTCACCTTCACCGTGTACGTCACCCGGGCGCTGCCGCCGACCGGCAGGTCGCCGGTCCAGCTGAGCACCGGCTGGGCGTAGGACGCCTTGCCGGCGGTGGCCTTGGCGTCACCGTTGTACGCGGCGTCGTCCAGGACGGCCGAGAGGTCGTCGGTGACGGTCAGCCCGGTGAGCGGCGCGTTACCGGTGTTGGTGATGTCCACCTGGTAGGTCACGGTGTCGCCGGGCAGGGCCTGGGCCTTGTCGGCGGTCTTGGCGAGCCGGTAGCCGGCGTGCTCGGCGACGGTGTTGCGCACGGTGTTGCTGGTGCGCTGCTGGTCGCGGCCGGTCTGGGCGCCGCGGTAGGAGAGCGACGAGGTGTTGTCGAGCTTGGTGCCCGGCGCGAGGCCGGCGTCGACCCGGGCGCGGAAGGAGACGGTGGTCTCGGCGCCCGGCGCGAGGTCGGCGGCGAGGCAGGTGACCTTGCGCCCGGCGGCGGTGCAGCCGGGGCCGGAGCCGTCGACGTAGCTGGTGCCGGCGGGCAGTTCGTCGGTCAGGGTGACGCCGGTGGCCTTGTCGAGGTCGGCGGTGCTGCCGTCCTTGTGCCGGTTGGCGACCTTGAAGGTGTAGGTGATCTCGGCGCCGGGGTCGACGTTGCCGGGCGGGTTGTTCGTGGTGGAGCCGGCCGGCTGGTTGGCCTTGGTGATCTGCAGATCCGGTTCGAGGGCGTCGACGGCGAGCCAGACGGCCTGCGGGTGCAGCGCGTCGCCGGCGCCGTTGATCCGGAGCACGGCCTGGGTGCTGTTGGCGGGGATCTTGCCGGTGACGTCGATCATCCGGGCGTCGTAGCCGTAGTTGTTGACCGGCGCGGGGTCACGGGTGGTGAGGTTGCTGCCGGTCCCGTCCGCCGCGACGTGGTCGATCCGGCCGGCGAAGGCGTTGTCGGTGGCGGCACCGGCGGGGCCGGGCATCGGCAGCAGCGTCAGGTCGTCGGTCGAGGAACCGACGAGCAGCTGGTCACCGGCGATCGGCGCGTCACCGTCACCGATGGTGACACCCATGGTGGCCGGCGGGGCCGTGGCGGGCGTGTGGATGCCGGAGAGGGTGAGCGTCGCCAGGTTGTCGGGGCTGCGCAGCAGCTGGAACCCGTCCCAGACCTGGAGGTAGCGCAGCGGCTCCGACGGCTTCTCGTAGGCCACCACCAGCGACCAGCCGCCCCAGCAGCCGACGTTGTTGCCGCCGAAGTTCTGCGCGGAGGAACGCCCGGCGCACGCCTGGAGGTCCGCGACGGTGTAGCTGCCCGGGCCCGCGGCCTTCACCTGGGCGGTGACGTCCTTCACGCCCGCCCCGGCCAGCAGCGGCTCCGGCGGGGTGCCGCCGACCTGCTGGTCGAACCAGTCGTAGGTGTCGGCGGTGAGCCGCTCGTAGGAGGAGCTGCCCGGAACCTTCCAGGACACCTGGTTGCCCTTGTCGATGTCCCCGGAGGTGCCGCCCGCGGTGCTGGTGTTGGTCGGGTTGAACTGCCAGTACAGCCGGGCCGACAGCACCTGGGCCCCGGCCGGGATCACCAGCTGCGCCGAGGACGCGTTGTCCCCGGGCGCGCTCGGATCGCTCTTCACGTACTTGGTGCGGCCGTTGTTGGTGCCCTCGGTGTCGTTGCACGCCGAGCCGTCACTGTCGTCACAGGTCAGCACGGAGTTGGACGCCATGGTGAGGTTGCCGTGCGCCAGCAGGTCCACCGTCGGGTCGGGTCCGATCGGCCGCTGGGTGCCGAGCCCACGAGCCGCCTTGCCCGCCTGGGCCTTGCCCGAGGCCGCGTCAGCCGTCGTGGCCGGCGCGGCGGACGCCGACGGGGCGGTGAGCGCCACGGCCGGGGCGAGCACGAGCGCCGAGGCGGCGAGAGCCCCGAGGACCGTCCGACCGGGCAGGCGCCGGGACCGGTGTGCGGGCGCCGGGCGTTGCCCGCCGGTGGCGGGTGGTATGCGGTCTCTCATGGGGGACTCCAGAGGATGTTCGAGGGTACGGGAGGGTGAGGGCTTCTCTCCCGGAGGAATCGTGACGATACGTCCGGATTCGACCGGGCGCAATGATATGTCACATTCCCTTGTTCATCCCTCAACAGTTCTCGTCGGGACCGCCAAACGGCAGTCCGGGAAAACCCATTGGCCGCCTCGGACCCCTTTGTGTCAGCATGACGATATGAGCGACGAACGCACGATCGACCCCGTCGACACCCGCGACCGCGCCGCGCTGACCGCCGCCGTGGCGGCCGGTGCGGAGCCCAAGTGGCTGATGTTCTGGGGGCATCAGCAGCAGCGTGACGGATCGCTCGGTCCCGGGGTGCTGAGCCAGTGGTGGCCCGGGCACCCGTTCACCGTCGACGGCGTCGAGTACGCGACCGCCGAGCACTGGATGATGGCGGGCAAGGCCCGGATGTTCGGGGACGACCGGACGCTCGCCCGGATCCTCGCGGCGGCGAGCCCCGCCGAGGCGAAGAAGCTCGGCCGCCAGGTCCGGGACTTCGACGACGCGACCTGGACCGCCGGGCGGTTCGAGCTGGTCGTCCGGGGCAACATGGCCAAGTTCGGCGGTCACGGGGAGCTGCGCGCCCACCTGCTGTCCACGCGTCAGCGGGTTCTCGTGGAGGCCAGCCCGCTCGACCGGATCTGGGGCATCGGCCTCGGCGCCGACGACGAACGCGCCCGGCGCCCCGCCGAGTGGCGCGGCGAGAACCTGCTCGGCTTCGCCCTCATGGAGGCCCGCACCCGGCTGGCGGCGGCCGGCACCACCACCGCCACCGGGACCACCGCCGGGTGAGCACCGTCGCCGCGGTACGCGGGGAGCTTCGGGACGCCGGAACTCGCCGCCGCGAGCGGCCTGGTGGTGCTCGGCGCCGCCGCGCCGCGCACCGGCGGGCGGCGCCTGCTCCCGCTCGTGCCCGCCGCCGCCGCCGGCGCCTGCGCGGCCTGGGCGGCGGTCCACTGGGCCACCGACGCCCACGACGAGGCGGCGCTCCTGCGGGGCACGTGCGCCGGGTTGCTCACCACCCTCGCGCTCTGCGCGCTCCTGGACACCACTCGCAAGCCAGTGGACGCACTGCCGTAACGCCAACGCCGTATTCCGACGCGAGGATGTCTTGCCGTCAGGGCCGAGTTGGACAGGTTGCGGTGATCATGCGTACACGGCACACGGAACAGCCCCTCACCCCGGTTGCGGGCAGCAGTGAGAGCGAGCAGGCGGCTCTCGAACTCAGAGCACAGCTCGACGAGTTACTCCGTGCCCGGCAGTACGCGGGCCAACGCGAGCGGCGCCTCGCCGAGGCGCTGCGGGCGCTGCCCGAACGGCAGCCGGCGGACGGGGAGCTGCTGCGGCAGCTGACCCAGGCGCGGACGCTGCGCGAGGGCCTGGGCGCCCGCTGCCTGGAACTGAGCGACCGGCTGAAGGCACTGGAGGAGCGCTTGCGGCAGCCCGCACCGCGCCGGTGGATCCCGCGCCAGCCCACCGGCACGCCCGGCGACGCCCCGTCCGGCCCGCCGTCCAACCCGCCGTCCGATCCGCCCACCGACGACAGCGGGAGCTCGCACGGGAGCGAGGGCGGCGGCAGCGGCGCGCCCGACGGCGGGCAGCCCCCCGCCGAGCAGCAGGCGCCCCCCACCCCGCCCCGCCGGCGCTCCCCCGGCGAACTGGCCGCGCTCGCCGAGCGGATCACCGTCCTCTGCCGCCGGGCCTCCCCCGACGAGGCCGCCGACGTCCTGGACCAGGGCGCCGAGCACCTCACGCCGCACGACACCGCCCAGCTGGCCGCCCTGCTCGCCCGGCGCGGCCCGGCCGGCGCCTCCGTCCGCCTCGCCCGCAGCGCCGTCCACGCCGGCCCCCAGCACGCCGCCACCACCCTCGCCGAGCTGCGCCAGGCCGGGCTCGCCGAGGAGGCCGGCGACCTGTTCCACGCGCTGCGCTCCTGCCCGGCCGCCGCCCTGCCCGCACTGCTGGACGCCCTTGAGCGGGCCGGGCAGCACGCCGACGGCGCCACCCTGCTCTGGGAGTGGGGCTCCGCGCCGACCGCCGAACTGGCCGCGCTGGCCACCGGGCTCTACCGGGCGGACCGTGTCGCCGACGCCCGGACCCTGCTGCGCCAGGCGGCCGGCCGGTCCACCGGGGACCTCTCCGCGCTCGCCGTCACCATGGCCCCGCCGCTGCCCACCCTGCTGCTGGGCGAGCTGCCGTCGCTGCGCCCGCCGGCCGAACTGGTCCGGCTGGCCGCCGCGCTGGCCGGCCGCCCGGACCTCTACGAGGCGCTGCTCACACCGCTGCTGGACGACCCCGCACGCCACCGCACCACGCTCGCCACCCTCCGCACGGCCGGCCTGCCGACCACCCCCGCCGCCCGCCGGCGCTCCCGCTGGGGCCGCCGCTAGGGCGTGGCCGACGGCAGGGGAAGCACGGAGCCCCCGCCCGCCCGGAAGGGCGGACGGGGGCTCCGTGCGAACCGGGGGACGTCAGCAGCCGATGAGGCGCGCCGCCAGGTAGGACTTCACCTGGTCCAGCGAGACGCGCTCCTGCGTCATGGTGTCGCGCTCGCGCACGGTCACCGCGTTGTCCTCGAGGGTGTCGAAGTCGACCGTCACGCAGAACGGCGTGCCGATCTCGTCCTGGCGGCGGTAACGCTTGCCGATGGCGCCGGCGTCGTCGAACTCGACGTTCCACGCGGTGCGCAGGTCGGCGGCCAGGCCGCGGGCCTTCGGCGAGAGGTCGGCGTTGCGCGACAGCGGCAGCACCGCGACCTTGACCGGGGCCAGGCGCGGGTCCAGGCGCATGCCGACCCGCTTCTCCATGACGCCCTTGGCGTTCGGCGCCTCGTCCTCGAAGTAGGCGTCGAGCAGGAAGGCCAGCAGGGCGCGGTTGAGGCCGGCCGCGGGCTCGATGACGTACGGGAAGTACCGCTCGCCGGACTCCTGGTCGAAGTACTTGAGGTCCTGGCCGGAGGCCTCGCTGTGCACCGACAGGTCGTAGTCGGTGCGGTTGGCGATGCCCTCCAGCTCGGAGAACTCGCTGCCGCCGAAGTTGAAGCGGTACTCGATGTCCACCGTGCGCTTGGCGTAGTGGGAGAGCTTCTCCTTCGGGTGCTCGAACAGGCGCATGTTCTCGGTGCGCAGGCCGAGGCCGACGTACCAGTCCCAGCGCTGCTGCAGCCAGTACTCGTGCCACTGCTCGTCCTCGCCCGGCTTGACGAAGAACTCCATCTCCATCTGCTCGAACTCGCGGGTCCGGAAGATGAAGTTGCCGGGGGTGATCTCGTTGCGGAAGCTCTTGCCGACCTGGGCGATGCCGAACGGCGGCTTCTTGCGCGAGGTGGTCTGGACGGCCTTGAAGTTGGTGAAGATGCCCTGGGCGGTCTCCGGGCGCAGGTACGCCAGGCCGCTCGCCTCCTCGGTGACGCCGAGGTGGGTCTTCAGCATGCCCGAGAAGTCCTTGGGCTCGGTGAACTGGCCCTTGGTGCCGCAGTCCGGGCAGTTGATGTCCTGGAGGCCGTTCGGCGGCGGGAAGCCGTGCTTGGCCTCGTACTTCTCCTCCAGGTGGTCGGCCCGGTGGCGCTTGTGGCAGGAGAGGCACTCGGTCAGCGGGTCGTTGAAGGTCTGGACGTGGCCGGACGCCTCCCAGACCTCGCGGGCCAGGATCACCGACGAGTCGAGTCCGACGACGTCCTCGCGGGCCTGGACCATCGCGCGCCACCACTGGCGCTTGATGTTCTCCTTGAGCTCGACGCCCAGCGGACCGTAGTCCCAGGCGGCACGCGTGCCGCCGTAGATCTCGCTGCAGGGGTAGACGAAGCCACGGCGCTTGCTCAGGCTGACGATCGTCTCGATCTTGTCGGCTGCCACAGTGCTCTCTTCAGTACGTACGGCCCGGTCAGGGCACGGCTGGTTGCGCGTACCCGAATACCTCAGGTTACCGGCCATATGGGTACGGGGTTCAAATCGGTATCGCCGGCACCGGCCCACTCACCGTCACCACCCGTTCACCCGTCCGAGTGATTTGACAATCATTTCCATCTAATCTGAGAATGGTTGTCATGATGATCCGACGACATGCCCGCAGCGCTCTGGCCCTGACCGCCACCGCCCTCGCCGCGGCCCTCACCCTGACGGCCTGCGGCAGCGGCGGCGGCCAGGGCGCGGACGACAGGCTGAACGTCGTCGCGTCCTTCTACCCGATGGAGTTCCTCGCCACGAAGATCGGCGGCGAGCACGTGAAGGTCACCGGCCTGACCGCCGCCGGCGTCGAGCCGCACGACCTCGAACTCACCGCCAAGCAGGTCGGCCGGGTCCAGAAGGCCGACGCGATCGTCTACCTCAAGGGCCTGCAGCCCACCGTCGACAAGGCCGTCGCCGGCTCCGGGGCCAAGTTCAAGGTCGACGCCACCGCCGCCGTCCCGCTGGAGGACCACCACCTCGCGGAGGACCACGCGGAGGGCGAGGGCCACACCGAGGGCGACGGCCACGACCACCACCACGACGAGGCCGCCGGCGACCCGCACATCTGGCTCGACCCGACCCGCTACGCCGCCGTGGCCCGGAGCGTCGGCACCGAGTTCGCCAAGGCCGACCCGGCGCACGCCGACGACTACCGGAAGAACACCGAGGAGCTGGTCGGCCGCCTCACCGCCCTGGACCAGGAGTTCAAGGACGGGCTGAAGGACGCGAAGAACCGCACCTTCGTCACCAGCCACGCCGCCTTCGGCTACCTCGCCGAGGCCTACGGCCTCACCCAGGTCTCCATCAACGGCGTCGACCCCGAGTCCGAGCCCACCCCGGCCCGCCTCGCCGACGTCCAGAAGGCCGCCAAGGAGAACGGCGTCACCACGATCTTCTTCGAGACCCTGGCCAGCCCCCGGCTCGCCGAGACGGTCGCCAAGGACCTCGGCCTCAGGACCGCCGTCCTCGACCCGCTGGAGGGCGTCAAGGACCAGGCCAAGGACGACTACCTCACGGTCATGCGGCAGAACCTGGCCAACCTCCAGGCCGCCCTCGGCGTGAGCGCGGGCCCGGACACGAGCGCGAGCCCGGCCGCGGCCGCCGCCACCACCCCCACCAGCTGACGGGACCACCGGCATGACTCCCCCGACACCGGCCCCCCCGGCCGTCCGCCTCCACGACGCCGTCGCCTCGCGCGGCGGACGGCCGGTGCTGCGCGGCGTCGACCTCACCGTCCGCCCCGGCGAGGTGGTCGCCCTGCTCGGCGCCAACGGCTCCGGCAAGTCCACCACCGTCAAGGCCGTCACCGGCGCCGTCCCGCTGGAGCGCGGCGGCCTGGAACTGTTCGGCACCCCGCTCGCCCGGTTCCGCGCCTGGCACCGGATCGGCTACGTCCCGCAGCGCACCACCGCCGCCTCCGGCGTCCCCGCCACCGTGCGCGAGGTCGTCTCCACCGGCCGGCTGCCGCTGCACCGGCTGCTGCCGTTCCGCCGCGCCGACCGCGCCGCCGTGGACCGCGCGCTGGCCGCCGTCGGCATGCTCGACCGGGCCGGCGACGGCGTCGGCGACCTCTCCGGCGGCCAGCAGCAGCGGGTGCTGATCGCCCGCGCACTGGCCGGCTCCCCCGACCTGCTGATCATGGACGAGCCGATGGCCGGCGTGGACGCCGCCAGCCAGCAGGTGCTCGCCGACACCCTGCGCGCCGAGGTCGCGCGCGGCGCCGCCGTCCTGCTGGTGCTGCACGAACTCGGGCCGCTGGAACCGCTGATCGACCGCGCCGTGGTGCTCCGCGACGGCTGCGTCGCGCACGACGGCCCGCCCGTGCCCAACACCGGCCTGCACGCGCTGCCCGGCCACGACCACGTCCACCCGCACGCCGACCACGGCCACGACCACGAACGGATCCGGGGACTGCTGTCATGACCGAGATGCTCAGCTACGACTTCATGCAGCGGGCGCTGATCGCCGCCGTCCTGGTCGGCGTCACCGCCCCCGCCGTCGGCATCTACCTGGTGCAGCGCCGCCAGGCCCTGATGGGCGACGGCATGGGCCACGTCGCGATGACCGGCGTCGGCCTCGGCTTCGTCTTCCAGACCAGCCCGGTCTGGATGGCCGTCCTGGTCTGCGTGCTCGGCGCCGTCACCATGGAACTGGTCCGCTCGCGCGGCAACCAGCGCGGTGACATCGCCCTCGCGATGCTCTTCTACGGCGGCATGGCCTGCGGCAAGCTGCTGGTCTCCAAGTCCGCCCAGGCGGGCGCCGGTTCACTGGAGAGCTACCTCTGGGGCTCCATCCTGACCGTCTCCCCCGCCGACCTGGCCGCCATCGCCGCGCTCGGCGCCGTCGTCATCGCGGTCACCCTGGGCCTGCGCCGCCAGCTCTTCGCCATCTGCCAGGACGAGGACTTCGCCAAGGTCACCGGCGTCCCGGTGCGGCTGCTCAACCTGCTGCTCGCGGTGATGGCCGCGGTCACCGTCACCGTCGCCATGCGGGTGGTCGGCCTGCTGCTGGTCAGCGCGCTGATGGTGGTCCCGGTGGCGGCCGCCCAGCAGCTCACCCGCTCCTTCGCCGCGACCCAGGCCGGCGCGATCGCGGTCGGCGTGGGCGTCGCCCTGGCCGGCGTCACCGGCTCCTACCAGCTCGACGTGCCCTCCGGCCCGGCCATCGTGCTGCTCGCCATCGCGGTGTTCGCGGTGTTCAGCGCGATCGCCGCACCGCTCGCCCGGCGCCGCCACCGTGCCACCCCCGACGCCGGACCGCAGGTCTGCGACGTCCGGCTCCCGGACCCGCAGCAGGCCGACGAAGGCGCCCCGGGCCGGGCGGACGCGGGCACTCCGGCCCCCCGTGCGGGGCTGGCACAATGAGGTGCCAGCCGCCCACACCACCAGGAGGACCCACGGTGACCACCGCAGGCCCGTCGCCGCGAGCCCGATCGACCCGGCAGCGCGCCGCCGTCTCGGCGGTCCTGGACGAGATCGAGGACTTCCGCAGCGCGCAGGAGCTCCACGACATGCTGAAGCACCGGGGTGACTCGGTCGGCCTCACCACCGTCTACCGGACGCTCCAGTCGCTCGCCGACGCCGGCGAGGTCGACGTCCTGCGCACCGCCGACGGCGAGGCCGTCTACCGCCGGTGCAGCAGCGGACACCACCACCACCTGGTCTGCCGCCAGTGCGGCGCCACCGTCGAGGTCGAGGGCCCGGCCGTCGAGCGCTGGGCCAACTCGGTCGCCGCCGAGCACGGGTTCAGCGACATCGCGCACACCCTGGAGATCTTCGGCACCTGCGCGGAGTGCGCCAAGAAGGCCTGAACGGCGCCGGAACGACACGAGGGCCCGCGGGAGTCACCTCCCGCGGGCCCTCCCGCGCACCGGAACGCGCTCGGCTCAGCGCTGCGCCGGCACCTCGGCCAGCTCGGCCGGCACCTCGTTCGGGATCGCCCCGCCGAACCGGCGGTCGCGCATCGCGTACTGCTCGCAGGCCCGCCACAGGTCGCGGCGGTCGAAGTCCGGCCAGAGCACGTCCTGGAACACGAACTCCGCGTACGCCGACTGCCAGAGCAGGAAGTTGGACGTCCGCTGCTCGCCGCTGGGGCGCAGGAACAGGTCCACGTCCGGCATGTCCGGGTGGTACAGGTACTTGGCCAGGGTCTTCTCGTTGACCTTCTTCGGGTCCAGCCGGCCCGCCGCCACATCGGCCGCGATGGCCGCCGCCGCGTCCGCGATCTCGGCCCGGCCACCGTAGTTGACGCACATGTACAGGGTGACGGCGTCGTTGTCCTTGGTCTGCTCCTCGGCGACCTGGAGCTCCTGGACGACGCTCTTCCACAGCTTGGGCATCCGGCCCGCCCAGCGCACCCGCACGCCCATCGCGTCCATCTCGTCGCGGCGGCGGTGGATGACGTCGCGGTTGAAGTTCATCAGGAACTTCACCTCGTCGGGTGAGCGCTTCCAGTTCTCGGTGGAGAACGCGTACAGCGAGATGTTCTTCACGCCCAGCTCGATCGCGCCCTTCAGCACGTCCAGCACGACGCCCTCGCCGACCTTGTGGCCCTCGGTGCGCGGCAGCCCGCGCTCCTTCGCCCAGCGGCCGTTGCCGTCCATGACGATCGCCACGTGGTCGGGCACCAGCTCGCCGGGGATCTTCGGGGGCCGGGCGCCGCTGGGGTGCGGGGTCGGGGGGAGGTACTCCCTCTGCTTGCCGCCGCCGAAGAGCCGTCGCGCTGCCATGTGCTCACTTCTCCACGTATCTCATCGAGCGGATGCCCCGCTCCAGGTGCCACTGCAGATAGGCCGCGACCAGGCCGCTGCCCTCCCGCCAGTACCTCGGCTCGCAGGCGTCGGCCGTCTGCCAGTCCCCTGACAGCAGCGCCCCGAGCAGTACCAGTGTCTCAGGGGAGGGTACGGCACATCCGGGCACCCGGCAGTCCGGGCAGAGCACTCCGCCCGCCTGGAGCGAGAAGAACCGGTTGGGGCCCTCCATGCCGCACTTGGCGCAGTCGTCGAAGCTCGCGCCGTACCCGTTGACCGCGAGCGAGCGCAGCAGGAACGCGTCCAGCACCAGGTGCGACTCGTGCTGCCCGGCGGCCAGCGTGCGCAGGCCCCCGACCAGCAGCAGGTACTGCTGGACGGCCGGCTGGCCCTCGTTCTCGGCGAACCGTTCCGCCGTCTCCAGCATGGCCGTGCCGGCGGTGTAGCGGCCGTAGTCGCTGACGATCGAACCGCCGTACGGGGCGATCGTCTCCACCTGGGTGCACAGCGGCAGCCCGCGCCCCACCAGCTCACTCCCCCGGCTGAAGAACTGCACGTCCACGTGGGAGAACGGCTCCAGGCGCGCGCCGAACTTCGACTTGGTCTTGCGCACCCCGCGCGCCACCGCGCGCACCTTGCCGTGGTGGCGGGTGAGCAGGGTGATGATCCGGTCGGCCTCGCCGAGCTTCTGCGCCCGGAGCACCACGCCGTCGTCCCGGAAGAGGCTCATGCGCCCGCCTCGCCGCGGCGGGCCTCGAACAGTGTGGACATCCCACCATTGTCCCCCAACCGCCTCCCCCGGCCGCCCCTTCCCGACGGACAGCCGTGTGCCCGCACCGGGCCGTGGGGGACCGCCGAACGGTGCGGGTCACGGCGGGCCCGGAGGGGGAGGGCCCGTTCGTGGGGGTCCAGGAGGGAGGAAAGGTCCAGCAGATCCAGTAGGTCCGGCAGGTCCGGCAGGTCTAGTAGGGCGCCCGGGTCGCCGCCTCCAGCAGCGCCCCCACCCGCGCCTGCGGCAGGTCCAGGCAGCGCCCGACGGCGTCCAGCGCGTCCCGCTCCTGCGGCCGGTACCGGCCGTCGGCCAGAGCGATCGCCGCACCCTGCAGCAACAGCAGCTCCCGGCCCGGCTGGGCCAGGTGCGGGGCGAGCGGTTCGAGCACCGCGTGCAGTTCCACGGCCAGCCCGCCGGCCATGCCGTGCGCGTCGTACAGTTCGCCGCCGAGCCCGGACAGCGCCGCCAGCGCGGCCAGCACCTGGGCCTCGCCGCAGTCCTCGAACCCGGCGTCCCGGACCGCCGCGCAGGCGGCCTCGCGGGCCGCGCGGTGCGCGGTGCCGCCGGCTGCCAGCAGGGCCAGCGCGACGGTGTACCGCGCGTCGCGCAGCATCCCGCCCAGGCGTACGCAGGTGGGCTGTTCCAGGCTCTCCACCCCGAACCGGCCGTGGCAGCTGGTGCACTGCACACTGCCGATCACCGGTCCGAGCGGAAGCACCGGGGTCCCCAGCAGCCGCAGCCACCGCCGGCCGTGCTGCCGGCGGTAGTTGCGGTCCCCGCCGCAGCCTGGACAGAAGAAGTCACCGAGAACGTCAGTCCGCCACCGCGGGCGAACACCCCACATCCCTGTCACGGCGCCACTCCCCAGACATGGCAGGCGGCCTGCACAACAATGGGCAGGTCACGCGACCGGACGCAGGGCCGTCCCACCGACCCGGCTTTCCGGTGGGACGATGTTGCCACGGTTGCCGACACGTGTCAGTACTTCGAACGGCCCGATCACGGAAAAAATGTGGCGCAGGACACAGCGGGCGCGCCCCGGGGTCCGGACGCGCCCGACCCGGCCCGGGAACGCCGCCGGGCCGCCCCCGACGGGACGGCCCGGCCATGACCACTCGTACGAACTATCCGCGCTGCGCCCGGTTGACGGCACTGATCATCGCCTTCAGCGAGGCCAGCACGGTGTTGCCGTCGATCCCGACGCCCCACAGCACCCGGCCGTCCACCGCGCACTCGACGTACGCGGCGGCCTGGGCGTCGCCGCCCTCGCTCAGCGCGTGCTCGGCGTAGTCCAGCACCCGTACGTCCACGCCGATCTGCGCCAGCGCGTCGGCGAACGCCGAGACCGGGCCGTTGCCGGTACCGGCCAGGGTGACCGGCACGCCCTCCACCACGGCCTCGGCGGTCAGCGCGTCCCGGCCGTCCTCGGTGGTCAGGGTGCGCGAGCCGCTCAGCGAGATCCGGCCCCACGGGTTCGCGGGGGTCGGCAGGTACTCGTCCTCGAAGACCCGCCAGATCTCGCCCGGGGTGACCTCGCCGCCCTCGGCGTCGGTCTTGGCCTGGATGATCCGGGAGAACTCGATCTGCATCCGGCGCGGCAGGTCCAGCTTGTGGTCGTTCTTCAGCACGTACGCCACGCCGCCCTTGCCGGACTGGCTGTTGACCCGGATGACCGCCTCGTAGGTGCGGCCGACGTCCTTCGGGTCGATCGGCAGGTACGGCACGCCCCAGGTGTGCTCCTCGACCGGCACGCCCGCCGCGGCCGCGTCCGCCGCCAGGACGTCGAAGCCCTTCTTGATGGCGTCCTGGTGCGAGCCGGAGAAGGAGGTGTACACCAGGTCGCCGGCGTACGGGTGGCGCGGGTGCACCTCCATCTGGTTGCAGTACTCGGCGGTGCGGCGCACCTCGTCGATGTCGGAGAAGTCGATCTGCGGGTCGATGCCCTGCGAGAACAGGTTCATCCCCAGGGTCACCAGGTCGACGTTGCCGGTCCGCTCGCCCTGCCCGAACAGGCAGCCCTCGATCCGGTCGGCGCCGGCCATGTAGGCCAGCTCGGCGGAGGCGACGGCGGTGCCCCGGTCGTTGTGCGGGTGCACCGACAGGCAGACGAACTCGCGGCGCGACAGGTTGCGCGACATCCACTCGAACTGGTCGGCCTGGACGTTCGGGGTGGCCCGCTCGACGGTGGCCGGCAGGTTCAGGATGATCTCGCGGCCCTCGCCAGGCTGCCAGACGTCCATGACCGCCTCGCAGACCTCCAGCGCGAAGTCCAGCTCGGTGTCGACGAAGATCTCCGGCGAGTACTGGTACCCGAAGACGGTGTCGTCGCCCAGCAGCTTCTCGGCGTACTCCATCACCAGCCGGGTGCCCTCGGTGGCGATCTCCTTGGTGGCGGCCCGGTCGTTGCGGAACACCACCCGGCGGAACAGCGGCGCGGTCGCGTTGTACAGGTGCACGGTCGCGCGCGGCGCGCCCACCAGCGCCTCGACGGTCTTCTCGATCAGCTCCTCGCGCGCCTGGGTCAGCACCGAGATGGTGACGTCCTCGGGGATCGCCCCCTCCTCGATCAGCGAGCGCACGAAGGCGTGGTCGGTGGCCCCGGAGGAGGGGAAGCCGACCTCGATCTCCTTGTAGCCCATCGCGACCAGCAGGTCGAACATCTTACGCTTGCGGGCCGGGGACATCGGGTCGATCAGCGCCTGGTTGCCGTCCCGCAGGTCGGTGGAGAGCCAGCGCGGCGCCTTGGTGATCACCTTCGACGGCCAGCCGCGGTCCGGCAGGTCGACGGTGCCGAAGGGCAGGTAGCGGCCGTGCCGCATGCCCGACGGCCGCTGGCGTACCGAGCCGGCGGTGATCGGGGTGGGGCGGTCGACGAAGGCCCGGGCGGCGGGGACGGACGCGGCGGAGCTCTGCTCGGTCATGGGGGTGAGTCTCGGCTTCCTGTGGTGCGTGGTGCGGGCTGGTCGGGGCGGTGTCCTCACCCGACTCGGCCGGCCTGCTGCCGCTCGCGACCCGCGAGGGGGTCACCCGAATTCAGCGCGCAGCACAGTCCCCGCGGCGAGGGAGCCGGCCCCTGGTGGACTACAGGCCCTCGACGCGGCAGCTAAGAAGAAGCAGGCCGTTGCGCATGATGCGACCCACCCTAACCCAGGGTCGTGCGACCCCGAAGCGGGCCGTCCGGTCTTCCCATTCCTTGAGACGGCGCGCGGGCCCGGACGGGCGGCGCGCAATCCCGTCCGCGCCGGTGACAACAGGTCATCGATGCCTCACTCTGGGCCACATGACAGCCGAACCGACGCTCTGCGCGATCGTTCCGCCGTACGTCCTGGACCGCCTCGCCGAGGACGGTCACGAGCCCGCCGTCCGCTCCCTCGCCCTCGACGCCGCGCACCGGGCCGCGCGGCTCACCGCCGCCGCCCTCCCCGACCGGGCCGCCGCCGACCGCCTGGAGCGGGTGATCTCCGACGCCGGGCACCGCGAACGCCTGCCCGGCCGCACCGTCCGCCGGGAGGGCGAGAGCCCGCTGCCCGACCAGTCCGTCAACCGCGCCTACGACGGCCTCGGCGCCACCTGGACACTGTTCTCCGCCGTCTTCGGGCGGCACTCCATCGACGACCAGGGCCTGCGGCTGGACGCCACCGTCCACTACGGCCGGGACTACGACAACGCCTTCTGGGACGGCCACCGGATGGTCTTCGGCGACGGCGACGGCGAGGTCTTCGGCGACTTCACCGCCTGCGTCGACGTCATCGGCCACGAACTCGCCCACGGCGTCACCCAGTTCACCGCCGGCCTGGAGTACCGCGACCAGCCCGGCGCGCTCAATGAGTCGGTCTCCGACGTCTTCGGCTCCCTGGTCAAGCAGTACGCGCTGCAGCAGGACGCCGCCGCGGCGGACTGGCTGATCGGCGCCGGACTGCTCGCCCCCGGCGTGCAGGGGGTCGCGCTGCGCTCGATGAAGGAGCCCGGCACCGCGTACGACGACCCCCGGCTGGGCAAGGACCCACAGCCCGCCCACATGCGCGACTACGTGCGCACCGGCCAGGACAACGGCGGGGTGCACATCAACTCGGGCATCCCCAACCACGCCTTCTACCTGCTCGCCACCGCGCTCGGCGGGCCGGCCTGGGAGCGCGCCGGGCGGATCTGGTACGACGCGCTGACCGGCCGGCGGCTGCCCTCCGACGCCGACTTCACCGCCTTCGCCCGGGCCACCGTGGCCGCCGCGAGGGCCCGCTACCCGGAGCCGGAGGTGGCCGACACGGTGACCGCGTCCTGGGCGAAGGTCGGCATCAGCCCGACTTGAGCCGCGCTTAAGTCAAGGTCCGGGAAAACCCCGGCAAACGCCATCGCTGGGTAGCACCATGGACACCATGCGTATCCAGGTGACCCGGACCGGCGGCTTCGCGGGACACGTCCGCCGCGCTGAGCTCGACACCACCGAACGGGTGGACGCCCCGCACGTGCACGCGCTCGCCCGCGAGGCCGTCGCGGGCGGGCTGCGCACGCCCTCCTACGGGGTGCCGGACGGCTTCCACTACGAAATCACGGTCGACGGGCGGACGGTGCACTGCGCGGACCCCAAGCTCACCGAGTCCCAGCGCGAACTGGTCTCGCTGGTCCTGCGCGAAGGCGCCTAGACGGGCGCCGGGCGCCGCAGCGCCGGGCGGCACGGCGGCGCCGGGCGTCACAGCCAGCCGTCGAGGGAGGCCAGGAAGCCGGGGAGGTCGTCGCGGTGGATGGTGTGGCCGGCCCCGGCGACCGTGCGGACCTGGTAGCCGAGGCCGCGCAGGGTCGCAGCGTCCTCGGGCCCGATCAGCCAGCTGTTGTCGGCGAGCTGCACCAGTGACGGCACGGCCGGGGCGCCGGGCAGCGCGGCCCGGCCGTGGAGCGCGGAGAGCGCCAGCGCGGTGTCCGGGTCCCACCGGGCCAGGGTGGCCAGCTCGACGTCCACGTCGGCGGCGTCCCAGCGCGGGTTGACCGCGCCGATCTGCTCCCGGGTGGCCTCCTTGAACCGGACGAAGACCGCCGGGTCGAACAGGCCCGGCTGGGCGAACCGCCAGGCCGGGTCGGCGTAGACCGCCCGGGCCGGCCGCAGCCGCTCGACGGCGTGCAGCAGGGTCAGCCCGCCCAGCGAGTGGCCGATGGCCAGGTCGGCGCCCCGCGGCAGGGTGTCGACCAGGTCGTCGGCGTACCGCTCGGGGGCGTAGCGGTCCACCGGGGTGGCGCCCTCGCCGCGCGGGCTGGCGCCGTGGCCGCGCAGGTCGACGGCGATCACCCGGTAGCCGCGCCCGGCGAGCGCCGGGCCGACCGACCGCCAGGTCCGGTGGTCGGACATGATCCCGTGCACCAGCAGCGCGACCCGGTCGCCGGTGCCCCACTCCCGCGTGTGCAGCTTCACGCCGCCGTCCCTCCCCGGCCGCTCAGAATCCGAGCTTGCGCAGCTGCTTGGGGTCCCGCTGCCAGTCCTTGGCCACCTTGACGTGCAGGTCCAGGAAGACCGGGGTGCCGAGCAGCGCCTCGATGTGCTTGCGGGCGGTGGTGCCGACGTGCTTGAGTCGGGCGCCCTTGGCCCCGATCACGATCGCCTTCTGGCTCTGCCGCTCGATGTAGACGTTGGCGTGGATGTCCAGCAGCGGCCGGTCGGCCGGGCGGCCCTCGCGCGGCAGCATCTCCTCGACCACGACGGCCAGCGAGTGCGGCAGCTCGTCGCGCACGCCCTCCAGCGCCGCCTCGCGGATCAGCTCGGCCACCATGATCTGCTCGGGCTCGTCGGTGAGGTCGCCGTCCGGGTAGAGCGGCATGCCCTCCGGCAGCAGCTTGCTGATCAGCTCGCCGACCAGCTCGACCTGCTTGTCGCCGACGGCGGAGACCGGGATGATCTCGGCCCACTCGATGCCCAGCTCGACGCCGAGCTGGTGGACGGCGATCAGCTGCTCGGCCAGCCGCTTGGAGTCGACCAGGTCGGTCTTGGTGACGATGGCCACCTTGGGGGTCTTCTTGATCTCGGCGAGTTCCTTGGCGATGAACTTGTCGCCGGGGCCGAGCTTCTGGTCGGCGGGCAGGCAGAACCCGATCACGTCGACCTCGGCCCAGGTGGTGCGGACCAGGTCGTTGAGGCGCTCGCCGAGCAGGGTGCGCGGCTTGTGCAGGCCGGGGGTGTCCACCAGCACCAGCTGGGCGTCCGGGCGGTGCACGATGCCGCGGACGGTGTGCCGGGTGGTCTGCGGGCGGTCGGAGGTGATCGCGACCTTCGTCCCCACCAGAGCGTTGGTCAGGGTCGACTTGCCCGCGTTGGGCCGGCCGACGAAGCACGCGAAGCCGGAGCGGTACGAGGAGGAAGGGGCATTCATGGGCTCCATTCTCCCTGATCACCCCCGCCGGGGCGGACACCGCCCGTCCGGGCCCTCACTTCTTGCCTCCGAACACCGCGCCCAGGCCCCAGCCGAGGACGAGCAGCAGGAAGGCGACCGAGCCCCAGAGCCAGAACGGCGAGCCGGTCTCCTGCCACTTGCCCATGCCCATCACCCCCAGCAGCAGCCCCGCGAAGAACGCGAACGGTCCCATCGCCCAGCCCCCTCACCGCGCCGTTTCCCCGCCCGTCCCCGGTGAGATTATCCGGCAATTTCAGGGGCCCTGGAACGCGCCGGTGCCCGGGGCGCGCACCCCGGGCACCGGTGGCACCGCCACCGCTCAGCGGGCCCCGACCGAGGCGCGCAGCGCCCCGTCCGGCCCGGCCAGCAGCAGCGGGGTGCCCGCGCCGCCGAGGTCCCGCACCGCCGCCAGATCGGCCTCCGAGGGCTGCTCCGCCTCGGTCACCACGGCCGCCGCCTCCAGCGACTTCGCGCCGCTGGCCACCGCCATCGCCACCGCCGTCTGCACCGCGCTCAGCCGCAGCGACTCCAGCGCGACCGTCCCGGCCACATAGGTGCGGCCGGTCTCGTCACGCACCGCGGCCCCCTCCGCCACGCCGTTGCGGGCGCGGGCGGAGCGGGCCAGGGTGATGATCTTCTTGTCTTCGGGGTCCAGCTCGACGATGTCACTCATGCCCAGGAGCATAGGCCCCGGCCGAGGAGGCCCGGCGGGATCCTCAGTGCCCGATCGGGTTGGGCGGCCCGGGCCGCATCACCTTCACGAAGGTCTTGGGACCGGTCGGCAGCGGCTGCTCGTCCTCCGCCCGCTTGCGCCAGTACGGGTTGTCGTGCGGCAGGTGGCTGCTGACCCGCCCGTACATCCCGAACGCGGCGATCACCACGCCGAAGGCGAACGCGAAGATCACGTTGTGGATGCCGAAGTTCAGGATGTTGGCGTCCGGCCGTTCGAGCACCGTCAGCCCGTAGAACCCGGACAGGATGAACAGCGCACCGGCCGCCATGTTCAGGTTGGCGGCGAAGTTGCCGCCGATGAACGCGCCGACCACCAGGATCCCGCCCACCACGATGGACAGGATGCTCAGTGCGCCGTTGGTGGACATCCCGGCGATCTCGTTGCCCTGGGTGGACAGGAAGCCCGGGTGGTCGGCCAGCCCCAGGCAGCCGAACACGATCAGGAAGACCCCGCCGAGCCCCGCCCCGATCCGCCAGACCAGCACCAGTTTGTGGTCGACGGGCAGTTCGTCTTGCAGCTTCATGGCGACCTCCGAGGTGGCCGTAACGCCTGGCTAGCTGTAGGGGTGGCTCCCCTGCATGTGCGGCACCTCGTGCATGTACAGCGAGCCGCACTGCTGGCAACCCCGAAGGCCGGTCCCCCACTCCTGCTCCGGCCGGGTCTCGGCCTCGGCGGGAATGGCCCGGCCGCACAGCGCGAGCGCCGGTTCCCTCTCCCGCACGACGTGCCAGACCTTCACCCCGCCCGCCGTCCCCTGCGGGCCGTACTCCGCGCGAAGTTGGTGAGTCATGCCTCCCATCGTCGCCCCGCACGCACCCGAACGCTACTCGCCGCCCGCCCCGGCCACCTCCGCCTCGGCCCGCACGGGGGCGGCGACGACGGAGCCGATGCGGTTGCGGCGGCCGGCGGAGCTCTCGGCGGTCAGGCGGATCGCGGTCAGGCCGCCGGGGACCTCCTCGGGCAGCGGGATCGCGCAGGACGAGCCGGGGATCGGCACCCGGCCCAGGTGCTTGGCCAGCAGGCCGCCGACGGTCTCGACGTCCTCGTCCTCCAGCTCGATCCCGAACAGCTCGCCGAGGTCCTCCACCAGCAGCCGCGCGGTGATCCGGTACGAGCCGTCGCCGAGGTCCTCGACCGGGGGGATCTCCCGGTCGTACTCGTCGGTGATCTCGCCGACGATCTCCTCCAGGATGTCCTCGATGGTGACCAGGCCGGCCGTGCCGCCGTACTCGTCGATCACGATCGCCACGTGCGAGCGCATCTGCTGCATCTCGCGCAGCAGGTCGGCGGCCGGCTTGGAGTCCGGGACGAACACGGCCGGGCGCAGGACGGCGCCGACCTCGTCGGACTCCGAGTCCCGGTTGATGTGGGTGCGGCGCACCAGGTCCTTGAGGTAGACGATGCCGACCACGTCGTCCTCGTTGTCGCCGACCACCGGGATCCGCGAGAAGCCCGAGCGCAGCGCCAGGGTCAGCGCCTGCCGCACGGTCTTGTGCCGCTCGATCATCACCAGGTCGGTGCGGGGCACCATCACCTCGCGGACGATGGTGTCGCCGAGCTCGAAGACCGAGTGCACCATCCGGCGCTCCTCGTCCTCGATGACGTCGTTCTTCTCCGCCAGGTCGACCAGGGCCCGCAGCTCCGCCTCGGAGGCGAACGGGCCCTCCTTGTAGCCCTTGCCGGGGGTCAGGGCGTTGCCGAGCAGGATCAGCAGCCGCGGGATCGGGCCGAGGATCCGGGCCAGCGGCAGCAGCACGAAGGAGGCCGCGGTGGCGGTGGTGAGCGGGTGCTGGCGGCCGATCGTGCGCGGCGAGACGCCCACCGCCACGAAGGACACCAGCACCATCACGCCGAACGCCAGCAGCACGGCCTGCCAGGTCGTGTCGATGGTGCGCACGCAGACCACGGTGACCAGGACCGCCGCCGCCATCTCGCTGGCCACCCGGATCAGGGTGGCCAGGTTGAGGTAGCGGATCGGGTCGGTGGCCAGCGCCAGCAGCCGGGCCGAGCCCTTGCGCCCGGAGCGCACGGCCTCCTCCGCCCGGAACCGGGAGACCCGGGAGATGCCCGCCTCGGCGCACGCGGCCAGCCAGCCGAGCACGACGAGCAGCACGGCACCGAGGATGAAACTCGTACTCTCACCACTCACAGGGGTTCGGGCTCCGCGCTCAGTGGGTGGTGGGGGCGGGCGAGATGCCGCCGAGGCCCCGCTCGGCCCGCCAGCCGTCCAGGATCGCCTTCTGGAGGCCGAACATCTCGGCCTCCTCGTCCGGCTCCTCGTGGTCGTAGCCGAGCACGTGCAGCACGCCGTGCACGGTGAGCAGCTGAAGCTCCTCGTCCATCGAGTGCTTGGACGGGGCCGCCTTGCCCTGCTGCTCGGCGACCTCGGGGCAGAGCACGATGTCGCCGAGCAGGCCCTGCGGCAGCTCCTCGCCCTCCTTGCCGGGGCGCAGCTCGTCCATCGGGAAGGACATCACGTCCGTCGGACCCGGGAGGTCCATCCACTGGATGTGCAGCTCCTCCATCGCCGCCCCGTCCACGAGGATCACGGACAGTTCGGACTGCGGGTGGATCCGCATCTTGTCCAGGGCGTAGCGGGCGACGGCGAGGACGGACTCCTCGTCGACGTCCCAACCGGACTCGTTGGCGATGTCGATCGACATGACGGGCTGGTTACTCAGCTTTCGGTGCGATGGGACTGTCGGGGTGCGCGCGAGCCGCGCCGCTGGGCGGGCTTGACCGGGAGGCGGCGCTCCTCGGTCTCCTGGGACTCCTGGCGGGCGTCCCAGCGCTCGTACGCGTCCACGATCCGGCCGACCAGCTTGTGGCGGACCACGTCGGTGCTGGTGAGGACGGAGAAGTGGATGTCGGGCACGTCGGCCAGGATCTCCTGGACGACCTTGAGGCCGCTGCGGGTGCCGCCGGGAAGGTCGATCTGGCTGGTGTCGCCGGTGACGACCACCCGGGAGTTGAACCCGAGGCGGGTGAGGAACATCTTCATCTGCTCGGGCGAGGTGTTCTGGGCCTCGTCGAGGATGATGAAGGCGTCGTTGAGGGTGCGGCCGCGCATGTAGGCGAGCGGCGCGACCTCGATGGTCCCGGCGGCCATCAGGCGCGGGATGGAGTCCGGGTCCATCATGTCGTGCAGCGCGTCGTACAGCGGGCGCAGGTACGGGTCGATCTTCTCGTAGAGGGTGCCGGGCAGGAAGCCCAGCCGCTCCCCCGCCTCCACGGCCGGGCGGGTCAGGATGATCCGGTTGACCTCCTTGGCCTGCAGGGCCTGGACGGCCTTGGCCATCGCCAGGTAGGTCTTGCCGGTGCCGGCCGGGCCGAGGCCGAAGACGATCGTGTGCTTGTCGATCGCGTCGACGTAGCGCTGCTGGTTGAGGGTCTTGGGACGGATGGTCCGCCCCCGGTTGGACAGGATGTTCGCGGTGAACACCTGCGACGGCGCCGGGCTGTCGGGGTCCTCCGCGGCACCGCGGAGCATGGCGATGGAGCGCTCCACGGCGTCCTCCGTCAGGGGTTGGCCGGTGCGCAGCACCAGCATCATCTCGCTGAACAACTGCTTGACGAGGGCCACCTCGGCGCGGGCGCCGGTCGCGGTCACCTCGTTGCCGCGGACGTGGATGTCGGCGGCGGGGAAGCCCTCCTCGATCACCCGCAGCAGCGAGTCGGCGGCACCGAGCAGGGTGACCATCGGATGCTTCTCGGGGATGACGATCCGGGCGCTGACGCGGCCGTCGTCGGCCGGCTCGGGGCGCGGCTGTCCGTTGGTACGGGTCTGCGATGTGTCACTCATAGGTCGGCGCTGGGGCCTGCCTCATCCCATCCGTGTCTCGTGGTGCCGCTGGGTCTCTCCGGGGCACCAGGGTACGCCGCGCACGTGATCGACGCGGCGGGCGGCGGGGCCGCACCCGACGATGCTGCGGCAGACCGCCCGAGTGGCGCGAGCGGTTTTCCGCACCGTCCGCCGCTGGTCACCGCTGCCGGGGCGGTACTGGTACCCGGGCGAGGTCCTCGGCAAGCACGATCGGGCCGTCGAAGTGCTTGCGGGCGTCGGCGAGGTGCTGGCCGAGGTCCGGGTAGCGCTGGGAGAAGTGGGTCAGCACCAGGGTGCGGGCGCCCGCCTCGGCGGCGACCTTGCCGGCCTGGCCGGCGGTGAGGTGGCCGTGGTCCTCGGCGAGCCTGGCGTCGGCGTCGGTGAAGGTGGCCTCGACGACCAGCAGGTCGGCCTGCTCGGCGAGCTCGTGCACGCCCTCGCAGAGCCGGGTGTCCATGACGAAGGCGAACCGCTGGCCGGGCCGCGGCTCGCTGACCTCGTCCAGGGTGACCCGCCGGCCGTCCGCCTCGATCGCGCCGCTCTGCTGGAGCCGGCCGACGTCCGGACCGCCGATGCCCAGGGCGGCCAGCCGTTCGGGCACCAGCCGGCGGCCGTCCGGCTCGCGCAGCCGGTAGCCGAAGGACTCCACCGGGTGCGAGAGCCGTACGGCGTCCAGCGCGAAGCGGGCTCCGGGCGCCTCCAGCGGGCCGGGCTCCTCGATCGGACGGGGGCGCAGCACGGCCGTCTCGTGGAAGGCGGTGGCGTGGCGCAGCCGCTCGAAGTACACCTCGCCGGAGGCCGGGAAGTAGATGTCCACCGGGTGCGGCACCCGGTCGAGGTTGATCCGCTGGATCACCCCGGCCAGGCCCAGGCTGTGGTCGCCGTGGAAGTGCGTGACGGCGATCCGGGTGAGCTGGGTGGCGGAGACCCCGGCGCGCAGCATCTGGCGCTGGGTGCCCTCGCCGGGGTCGAAGAGCAGGCCCTCGCCGTCCCAGCGCAGCAGGTAGCCGTTGTGGTTGCGGTGCCGGGTCGGCACCTGGCTGGCGGTGCCGAGGACGACGAGTTCGCGCTGCGACACCCCCGTCAGACCATGCTCTCGGTCATCGGCTTGCCGGCGAGCAGGTGGACGTGGGCGTGGAAGACCGTCTGCCCGGCGCCGGCGCCGGTGTTGAAGATCAGCCGGTAGTCCTCGACGCCCTCGTCGGCGGCGACCCGGCCGGCCTCGGCGAGCAGCTCGCCGGCGATCTCCGGCTCCTCGGCGGCCAGCGCGGCGGCGTTCGGGTAGTGGGCGTGCGGGATCACCAGGACGTGCACCGGCGCCTTGGGCGCGATGTCGCGGAAGGCGAGGATCCGCTCGGTCTTGCGCACCACGGTGGCCGGGATCTCGCCCGCCACGATCTTGCAGAACAGGCAGTCGGACTGCGGCTCGCCGGCCATCGGGGTCTCCTCGCGGGGTCGGGTCGGTGCGTACGGCGGCATGCTAGCCGAGCCGCCGCGCGGTGGGGGGCCGGACCGGCCGGACCCCCACCGCGCACCCGGCCTACCGGTGCCCCGGCACCACCGGCGGCGTCTTCGCCGGCCGCTCGGCGAGCGCCGCCAGCGCCAGCCGGACGCCCTCGGCGAGCTGCGGGTCCTCCCCCGCCGCCCACGCGTGCGGCGGGAACGGCACCTCGACGTCCGGGTCCACGCCGTGGTTCTCCAGGCCCCAGCCGACCCGCTCCGACCAGTACGCGTACTTCGGCTGGGTCACCAGGGTGCCGTCCACCAGGGAGTACCGGCTGTCGATGCCGATCACCCCGCCCCAGGTGCGGGTGCCGACCACCGGGCCGATGCCGAGCGCCTGGATCGCCGCGTTGACGATGTCGCCGTCCGAGCCGGAGTACTCGTCGGCCAGCGCGACGACCGGCCCGCGCGGCGCGTCCTCCGGGTACGGCGTCGGGTTGGCGACGTCCCGGGCGACGCCCCAGCCGATGATCCGCCGCGACAGCTTCTCGATCACCAGCTGCGAGGTGTGCCCGCCCCGGTTGCCCCGGATGTCGACGATCACGCCCTCCCGGGCCATCTCCGAGCGCAGGTCACGGTGGATCTGCGCCCAGCCGGTGGTCTGCATGTCGGGGATGTGCAGATAGCCGAGCCGGCCCCCGGACAGCTCCCGCACCGCGGCCCGCCGCCCGGCCACCCAGTCGTGGTAGCGCAGCGCCTCGTCGTCGGCGAGCGGGACGACCACCGGGTGGCGCTGGTCGGTGCCGTCCTTGCCGGCCACGGTCAGCTCCACCGGCTGCCCGGCGGTGCCCGCCAGCAGCGGCGCCGGGCCGGTCACCGGGTCCACCGGGCGGCCGTTGACCGCGAGGACGGCGTCCCCCGGGCGGATCGCCGCACCCGGCGCGGCCAGCGGCGAGTGCGCCCTCGGGTCCGAGGACTCGCCGGGCAGGATCCGGGCGATCCGCCACACCTCGCCGTCCCGGACCAGGTCCGCGCCGAGCAGGCCCTGCCGGCGGGCCGCCTCGGTGTGCGCGCCGGGCGGCACCACGTACGCGTGCGAGGTGCCCAGCTCGCCGTGCACCTCCCAGAGCAGGTCCACCAGGTCGTCGTGCGAGCCGAGCCGCTCCACCAGCGGGCGGTAGCGGGCCAGCACCCCGGCCCAGTCCACCCCGGCGAGGTCGGGGTGCCAGAAGTTGTCCCGCATCAGGCGGCCGTTCTCGTCGTACATCTGCCGCCACTCGGCCGCCGGGTCGACGGTCACCCGCAGCCGGGCCAGGTCGACGTCGATCTCCTCGTCCTCGCCGGACGCCTTGTGGTCGGCGGGCAGGATCCGCAGCTCGCCCTCGTCCAGCACGGCCAGCCGGGTGCCGTCGCCGCTCACCGCGAACGCGTCCAGGCCGTCCACCAGCTGCTCGGCCCGGCGCTTGCGGAAGTCGAAGCGCTCCAGGGTGGGGCGCGGGCGCTCGTCCTCCAGCGAGGCCGCGTCGTCGCCCAGCTCGCCGACCAGCGGGACGCGCGTCCACAGCACCCCGTCCTTGGCGGCCCGCAGGGCGCCGAACCGGCCGCCCTCCACCGGGAACGGCACGATCCGGTCGGCGATGCCGTTCAGGTCGACCCGGGTCACCGGCGGCGCGTCGGATCCGCCGTCCTCGCCGTCCGCCCGCTTGCCCTTGGGCTCGTCGTCCTCGCCGCCGGCCGACCGCCCGGCCCGGCTCGGCCCGAACGGGGACGGCGTGTCGGCGGCCAGCGTGATCAGGTACGGGCGGCAGCCGTTGGGGAACGACAGGTCGAAGACGTGCGAGTCGTACACCGGGTCGAAGTTGCGCACCGAGAGGAACGCCAGGTGCCGGCCGTCCGCGGTGAACGCCGGCGAGGTGTCGATGAAGCGCTGCGGGGTCGCCTCGGAGACCGTCCGGGTGGCCAGGTTGGCCAGCACGATCTGGCGCAGCGACCACGGCCCGAGGGACGGCTGCGACCAGGCCAGCCACGCCGAGTCCGGGCTGAACGCCAGCCCGCTGACCTCGCCGTCGGCGCTGCGCGCCAGCTCGTGCACGGCCCCGTCGGCCAGCGAGACCAGCAGCACCCGGCCGTCGTGCGCGCCGACGGCCAGCTGCTTGCCGTCCGGCGAGACCAGCAGGGCGCGGACCCGCCCCAGCAGCCCGGCGGCCAGCCGGCGGCGCTCGGTGCCGAGCACGGCGGGCGCGTACTCGATCGCGTCCTCGCCCTCGGCGTCGGTCACCCAGACCACGCCCTGCGCGGCGTCCTCGCCCGCCGCGCCCGGCACCACCCGGGCCAGCCGGGCGCGCACGCCCGGCGTCTCGTCCAGCACCCGGGCCGGGCCCTCCCGGTGGGTCAGCCAGTGCACGGTGCCGCGCACCACCACCGCGCCGGCCCGGCCGGTGCGGTCCGGGGCGGCGCCCTCCAGCCAGTACGCGGCGGAGACCGGGCGGGGGCGGCGGCCGGCGCGCGGGCCGGCCGGTCCGACGTCCAGGCGGCGCGGCTCGGCGCCCGCCAGGTCGTCCAGCAGCCACACCCGGCCGGCGCTGTGCCAGACCACCCGGGTGCCGTCGGTGGCGGCGTCGCGGGCGTAGAAGCCCTCCGGCGAGGTGCCGTGGCGGCGCAGGTCGGAGCCGTCCGGGAGGCTGGAGTACAGCGCGCCGACGCCCTCGTGGTCGGAGAGGAAGGCGATGCGCTCGCCGACCCACAGCGGCGACTCGATGTTGCCGGCCAGCTCCTCGTGGACGCGCTCGAAGCGCTCAGCGCCGATCCACAGCCTGCCGGCCCGCCCGCCCCGGTACCGCTTCCAGTAGGCCGGCTCCATGCCGAACGCCGAGACCAGCAGCGCCCGCTCGCCGCCCGGCTCGAAGGCCAGCCCGCCGACCGGCCCGTACGGCAGCCGCACCGGCTCGCCGCCGTCCAGCGGCACCGCGTGCGCCCAGGTGCGGCGCAGCGAGGCCTGCCCGGCGGCGGTGGTGGCGATCGGCCGGCCGTCCGCGGTCCAGCCGCGCAGCTGGGTCTGCGCGTCGCCCCAGTGGGTGAGCCGGCGCGAGGGGCCGCCGTCCACCGGCGCGAGGTGCACCTCGGGGGCGCCGTCCCGGGCCGAGGTGAACGCGACGTACCGGCCGTCCGGGGAGAACCGGGGGCGGCGGACCGGGACGTGATCGGCCGTCAGCCGCCAGGCCCGGCCGCCGTCCAGCGGGGCGAGCCACACGTCGTTCTCGGCCACGAAGGTGATCAGGTCGCCGTGCAGGTGCGGGTGGCGCAGATAGGCGCCCACGGGAGTGTTCTCGGGTTCGCTCACACCCGCCACCCTAGGCACGGGGCCGCTCCGCGCGCCGGGACTTTCCCGACCACGGACCCCTGCGGGGGACGCCGTCCGCTCAGGACCAGCGGCCGGTGCGGCCCAGCAGCAGCGCGCCGGCCGCCACACCCGCGGTGGAGGTGCGCAGCACCGACGGTCCGAGCCGGTACGGCTTGGCGCCGTCCGCGGCGAAGGCGGCCAGCTCCTCCGGGGAGACCCCGCCCTCCGGGCCGACCACCAGCACGATGTCCCCGGTCTGCGGCAGCGCGGCGCCGGCCAGCGGCTCGGCGCCCTCCTCGTGCAGCACGGCCGCGAACGCGGCGCCGATCAGCACCGGGGCCAGTTGCCGGGTGGTCATCACGTCGCGGACCACCGGGAAGCGCAGCCGGCGGGACTGCTTGCCGGCCTCGCGGGCGGTGGCCCGCCACTTGGCGAGCGCCTTGCCGCCGCGCTCGCCCTTCCACTGGGTGATGCAGCGCGAGGCCGCCCAGGGGATCACCACGTCCACGCCGACCTCGGTCATGGTCTCCACGGCCAGCTCGCCCCGGTCGCCCTTGGGCAGCGCCTGGACCACGACGATCCGCGGCTGCGGCTGCGGCTCGTGACGCACCGCCGCGACCGTCACCTCGATCGCGTCCTTGCCGAGCACCCGCGCGACGGTGCCGTCCACACCCTGGCCGAGCCCGTCCGTCAGGGTGACCGCCTCGCCCGGCTCCAGCCGCTTCACGGCGGCCGCGTGCCGGCCGTCCGGCCCGTCCAGCAGCACCGTCGCACCGGGCGCGGCGGCGGCGAGCCGCTCGGTGTCGGCGACGAACACGGGCGCGGTCATACGGGGAACCTCCGGGGTGGGAAGGGGAACGGGAACGCGAAAGGGGTGCCGAGGAAGCCTCGGCACCCCCGCACGGGACGGCTACCGGCCGTTGAAGGCGTCCTTCAGCCGGGAGAACAGCCCCTGCTGCCCGGGCGCGAACTGGCCGGACGGCCGCTCCTCGCCGCGCAGCACCGCCAGGCGGCGCAGCAGGTCCTCCTGCTCCGCGTCGAGCTTGGTGGGCGTCTGCACCTCGACATGCACTATCAGGTCGCCCCGGCCGCCGCCGCGCAGGTGGGTGATGCCCCGGCCGTGCAGCGGGATGGACTGGCCGGACTGGGTACCGGGCCGGATGTCGACCTCCTCCACCCCGTCCAGCGTCTGCAGCGGCACCTGGGTGCCGAGCGCGGCCGCCGTCATCGGGATGGTGACGGTGCAGTGCAGGTCGTCGCCGCGCCGCTGGAACACCGCGTGGGTGGTCTCGGCGATCTCGACGTACAGGTCGCCGGCCGGGCCGCCGCCGGGGCCGACCTCGCCCTCGCCGGCCAGCTGGATCCGGGTGCCGTTGTCGACACCGGCGGGGATCTTGACGGTCAGGGTGCGGCGGGCGCGGACCCGGCCGTCGCCGGCGCACTCCGGGCACGGGGTCGGCACGACGGTGCCGAAGCCCTGGCACTGCGGGCAGGGGCGGGAGGTCATGACCTGGCCCAGGAAGGACCGGGTGACCTGGGAGACCTCGCCCTTGCCGCGGCACATGTCACAGGTCTGCGCGGAGGTGCCGGGCGCGGCGCCCTCGCCGCTGCAGGTGGTGCAGGTGACGGCGGTGTCGACCTGGAGCTCCTTGGTGGTGCCGAACGCGGCCTCCTCCAGGGTGATCTCCAGCCGGATCATGGCGTCCTGGCCGCGCCGGGTCCGCGAGCGCGGACCGCGCTGGCCGGAGGCGGCGCCGAAGAAGGCGTCCATGATGTCGGAGAAGCCGAAGCCGGCCGCGCCCGCGCCGAAGCCGCCCGCCCCGCCGCCCCCGCCGTTCGGCGAGAGCGGGTCGCCGCCGAGGTCGTAGACCTGGCGCTTCTGCGGGTCGGAGAGCACCTCGTAGGCGGCGTTGATCTCCTTGAACCGCTCCTGCGTCTTCGGGTCCGGGTTGACGTCCGGGTGCAGTTCGCGCGCCAGGCGCCGGAACGCCTTCTTGATCTCGTCCTGCCCCGCATCCCGTCGGACGCCGAGTACCGCGTAGTAGTCCGTGGCCACCAAATGCTCCGCTTGTTCCGCCTGTAAGAGTGCTTGCGACTTCGGGCACCGTCAGGTCCGACGGTGCCCGTCCCTACGACTCGGCCAGGATCTGGCCCACGTACCGTGCCACCGCTCGCACCGCCCCCATTGTGCCCGGATAGTCCATCCGGGTCGGACCGATCACACCCAGTTTGGCCACGCTCTCGTCGCCCGAACCGTAACCGACCGAGACGACCGACGTGGAATTCAGCCCCTCGTAGGCGTTCTCGCGGCCGATCCGGACCGTCATCCCGGCGTCCGCGGTCTCACCCAGGAGACGGAGCAGGACGACCTGCTCCTCCAGTGCCTCCAGCACCGGCTGGATGGTCAGCGGGAAGTCGTGGCCGAAACGGGTCAGGTTGGCCGTGCCGGCCAGCATGATCCGCTCCTCGCTCTGCTCGGCGAGCGTCTCGAAGAGCGTCGCCAGCACCGTCGACACGGTCGGCCGGTCGGCCGCCTCGAACAGCGCGGGCAGTTCCTCCAGCAGCCCGGGGACGTCCGGGAGGCGCTGGCCGGCGGCCCGCGCGTTGACCCGGGCCCGCAGGTCCGACAGCAGGGTCTCGCCGACGGTGCCCGGGCAGTCCACCAGCCGCTGCTCGACCCGGCCGGTGTTGGTGATCAGCACCAGCATCACCTTCGCCGGGGCCAGCGCGACCAGCTCGATGTGCCGCACCGTGGAGCGGCTCAGCGAGGGGTACTGCACCACCGCGACCTGGCGGGTCAGCTGGGCCAGCAGCCGCACGGTGCGGGCGACCACGTCGTCGAGGTCCACCGCGCCGTCCAGGAAGTGCCGGATCGCCCGCCGCTCGGGCGCGCTCATCGGCTTGACCTCGGCCAGCTTGTCGACGAACAGCCGGTAGCCCTTGTCGGTGGGGATGCGCCCGGCGCTGGTGTGCGGCTGGTGGATGTAGCCCTCCTCCTCCAGCGCGGCCATGTCGTTGCGGACGGTGGCCGGGGAGACCCCGAGGTTGTGGCGGTCCACCAGGGCCTTGGAGCCGACCGGCTCCTCCGTCCCCACGTAGTCCTGGACGATCGCGCGAAGCACCGCGAGCTTGCGGTCGTCGAGCTGGCGGACCTCACCGGCCATGGGGCACGCACCTCCGTCTTCACGCGTTGTCCGTTGTGACACGCCGTTGTGGCATGTGTCCGCATTCGAGCTGTCCGGGCCGGCCCCGCAGGGCCCCGGCCTTGGCACTCCGACCATCCGAGTGCCAGAACCGTACCTGCCAGTGTAAGGCCCGGGTCCGACGGCAGGAACGGCCCGGCCGGGGTGATCCTGCCCGCAGTTCGCGGCGCGCGGGTGATGCCGCGGGCCCGCCCGGGTGGCAGCATCGGAAGCGGACGGCGAACGGAGGAACAGCGATGTCGACCTCGGGCCAGCACACCCGTTTCGCCCCCGACCGCGGCCTGACCGGCCGGATGGTGGGGACGATGTTCCTGATCGGACTGCTGTACGTCGGCTTCACCGGGCTGCTGATCGCCCTGCTGCGCGGTGCCTGGCCGATCATCGTCCTGATCTCCGGCGGCCTGTTCGTCGCCCAGTTCTGGTTCAGCGACAAGATCACCGAACGCGCCATGGGCGCCCACCGGGTCACCCCGGAGCAGTTCCCCCAGCTGCACGGCACCGTCGACCGGCTCTGCGCGCTCGCCGACATGCCCAAACCCCGGGTCGCCGTCGCCGACAACGACATGCCGAACGCCTTCGCCACCGGCCGCAACCCGCAGAACGCGGTGGTCTGCGTCACCACCGGACTGCTGCGCCGGCTGGAACCCGAGGAACTGGAGGGCGTGCTCGCGCACGAGCTGTCGCACGTCGCCCACCGGGACGTCGCCGTGATGACGGTGGCCGGCTTCCTCGGCGTCCTGGCCGGCGCGATGACCCGGATCGCCATGTACGGCGGCTTCATGGGCGGCGGGCGCAACAGCAACGACTCCAACGCCGCGATCATCGCGCTGATCATCCCGCTGGTGTCGATCGCGGTGTACGCGATCAGCTTCCTGCTGACCCGGCTGCTCTCCCGCTACCGGGAGCTGGCCGCCGACCGGGCCGCCGCCCAGCTCACCGGCCGGCCCAGCGCGCTGGCCTCCGCGCTCACCAAGGTGACCGGCCAGATCGCCGCCATCCCGACCAAGGACCTGCGCCGGGCGCAGGCCTACAACGCCTTCTACTTCGCCCCCGCGCTGAGCGCCCGCGAGGCCGCCACCCAGCTGTTCTCCACCCACCCGAGCCTGGAGCAGCGGCTGGCGCAGCTCGCGAAGATCTCCGCCCGGCTCGGCCGCTGACGCCCCCGCGCCTGCCCCTGCCCCTGCCCCTGCCCCTGCCCCTGCCCCCACCCCGCCCGCCGCTACCGGAAGGACCGCCGTGGGAATCCTGGACGCGCTGTTCGGCCGCACCAAGCCCGTCAGGCCCGACCTCGACCAGCTGTTCGGCGTCCCGTCCGCCGCGCTGACCCTGGAGGCCGGGGCGGGCTTCCGGCCCACCGGGCTCGGCTCGGTCTGCTTCGCCTCGGTCGAGGGCGGGGCCTTCGACGAGGTCGAGCGGCAGGTCCGGGCGCTGCTCGACGCCGACACCGGGCGCGGCGGCGTCCCCGTCGAGGCGTCCAAGGACTCCTACGGCTACTCCTGGCTGCTCGCCCGGCACACCCCCGAGGAGCTTCCCGACCTCGTCAACGACCTGCACGCGGTCAACAGCGAACTGGAGGCGCACGGCTTCGGGCCGCAGCTGCTCTGCTCACTGGTCGGCTTCCGCGACGCCGGGGGACGCCGGCCGCTGGCCCTGGTCTACCTGTACAAGCGCGGCACCTTCTACCCGTTCGCCCCGCTGCCCGGCGGCGGGGAGAAGCGCGACAGCCCGCTGGAGCTGGAGGTCAACGCGATGCTCGGCAACGACCTGCGGCTGGAGAAGGACCTCACCCGCTGGTTCCCGGTCTGGGGCGCGCCGGGGCTGTGAGGCCTCGCCGCCGGGCGGTGAGGACGCGCCGGGACGGTGAAAACCGGTGGCCGCGGCGGCCCGGGCCGCCTAGGGTCCGGCCGTGATCAACTGGACCGAGATCGAGACCGCCGAACCCACCCCCGACCTGCTCGCCGCCGTGAGCGACGCCCTGCGCTCCCGCGACTCCGAGACCCGCGACACCCACGCCTACGAGCAGCTGTGCCGCTGGGTGCCGCTGCTCACCCCGGAGCGGCGCCTCGCCCTCGGCGACGAGATGGCCGAGCGGCTGTCCGACCCCGAGATCCAGGCCCGCACCTTCGCCCCGCTGGTCCTCGCCGAACTCGTCGACGCCGGCGCCCACCGCCCCGCCTGGCTGGACGCCTTCGCCCACTGGTACGTCACCGAGACCGACCTGCGCGGCTGGGACGCCGAACTGGGCTGGCTGCACGCCGTCGCGCACGGCGCCGACCTGCTGGGCGCGCTCGGCCGCAGCCCGCTGGTGGCCGACCCTGCGCCGCTGCTGGAGCTGGCCTCGGCCCGGCTGCTCGCCCCCACCGGCCACGTCCTGGACGCGATGGAGGACGACCGCCTCGGCCGCGCGGTCGGCCAGGTCCTCACGCGCCCGGAACTGACCGAGCGCCAGGCGCTGGCCTGGCTCGACCCGATCGCCGCGACCGGCCGGCGCGAGCCCGGCGTCGTCCCCGCGACCGTCTCCAACACCCTGCGCACGCTGCGGGTGGTGTACCTGCTCACCGACCGCGGTGTGCGCCCGGCCCCGGGCGCCGAGCCGCTGGCGCTGCGCCATGCCGCCGCCCTGCGCGAGCGACTCGCCGAGGTCCTGGCGATCAACACCTCGTACTACCTCGGCTGACGCCTCGTAGACTCCGTGGAATGCGCAGCCGCCAGTACGGACCCGATCTGACCCCGCCGTGGAAGAACCAGGCCCCCGCGCCGGAGGTGCCCGCCGAGCGGGACCTGGTGGTCGAGGAGGCGGCGACCGGCTTCTGCGGGGCGGTGGTGCGCTGCGAGAAGACCGCCGAGGGCCTCACCGTCACCCTGGAGGACCGGTTCGGCAAGCACCGGGTCTTCCCGATGGTCCCGCGCGGCTTCCTGCTGGAGGGCCGGACGGTCACCCTGGTCCGGCCCTCGGGCCCGGCCCCCGCCCGCGCCCCCGGGCGCACCGCCTCCGGCTCGGTCGCCGTCCCCGGCGCCCGCGCCCGGGTGGCCCGCGAGTCGCGGATCTACGTCGAGGGCCGGCACGACGCCGAGCTGGTGGAGCGGGTCTGGGGCGACGACCTGCGGATCGAGGGCGTGGTCGTCGAGTACCTGGAGGGCGTCGACGACCTGCCCGCGATCGTCGCCGACTTCGCCCCCGGCCCGGACCGCCGCCTCGGCGTCCTGGTCGACCACCTGCTCCCCGGCACCAAGGAGCACCGCATCGCCGCCCGGGTCACCGGCCCGCACGTGCTGGTGGTCGGCCACCCCTACATCGACGTCTGGCAGGCCGTGAAGCCCTCCTCCGTCGGCATCCCCGCCTGGCCCGCCGTCCCCCGCGGCGAGGACTTCAAGCTCGGCACCTGCCGCCGCCTGGGCTGGCCCGAGGACGCCCCCGCCGCCTGGAAGCGCATCCTGTCGAAGGTGAACTCCTACAAGGACCTGGAGCCCGAGCTGCTGGGCCGCGTCGAGGAACTGATCGACTTCGTCACCCTCCCCGAGTGACTCGGTCGTATATCCTTTTCGGCAATCGGATATACGCCATGGGAGGTAGCCATGTCCCGCACCGTGATCGACCTGGACGACGAGGCGCTGGCCGATGCCGCCCGCTACCTCGGCACCACGACCAAGAAGGACACCGTCAACGCCGCCCTGCGGGAGATAGCGGACCGCCGGCGCCGGGCCGCGGCGCTGGCCCGGATGCGCGAGATGGTCGCCGAGGGCGAGATCGACTTCTCGGTCATCGGCTACCCCGATAGCGCTTCGGACGCGTCCGGAAGGCCGACCGCATGACCGAGGAGTTCCTGATCGACACCAGTGCGCTGGTCCGGCTGATGCGCGGCCAGACCGGCGCGGCCTGGGACGAGGCGGTGACGGCGGGGCTGGTGCTGCTCTGCGAGCCGGTCCGCCAGGAGTTCCTGCGCGCGGTGGGCGGCCGGGCCGCCTTCTTCGAGGCGACCGGCCTGCTCCGGGAGCTCTTCCCGTACCAGCACCTGCGCGACAGCGCCTGGCAGGACGCCGCCGAGTTGCAGGAACGGCTCGCCCAGTCCGGCGCCCACCAGTGCGCGAGCCCGGTGGACCTGCTGGTCGCCGTCACCGCCGCCCAGCACAAGCTCACGGTCCTGCACCAGGACGCCGACTTCGAGACCATGGCCCGGCTGACCGGGCAGCCCGTGCGGCGGATCGACTAGTCCACCAGGTCACGCACCACCGCGTCGGCCAGGAGGCGGCCCTGGAGGGTGAGGGCGGCGCGGCCGTGGTCGTAGGGGGCGGGGGCGAGGAGGCCGTCGGCGAGGGCGCGGGCGGCGGCCTCGCGGCCGGTGGCGGTGAGGAGGGCGAGGGGGACGCCCTCGGTGAGGCGCAGTTCGAGCAGGATCCGCTCGACGCGGCGGTCCTCGTCGGTGAGGCGCTCGCGGCCCTGGGCGGGGGTGCGGTGCTCGGCGAGGGCCCGGGCGTAGGCGGCGGGGTGCTTGGCGTTCCACCAGCGCACGCCGCCGACGTGGCTGTGCGCGCCGGGGCCGGCGCCCCACCAGTCGCCGCCGGTCCAGTACAGCTCGTTGTGGCGGCAGCGGCCCTCGGGGGTGGTGGACCAGTTGGAGACCTCGTACCAGGAGTAGCCGGCGGCGGCCAGCGCCTGCTCGGCGATCAGGTAGCGGTCGGCGTGCACGTCGTCGTCGATCATCGGCAGCTCGCCGCGCCCGACCCGGGCGGCCAGCCGGGTGCCCTCCTCGACGATCAGCGAGTAGGCGGAGACGTGGTCGGGGCCGGCGCCGATCGCGGCGTCCAGGGAGGCCCGCCAGTCGTCGTCGGACTCGCCGGGGGTGCCGTAGATGAGGTCGAGGTTGACGTGCTCGAAGCCGGCCGCGCGGGCCTCGGCGACGCAGGCCTCGGGGCGGCCGGGAGTGTGGTGGCGGTCGAGCAGCTTCAGCACGTGCGGGCGGGCGGACTGCATGCCGAAGGAGATCCGGTTGTAGCCGCCCTCGCGCAGCTCCGCCAGGTACGCCGGGTCCACCGACTCCGGGTTGGCCTCGGTGGTGACCTCGGCGCCGTCGGCGAGCCCGAACTCCGCGCGGATCGCGGCGAGCATCCGCACCAGGTCGCGGGCCGGCAGCAGGGTCGGGGTGCCGCCGCCGAGGAAGACGGTGCGCACCGGCGGCGCGTCCGCGCCGAGCACCCGCCGGGCGAGCCGGATCTCGGCGACCACGTTGTCCGCGTACGTCTCCTGGGAGGCGACGGTGCCGGAGGAGCGCAGCTCGGTGGCGGTGTAGGTGTTGAAGTCGCAGTAGCCGCAGCGGCTCGCGCAGTAGGGCACGTGCAGGTAGAAGCCGAACGGCCGCGAGCCCAGCCCGTCGAGGGCGTGCGCGGGCAGGGAACCGTCGGACGGCACCGGTTCGCCGTCGGGAAGTGCGGAGGGCATGACCCCATTGTCCCGTACGGCCGGGGTGATCCCTCCGGGCCGTACGGGACAGCGGGTGGCTCAGGCCTCGTTGGCGCCCGAGTACATCGCGGTGACCGCCTCCGCGTAGGTCCGCTCCACCACCGGGCGCTTGATCTTCAGGCTCGGGGTGAGCTCGCCGTGCTCGACGTCCAGGTCGCGCGGCAGCAGGTGGAACTTCTTGATCGTCTGCCAGCGCTGCAGCCGGCCGTTGAGCCGCCGCACGAAGCCGTCGATCAGCTCATGGGTGGCCGGGTCGGCGACCACCTCGGCGTAGGACTTGCCGGCCAGGCCGTGCTCGGCGGCCCACGGCATGATCACCGCCTCGTCCAGGCCGATCAGCGCGGTGCAGAAGTTGCGGCCGTTGCCGATCACCAGGACGTTGCTGACGAACGGGCAGACCGCCTTGAACTTGCCCTCCACCTCGCTCGGCGCGACGTACTTGCCGCCGGAGGTCTTGAACAGGTCCTTCTTGCGGTCGGTGATCCGCAGGAAGCCGTCCGGGGACAGCTCGCCAATGTCCTCGGTGTGGAACCAGCCGTCCGCCTCCAGCACCTCGGCGGTCTTCTCCGGCAGGTTGTGGTAGCCGCGCATCACGCCGGGGCCGCGCAGCAGGATCTCGCCGTCCTCGGCGATCCGCACCTCGGTGCCCGGCAGCGGACGGCCCACCGTGCCGACCCGGATGTCCTCGGCCCGGTTGACGCTGGAGCCGGCGCTGGTCTCGGACAGCCCGTAGCCCTCCAGGATCGGCACCCCGGCGCCGACGAAGAAGTAGCCGATCTCCGGGGCCAGCGCGGCGCTGCCGGACACCGCCCCGCGCAGCCGCCCGCCGAACGCGGCCCGGATCTTCGCGTACACCAGTCGGTCGGCGAGCGCGTGCTTCATCCGCAGCGCCGCCGGGGCACTGCCCACGCCGGTCGCCACCCGGTTGTCCTGGACCGTGCGGGCGTAGTCGCGGGCGGTGCGCGCCGCCCACAGGAAGATCTTGTACTTGGCGCCGCCCTCCGCCCGGGCCTTGCCGGCGATGCCGTTGTAGACCTTCTCGAAGATCCGCGGCGCCGAGGCCATGATGGTCGGCCGGATCACCGGCAGGTTGTGGATGATCCGGTCCACCCGGCCGTCCACCGCCATCACGTGCCCGGTCGCGACCTGCCCCGAGATCAGCGTCTTGCCGAACACGTGCGACAGCGGCAGCCACATGAACTGCACGTCGTCGGCGGCCAGCAGCCCGCTCGCCTCCTGTGCCCGCCCCTCGTAGGCCCAGCAGTCGTGCACCAGGCGCACGCCCTTGGGGCGGCCGGTGGTGCCGGAGGTGTAGATGAGGGTGGCCAGCTGCTCCTTGTCGAGGGCGGCGACCGCCTTCTCCACGGCGTCCGGGTGGGCGGCCAGGTGCTCGGCGCCGAGCCGCTCCAGCTCGGCGAGGGTGATCACCCGCAGCCGGCCGGCCGGCGGGGGCCCGTCCGGCGCGTCGAACAGGATCACCGTCTCCAGGCCGGGCAGCCGGTCCAGTTCGGCGACCACCTTGTCCAGCTGGGCGGCGTTCTCGGCGAACAGCGCCCGGGAGCCGGAGTCGGAGAGGATGAACGCCGTCTCGTCGGCGTTGGTGCTCGGGTAGACGGCCGTGGTGGCCGCGCCCGCGCACATGTTGCCGAGGTCGGCGAGGATCCACTCCAGCCGGGTCGAGGAGGCCAGCGCCACCCGGTCCTCGGCCTCGATGCCCAGCGACAGCAGGCCGGCCGCCACCGCGTGCACCCGGGCGGCGGTCTGCGCCCAGGTCAGCGACCGCCACTGCTCGGCGCCGGGGGTGCTGTCCGCCGCGTGCTCGTCCACCGGGACGGGGTAGCGGTAGGCCTCGCCGCCGGGGGTCAGCGCGACCCGTTCCTGGAACAGATGCGCGACGGAGGCGGGGCGCCCGGCCACGATGTCGGTACGGCCGGAGTCGATCAGGGACTGCGCGGAACTCAACGAGGACCTCCGGGAGCGGGTGGCCGTCTGAAGGATGTGACGTCCGTGGGGGCGGCCGCCGGCCCCCTGGCAACCGGGACTGGTACCAGCGAGTAACAAGAGGGCTGCCAGCAGCCTAGGGGGAAACCGGTCATTCCGTAAGAGGGCTGACCGAGGCGGCACTCTCCCGAACCACCGGTGCACGGCACCACCGCGTCCCCCGGAACGTTCGGCAAAGGGCTGGACAAAGATCCGGCTCGCTTGCCCGGAATCTCATGTACCGGCCTCCCGAACAACGAGAATTGGGATGCCCAAGCCGCCGCCGACGACGACAAGAGTGAGCCAGTGCTGATCAGACTGCTCAGGGCGTACCTGCGCCCCTACACCCGACCGATCACCCTGCTGGTGCTCCTCCAGCTGGTCTCCACCCTCGGGCTGCTCTACCTGCCCACACTCAACGCCGACATCATCGACAGCGGAGTGATCAAGGGGGACACCGGCTACATCCTGCGGGTGGGCGCCGTGATGATCGGCGTCACCCTCCTGCAGACCCTCTGCTCGATCAGCGCCGTCTACTACGGCGCCCGCACCGCCATGGCCGTCGGCCGCGACATCCGGGCCGCCGTCTTCGACCGCGTCCAGGGCTTCTCCGCCCGCGAGGTCGGCCAGTTCGGCGCCCCCTCCCTGATCACCCGGACCACCAACGACGTCCAGCAGGTCCAGATGCTGGTCCTGATGTCGTTCACCCTGATGGTCGCCGCACCGATCATGTGCGTCGGCGGCATCATCATGGCCCTCAACCAGGACGTGCCGCTCTCCGGACTGCTGCTCGCCGTCGTCCCCGCCCTCGGCATCGTCGTCGCCGCCCTGGTCCGCCAGCTGCGCCCGCGCTTCCGCAGCATGCAGGAGAAGATCGACACCGTGAACCGGGTGCTGCGCGAGCAGATCACCGGCATCCGGGTCATCCGCGCCTTCGTCAAGGACGACCACGAGCAGAACCGGTTCGGCGGCGCCAACGAGGACCTCACCGGCGTCTCGCTGCAGGTCGGCAAGCTGATGGCCTACCTGTTCCCGGGCGTCATGCTCGTCGTCAACGTCTCCAGCGTCGCCGTCCTGTGGTTCGGCGCCCACCGGATCAACAGCGGCGACATGGAGATCGGCGCCCTCACCGCCTTCCTCTCCTACCTGCTGCAGATCCTGATGAGCGTCATGATGGCCACCTTCATGTTCATGATGGTGCCGCGCGCCGAGGTCTGCGCCGAACGCATCCAGGAGGTGCTCGACACCCGCTCCAGCGTCGTGCCGCCCTCCGCCCCCGTCACCGAGGTACTGCGCCGCGGCCACCTCGAACTGCGCGACGTCGACTTCCGCTACCCCGGCGCCGAGGCGTCCGTGCTGCGCGGCATCGGCATCACCGCACGCCCCGGCGAGACCACCGCCGTCATCGGCTCCACCGGCAGCGGCAAGTCCACCCTGCTCGGCCTCGTCCCCCGGCTCTTCGACGCCACCTCCGGCCAGGTCCTGCTCGGCGGCGTCGACGTCCGCGAACTCGACCCCACGGCCCTGTCCGACAGCGTCGGCCTCGTCCCGCAGAAGCCCTACCTGTTCTCCGGCACCGTCGCCAGCAACCTGCGCTACGGCCGGCCCGACGCCACCGACGAGGAACTCTGGCACGCCCTGGAGATCGCCCAGGCCAAGGACTTCGTCGAACAGCTCCCCGAAGGCCTCGACGCGCCCATCTCCCAGGGCGGCGGCAACGTCTCCGGCGGCCAGCGCCAGCGCCTGGCCATCGCCCGCACCCTGGTGCGCCGCCCCGACGTCTACCTCTTCGACGACTCCTTCTCCGCGCTCGACTACGCCACCGACGCCAGGCTGCGCAAGGCGCTCGCCCGCGAGACCGCCGACGCCACCGTGGTGATCGTCGCCCAGCGCGTCTCCACCATCCGCGAGGCCGACCGGATCATCGTCCTGGACGAGGGCGCCGTCGTCGGCAGCGGCACCCACGGCGAGCTCATGGCCGGCAATCCGACGTACCGGGAGATCGTGCTCTCCCAGCTCACCGAGCAGGAGGCGGCGTGACCAGCCCCGACAAGTCCGCGCCCGGCTTCGACAAGGCCCCCGGCGGACACCCCGGCGGACCCGGCCGGCCGGGAGGCCCGGGCGGGCCCGGCGGACCCGGCGCCGGCGGGCGCCCGCCCCAGACGGCCGGCGACTCCCAGGCCGCCGCCGCCCGCCGCGGCCCCGCCGGCCCCGGCCGCTTCATGGGCGGCCAGGGCGCCGAGAAGTCCATGGACTTCAAGGGCTCCGGCAAGCGGCTGCTCAAGCTGCTCCGCCCCGAACGCGCCCTCATCGCCGGCGTCCTCGCCCTCGGCACCCTCAGCATCGGCGCCGCCGTCGTCGGCCCCAAGATCCTCGGCCACGCCACCGACCTGATCTTCGCCGGCGTCATCAGCGGCCGCTTCCCCGCCGACGCCTCCAAGCAGCAGGTCGTCGACGCCATGCGCGCCCGCGGCGACGGCGACCTCGCCAACCTGATCTCCTCCGTCGACTTCACCCCCGGCCAGGGCATGGACTTCGGCGCCATCGGCACCGTCCTGCTCTGGGTCCTCGCCATCTACGTCGCCGCCGCCGTCTTCGGCGTCGTCCAGGGCCGCCTCGCCGCCCACGCCATCCAGCGCGCCGGCTACCGGCTGCGCCAGGAGACCGAGGCCAAACTCGCCCGGCTGCCGCTCAGCTACTTCGACAAGCAACCCCGCGGCGAAGTCCTCAGCCGGGTCACCAACGACATCGACAACATCAGCCAGACCATGCAGCAGACCATGGGCCAGGTGGTCAACGCGCTGCTCACCGTCGTCGGTGTGCTCGCCATGATGTTCTGGATCTCCTGGCTGCTCGCCCTCATCGCGCTGATCGCCGTCCCGCTGTCCGTCGTCGTCGCCACCCGCGTCGGCAAGCGCGCCCAGCCCCAGTTCGTCCAGCAGTGGAAGTCCACCGGGCAGCTCAACGCGCACATCGAGGAGATGTACACCGGCCACACCCTGGTCAAGGTCTTCGGCCGGCAGAAGGAGTCCGCCGAAACCTTCCGCGAGCACAACGAGGCCCTCTACGCCTCCAGCTTCAAGGCCCAGTTCATCTCCGGCATCATCCAGCCCGCGATGATGCTCATCGGCAACCTCCAGTACGTGCTGATCGCCGTCGTCGGCGGCCTGCGGGTGGCCGGCGGCGCGCTGTCCATCGGCGACGTCCAGGCGTTCATCCAGTACTCCCGCCAGTTCAGCCAGCCGCTCACCCAGGTCGCCAGCATGGCCAACCTGGTGCAGTCCGGCGTCGCCTCCGCCGAACGCGTCTTCGAACTCCTCGACTCCCCCGAGCAGACCCCCGAACCCGCCATGCCCGAACGCCCCGACGCCCTGCGCGGCCGGGTCGTCTTCCAGGACGTCGCCTTCCGCTACGACCCCGGCAAGCCCCTCATCGAGGACCTCTCGCTCAAGGTCGAACCCGGCCAGACCGTCGCCATCGTCGGCCCCACCGGCGCCGGCAAGACCACCATGGTCAACCTGCTGATGCGGTTCTACGAGGTCAGCTCCGGGCGGATCACCCTCGACGGCGTCGACATCGCCGCGATGTCCCGCGAGGAACTGCGCTCCGGCATCGGCATGGTCCTCCAGGACACCTGGCTGTTCGGCGGCACCATCGCCGACAACATCGCCTACGGCGCCGACGGGGCCACCCGCGACCAGGTCGTCGAAGCCGCCCGGGCCGCCCACGTCGACCGCTTCGTGCGCACCCTGCCCGAGGGCTACGACACCGTCATCGACGACGAGGGCACCGGCGTCAGCGCCGGCGAGAAGCAGCTCATCACCATCGCCCGCGCCTTCCTCGCCCAGCCCTCCATCCTCGTCCTCGACGAGGCCACCAGCTCCGTCGACACCCGCACCGAGGTGCTCATCCAGCGGGCCATGGCCCGGCTGCGCACCGGGCGCACCAGCTTCGTCATCGCCCACCGGCTCTCCACCATCCGGGACGCCGACGTGATCCTCGTGATGGAGAACGGCTCCATCGTCGAGCAGGGCGGCCACGACGAGCTGATCGCCGCCGACGGCGCCTACGCCCGGCTCTACAAGGCGCAGTTCGCCGAGGCGGTCGCCGAGGTCGAGTAGCGCCGCCGCCCCCGGGGAGCCCGGGGCGGACGGTCCCGCCGCCCGCCCCGGGCTCCCGCGCGTCCGGGCCCGCCCCTGCCGCCGGGCCCGGGGCGGGCGCTACGGTAGGGCCGTGAGTGACGAACCGTCGGCGACCGCCGCCACCGAGCCCGCCGTCGGGACCGCCGCCGGCGCGCCCGCCGCCACCGGCCCGGACGCCTTCGAGACCCACCGGCGCTACCTCGGCTCCGTCGCCTACCGGATGCTCGGCTCCTTCACCGACGCCGAGGACGTCCTCCAGGAGGCCTGGCTGCGCTGGCGCGCCGCCGACCGCACCGCCGTCGCCGACCCCCGCGCCTACCTCACCACCGTCGTCACCCGCCTCTGCTACGACCAGCTCGGCTCCGCCCGGGCCCGCCGCGAGTCCTACTTCGGCGAATGGCTGCCCGAACCGTCCCTCTCCTACCAGGACACCCCCGCCTCCCCCGCCGACCTGGCCGAACGCGGCGAATCCGTCTCGCTCGCGCTGCTCGCCGTCCTCGAACAGCTCACCCCCGCCGAACGCGCCGCCTTCGTCCTGCACGACGTCTTCGCCGTCGGCTTCGACGAGATCGCCGCCTCCCTGGAACGCAGCCCCGACGCCACCCGCCAGCTCGCCTCCCGCGCCCGCCGCCGGATCAAGGACGGCGGACGCCGGGCCACCGCCGACCCGGCCGAGCACCGGCAGGCCGTCGAGGCGTTCGCCGCCGCCAGCGCCCGCGGCGACATCGAGGGCCTGCTCGCCGTCCTCGACCCCGACATCGTCTGGCACTCCGACGGCGGCGGCATCGTCACCGCCGGCGCCCGCCCGGTGCTCGGCGCCGGCAAGGTCTCCCGGCTCGTCCTCGGCCTCGTCAACAAGTGGGTCACGGCCGACGCCGCCGTGGAGTTCGCCCCGGTCAACGGCGAACCCGGCCTGGTCTGGTACTCCCGGCCCGGCGTCATCGGCGGCGTCATGGCCTTCGCCGTCGCCGACGGCCGGATCACCGAGGCCTACGCCGTGGTCAACCCGGAGAAGCTCACCCACCTCAACACCCCCGCCACCCCGCCGGAGATGTGACGCGGGTCACCGTCACACTCCGGCGGGCGCCGTCGTCCCCCTTCCGAACACGCGGAGAAACGCTCCCCGGCCACCCCGGGGACACCGCGAGAGGACGCCACCGACGGCGCCACGAAGGAGCGGGACGACATGACCGAGAAGCAGATCGTCGTACTGGGTGCCGGCTACGCCGGCCTCGCCGCCGCGACCCGGGCCGGCAAGCGCGGCCGGGTGACCCTGGTCGCCCCCGAGAGCCGCATCCTGCACCGCATCCGCCAGCACGAGACCACCGCCGGCCTCCCGGTGAACCGGCCCACGATCGCCGAGGTGCTGCGCGGACGCGGCGTACGGCACGTCCGGGCCCGCGCCACCGAACTCGACCTCACCGGCCGCAAGGTCCTCCTCGACAACGGCGACACCCTCGCCTACGACACCCTCGTCCACGCCCTCGGCAGCCGCACCGCCTGGCACGACGTCCCCGGCGCCGCCGAGCACGCCTACCCCGTCGAACGGGCCGCCGAGGTCGCCGAGCGGCTGCGCACCGCCGAGCGCCCCGGCACCGTCGCGGTCGTCGGCGGCGGCGCCACCGGCATCGAACTGGCCGCCGAACTCGCCGAGGCCCACCCCCGCTGGACCGTGCGGATCGTCGCCGCCGAGCAGGTCGGCGGCTGGTTCTCGGCCAAGGGCCACGACCACGTCCACCGGGTGCTGCGCGGGCTCGGCGTCGCGATCCACGAGCACGGCGCCGTCACCGCCGTCGACGCCGGGGGCCTCACCACCACCGCCGGCCGGATCCCCGCCGACCTGGTCGTCTGGGCCGCCTCGATGGAGCCGCACCCGCTCGCCGCCGAGGCCGGCCTCGCCGTCACCCCCGCCGGACGGGCGGTCGTCGACGACCACCTGCGCTCGGTCTCGCACCCCGAGGTGTACGTGATCGGCGACGCCGCCGAGGTCACCGTCCCCGGCACCGGCACCCTGCGGATGGGCTGCGCCACCGCCCTGCCGCAGGGCCAGTACCTCGGCAAGGTGCTCACCGGGCGCACCGACAAGCCGTTCGCCTTCCGGTACGTCGTGCAGTGCCTGAGCCTCGGGCGGCGCGACGGGCTGCTGCAGTTCATCCACGGTGACGACTCGATGCGGCCGGCCGTCCTCACCGGGCGGGCCGGGCGGCTGGCCAAGGCGGCGATCCTGAAGAGCGTCGTGCTGTCGCTGCGCTGAGCGGCGGGAGATGCCGGAGGGGCCCGGAACGCGTCCGCGCGGTGCGTCCGTTCCGGGCCCCTCCGATGGGCGGTCGTTACTTCTTCTCGCCCTTGGGCGCCTCGGCGTCGGTGGACAGCGCGGCGATGAAGGCCTCCTGCGGGACCTCCACCCGGCCGACCATCTTCATCCGCTTCTTGCCCTCCTTCTGCTTCTCCAGCAGCTTCCGCTTCCGGGAGATGTCACCGCCGTAGCACTTGGCGAGGACGTCCTTGCGGATCGCGCGGACCGTCTCGCGGGCGATCACCCGGGAGCCGATCGCGGCCTGGATCGGCACCTCGAACTGCTGGCGCGGGATCAGCTTCTGCAGCTTGCCGGCCATCATCACGCCGTAGCCGTAGGCCTTGTCCTTGTGCACGATCGCGGAGAACGCGTCCACCGCGTCGCCGTGCAGCAGGATGTCGACCTTCACCAGGTTCGCGGTCTGCTCGCCGATGGGCTCGTAGTCGAGCGAGGCGTAGCCGCGGGTCTTGGACTTCAGCTGGTCGAAGAAGTCGAAGACGATCTCGGCGAGCGGCAGGGTGTAGCGCAGCTCGACCCGGTCCTCGGACAGGTAGTCCATGCCCTGGAGGTTGCCGCGGCGGGACTGGCAGAGCTCCATGATCGCGCCGACGAACTCGTTCGGCGCCAGGATGGTGCCGCGCACGACCGGCTCGTACACCTCGGCGATCTTGCCGGTGGGGAACTCGCTCGGGTTGGTGACGGTGTGCTCGGTGCCGTCCTCCATGATCACCCGGTAGACCACGTTCGGGGCGGTGGAGATCAGGTCGAGGTTGAACTCGCGCTCCAGGCGCTCCCGGATGATCTCCAGGTGCAGCAGGCCGAGGAAGCCGCAGCGGTAGCCGAAGCCGAGCGCCACCGACGTCTCCGGCTCGTAGACCAGGGCCGCGTCGTTCAGCCGCAGCTTGTCGAGCGCGTCGCGCAGCAGCGGGTAGTCCGAGCCGTCCAGCGGGTACAGGCCGGAGAACACCATCGGGCGCGGGTCCTTGTAGCCGCCCAGCGCCTCGGTGGCGCCCTTGTGCTGCGAGGTGATGGTGTCACCGACCTTGGACTGCCGGACGTCCTTCACACCGGTGATGATGTAGCCCACCTCGCCGACGCCCAGGCCGTCGGCGACCTTGGGCTCCGGCGAGATGACGCCGATCTCCAGCAGCTCATGGGTCGCGCCGGTGGACATCATGGCGATGCGCTCGCGCTTGGTGAGCTGGCCGTCGACCACGCGGACGTAGGTGACCACGCCGCGGTAGGCGTCGTACACCGAGTCGAAGATCATCGCGCGGGCCGGGGCGTCCTTGACGCCGACCGGGGCCGGGACGGTGTTGACGATGTGGTCCAGCAGGTCCTCGACGCCCAGACCGGTCTTGGCGCTGACCTTCAGCACGTCGGCCGGGTCGCAGCCGATGATGTGGGCGATCTCCTCGGCGTACTTCTCCGGCTGGGCGGCCGGCAGGTCGATCTTGTTGAGCACCGGGACGATCGTGAGGTCGTTCTCCAGCGCCAGGTACAGGTTGGCGAGGGTCTGCGCCTCGATGCCCTGGGCCGCGTCGACGACCAGGATGGTGCCCTCGCAGGCCGCGAGGGAGCGGGACACCTCGTACGTGAAGTCCACGTGGCCCGGGGTGTCGATCATGTTGAGGATGTGCGTGCTGCCGGCGTCCGGGCCGGTCTTCGGCGCCCACGGGAGACGGACCGCCTGCGACTTGATGGTGATGCCGCGCTCGCGCTCGATGTCCATCCGGTCGAGGTACTGGGCGCGCATCTGCCGCGGGTCCACCACACCGGTGATCTGCAGCATCCGGTCGGCGAGCGTCGACTTGCCGTGGTCGATGTGGGCGATGATGCAGAAGTTGCGGATCAGCGCCGGGTCGGTACGGCTGGGCTCTGGCACATTGCTGGGGGTCGCGGGCACCTTGGTCCGATTCTCCGTTGGTCCGGGGGCCGGGGGTGTCCGGATCATCGCTGACCGGCTTCCCGGGCGACCGGACGGTCGTCCGATCGAGATAGTTCCTCCCATCTTCCCACTTCCCGCGAGCGGGCCGCGCGCCAGCGCCCGGTTTGGGCCGGGCCCGGCGCCCCTGGTAGCGTGGGGCGCTGCACCTGGCCTCGGCATGCCCTCTCAGCAGGTCCGACGGCCGCGCGGTGCAGCCCCCGCCGGCCTCCGGCCGGGGGACCCGGAACCGATAACACAGACTGAGGCTCTTTCGTGGCGAACATCAAGTCCCAGATCAAGCGCAACAAGACCAACGAGAAGGCGCGCCTGCGCAACAAGGCCGTCAAGTCCTCGCTGAAGACCGCCCTGCGCAAGGCCCGTGAGGCCGCCGCCGCCGGTGAGACCGAGAAGGCCACCGAGCTGGCCCGCGCCGCCTCCAAGGCGCTGGACAAGGCCGTGAGCAAGGGCGTCATCCACGCCAACCAGGCCGCCAACAAGAAGTCGGCCATCACCAAGCGCGTCAACGCGGCCGTCCAGGCCTGACGCCCCCGGGGCCGCCTCGACGGCCCCACCCCCTCGGGACGACCCGGCCCTCTACCCGGAAACCCGAGGCGCAGCACACTTCGCACCGCACGCGGCCTGCGTTCGCCACGCGGGTGCGGTGCACGAGAGATCGACCGGAAGTGCCGGCCCGCCGGCCCTTCCCGCCACTGCCCGGCCGGTTCCCCACCGGCCGGGCAGTTCGTGTTTCCGGGGCGGCCGGTGGCCGTGCGCGTGCGTGCGTGCGCGTGCGCGCGTGCGTCCGGGCGGGCTCAGCCGATCTTCGTCCAGCTCTGGCAGCCCTGCGTCTTGAAGACGACGTCGGTCTTCTTGATCGTGACGACGCCCTGGCCCATCAGGTTCTCGTTGGCGATGATCGAGCCGAGATCGCCGTCGGCGGCCCGGGAGCGCTCCCAGTAGCACATGCCCACCGAGCTGCTGTTCGGGCCGGCCGTCCGGTAGGTGCCGGGCCGGATGTCGGTGCCGACCAGGAAGGTGCCGCTGCCGGCGATCGTGTCGGCCGGCTCGGCGGGCGCGGTCTCGGCGGGCGGCGCGGTCGTGGCCGGCGGCGGCGCGGTGAGCGTCGCGGTCGCCGTGACGGTGACGGTGACCGTCGGGGCCGGTGGCGCGGGCGGCGCCGGGGCCGTGACCGTGGCGGTGACGGTGACGGTCTGGGTGACCGCGGGCGGCGGAACCGGGGCGGCCCCCGCCGCCGTCCCCGGGTTCGCGCCGCCGGAGCATGCCGTCAGGCCGGCCAGCAGACCGGCCGTCGAGACGATCGTGATGGTGCGCGTGCGCAAGGTCCCCCCTGGGACATGTGGCCGATGAAGGCCCCGACCCTACCGGTCGGGCGGAGCGCCTCGGCGCCTGTCCCACCCTCCGGTACGACCGGTAGGGTCCCGGGTGTCCGGCACCCACGCCGAGGGCCCGAGGGGGGCACACATTGGGGACACCGCCGCCACCGCCGCCGCCATCGAGCGGACCCGGCTTCGCCGGCTTTCCGCAGCAGCCGCCGGCACCGGTGCCGGCACCCAGCGGCCTGCCGGGCTTCGGGCCGCCGCCCGGGCTGCCCAGTGCGCCCGGCGTGCCGAGCGCGCCCGGTGCGCCCGGCTCGGACGGCGGGCGCGGCGGGCGCGGCGTGTTGCGGCGCAACGCGGTCTGGGCGTTCGTCGGCGCGATCCTGGCCTCGGCGGTCTGGACCGGCGCCGTCGTCGCGGTGCCCGGCATCGTGGACGGCGGGTCGGGCGCGAAGAGCGTCCGCGGCTACCACGCCGTCGACAAGATCTGCGAAGCCGGCAAGCTCACCGCGTTCCGCGGCAAGTACAAGATGGTGGACAACTACCCGCTGGAGCACGCCGGCCGCAGCGAGTCCATGGACGTCATGCGCTGCTACGCGCTGATGAAGCGCACGCCCGGCGACAGCGAGACCCCCGACTACGCCACCCTGGACATCCGGGCCGAGCTGCACAAGGCCGTCGACTCCGTCCCCGAGTTCGCCGCCCTGCGGCACTACTTCGAGCAGCAGAAGTACGAGATCACCGACGCGCCGGGCCTCGGCGAGGAGGCCTACTTCGCCTACGGCGACGAGCCGACCAGCTCGGACAAGACCTTCCACGACATCAACTACTACCTGCAGGTCCGCGACGGCGCGATGACGTACTCGCTGTACTGGACGGACAACTACCAGGTCGGCAAGAACCACACGCTGGACCGCGAGACCGTGCGCAAGGCCATCCTCGACGACACCCGGGACATGCTCAAGGCGATCGGCGGCCCGTAGCTCCCGTCCCGGTGCTGGTCCCCGGCCTGGTCAGTACGAGGGCGTGCGGGAGCCGGCCCGGGCGGCCCTGGCCACGGCGACCACGGCCCGCTCCAGCGCGAAGGCCGGGTCGTCGGAACCGCCCTTGACGGCGGCGTCGGCCTGCGCGATCGCGGTCAGGGCGGTGGCCACGGCGTCGCCGGTCCAGCCGCGCATCTGCTGGCGGACCCGTTCGACCTTCCACGGCGGCATGCCCAGCTCGCGGGCCAGGTCCGCCGGGCGCATGTTCCGCCCGGTGGTCGCCAGCCGGCCGATGCTGCGCACGCCGGAGGCCAGCGCGTAGGTGATGCCGGTCGGCGGCTGGCCGACGGCCAGCGCCCAGCGCAGCCGCTCCAGCGCCTCGGCGGCCCGGCCGGTGACCGCCAGGTCCGCCACCTCGAAACCGGTCGCCTCGGCCCGGCCGCTGTAGTAGCGGGCCACCACGGTCTCGTCGATGGCGCCCTCGACGTCGGAGGTGAGCTGGCTGCAGGCGGCCGCCAGCTCGCGCAGGTCGCTGCCGAGCGCGTCCAGCAGGGCCTGGCAGGCCTCCGGCGTGGCCGAGCGGCCGAGTGTGCGGAACTCGCCGCGGACGAAGGCCAGCCGCTCGCTCGCCTTGGCGAGCTTGGCGCAGGCCACCTCGCGGCCGCCGGCCTTCCGGCCCGCGTCCAGCAGGCCCTTGCCCTTGGCGCCGCCCGCGTGCACCAGGACCATGATCACTTCATCGGCGGGGGCCTCGATGTACGCCTTGACCTCCTTGACGGAGTCGGCGGGGAGGTCCTGGGCGGCCCTGACCACGATGACCTTGCGCTCGGCGAAGAGCGACGGGGTGGTCAGCTCGGCCAGGCTGCCCGGCTGCAGGCCGCCGGGCGGGAGGTCCCGCACGTCGGTGTCCGGGTCGGCCGCCTTCGCGGCGGCCACCACCTGGGCGACCGCGCGGTCCAGCAGCAGCTCCTCCTGGCCGACCGCGAGGGTCAGCGGGGCGAGCAGGTCGTCGGGTGCACTCTTCCTGGCCATCGCCTACCAGCATCCCACGGGGGACGGACAGCTCCGCCCCTGGAGAATGGGCGGGTGACCGAAGACCCCACCACCGACCTGCCGGACGACTTCGACCCGCACGCCCGGCAGTTGCTCGTCCTGCCCGACCGCGACGCCGCCGAGGAGGTCGCGGAGGAGCTCAGTGCGGACCACCCCGACCTCGGCGAGCTCGAAATCGTCCGCGACGCCCTCGCCGGGGAGGACGACGCCGAGGACGCCCAGTGGCTGGTGGTCGTCGAACCCCCCGAGAACGGCTGGACCCCCGCCCTTCTCCACACCCTCGACGCTGTCGCGACCTCCCACGAAGGCTGGCGCGAGGAAAGCTGACCCCTGGAGTGGGACTCCAGCGCGCTCGGCTTCCCCTTCTTCAAACGGCGCGACGACCCCGACGGCCTCACCCGGTACCGCGACTCCTGTC